>JBBSAA010000131.1:0-7928 GCA_038252715.1 Lysobacterales bacterium | reverse complement strand
TGGGACTGCCGTCCTCCTCAAATTGCGCGGTCATGGGTCGCGAGTGCCCGTCTTCGACACCGTCAATGCCAAGCATCAAGGTGCGATCGGACTTCAGCGCGTGCCAAAGTTTCTTCTCTAGTTCGGCGGGGGTGTGCATGGGTTGTCTCCATTGGATTCGGTGGTTTTCATCACCACCGTGCATCGAACCCCGTCCGCATTGAGTGAAGTGCAAAATGCAGTCCAATCGCTGCAAATTGCATTGCCATTCCGTAGGAGCCAGCTTGCTGGCGAAGCCCCATTCCTGCTGGCTCGATAGCTTGTCGCCGGCAAGCTGGCTCCTACCTGCGGGCTTTCGCCATGCAGCGTTGGTAGCGTTGCTCAACACGGGTGGCGAACCATTCCGTGGTCAGCTTGCGAGTGATCTTTGGACTGTCTAGGCGAATGTTCGGCATCGTTTCGCGCGGCAGGGCTTTGCCAGATTTGCGTTCTGCCAGCGCGAACACATCGCGATACAGATCGGTGCCTTCAAAACTGAGGCTGTCGCCAAGTTGCAGGTCGGCGTGGATTGCCGCTGGCGTGCTCGATAAGCTTGTGGCGATCGACTGTACGGCCAGTTCAGTGGCGCCGGCTAGCTGCTTTTTTCGACCGTATTTGACCAAATCGCCATCGAGGCTCAATGGCAGGCCACTGGCAACGCTTACCGCGTGCTGAAACGCCGCGTTTCGGCTGGCGTAAAAGCCGGCGTTGTAATCGGCGAATCGGTATTTCAGCGCTGGGTAGTTTGTCTTGTAGCCAAGCAGGTGGGCGACCCCGAAATACACGCCGCCGCGACGAGTAAAGACTTCGCTTCGAATGGAGGTCACATTGGCATACGGGTAGTCACGCTTCTTGGCAAACTGTTCGGCAAACGCAATGCTCACTTGCATCGGGCCCGCGGTATGCACCGGATTGGCGCCGCCTAACAGGCGCCGACCCATCGGCACCGAAGCAATCATGTCTTCGAAGATTTGGTCGAGATCTTGTTCGGTTCGGACCGCGGCCAAGCGTTGCTCATAGGTTTGCCCGTTGCTGGCTTTGAAGCCGAGCGCGCCGCGCACGACGAACAGCGGCACGTGATGGCTTGCTGCGCGGCGATCAATTTCGGCACGGGCGATTTTCGCTAGACCCGGCACCACGGGATCGGGATTGAACCCTGACTCCTGCTCGATCACCGCCAGTGTTGCGCAGATGTTGGGCGCCACGGGCCGGATTTTCAGGGAATCGAAAGCGGTGTAGATGTCTTCGGCCCAGCCTTGGCCATCAGCCAAGTTGGGTGGCAGCAGCCGTTGGATCTGCTGTCGTATCTGCTCGGGCGTGGGCGGCGGCGGTCCGTCGTCACAGCTGCAGAGCAGGACTAGGGTGGCAGCGACGATGGTCAGGAGCCGGAGCGACAGTCCGTTCATGGGCGAGGGTAGGGGAGGGTTAGGCGGAAAGTGTGGGTTGAAGTGTGCCCGCTTTTACCGCGCCCGCCCAAGCGCCTCGGAGCAAGGCCGTGCAACACAGCCTGGCCTGTTAGGCTTCGGCTGGGTATCCACCGGTGGAGAGCGTCATGGGTATGGAATTGCAGATGTTGGTATGGGCGGTAGTGCTGGGCCTCGTGCAGGTCGCATTGACAGCCACCTTTGTTACACAGCAGCGCGGGCTGGGCTGGAACGTTGGTGCGCGCGATGGCGTGCCGCCGCCGTTGACGGGCGTCGCTGCGCGAATGGATCGGGCCTCGCGGAACTTCTTGGAAACGTTTCCATTCTTTGCCGTCGCGGTGCTGGTCGTGGTGATAACGCAGCGCACCAGCGATCACAGCGCCCTCGGCGCGCAATTGTATTTGGCGGCACGGATCGCCTATGTGCCGGTCTATGCCGCCGGGATTCCCTATCTGCGCACCTTGATCTGGACAGCTTCCGTGGTTGGTTTGCTGATGGTGCTGATGACGGCTATTCACGGGCTCTGAGCGACGCCGCCTTCACAGACACATGGCGCAGCGGGCTCGACAATCGAACCGCTGCGTCCGTGCGCAGTGAGGCCAATGCAGTGAGCGCGAGCACGCGAAGTTATTTTCGCCAATAGCCATGGTCGTTGCTGGCCTCGGTGCGCAGGGCGATTGCAATGCGCGGCGCGCGTCGTTGCCCTAACTCGAGCTTGATCGAAGTGGCCGGTGCCGCACCGCCAGCCAACCTCCGAAAGCGGGGCAACAGCACACGCGACGATCTTTCCGACCCTTGAGGAGTGAAAAATGTCCGAGACGCCACGTAAGCTTACCGCCAACGATTTCGAACCCGAGGTGTTGAAGCTGTTCGATCAGTATGTCCACGGCATGATTGACCGACGCGGTTTCCTGTCAGCTGCCGCCAGCTTTGCCGGCACCCTAGGCGCGGTCGGTTTGCTGGCTGCGTTGGCGCCGCAATTCGCCGCTGCGCAGCAAGTGAAGCCTGACGATCCCGGCCTGGTTGCCAAACGGGTGCAGTTTGATTCGCCTGACGGCTACGGCAAGGCCAGCGGCTATCTGGTTCGTCCGGCGACTGCCGAAGGACCGCTGCCGCTGGTACTGGTCGTACACGAGAACCGTGGACTCAATCCGCACATCGAGGACGTGGCCCGCCGCTTGGCGCTGGCAGGATTCATTGCGTTTGCGCCCGATGCGCTGTTTCCACTCGGCGGTTATCCCGGTGACGAGGATTCGGCGCGGGAAAAGTTTGGCAAGCTCGACCAAACCAAAACGCGACAGGATTTCTTGGCGGCGTTTGATTGGCTGGAAAGATTGGAAGGTGGCAATGGCAAGGTCGGCTCGGTCGGCTTTTGCTACGGCGGCGGCATCGTCAACTTCCTCGCCACTCAGCGCCCCAGCCTAGTCGCTGGCGCGCCGTTCTACGGCTCGGCAGCGCCCGCCGAAGACGTGCCGAAGATCGCGGCCGAGCTGCTGGTGGTTCTGGCCAGCAACGACGAGCGGGTCAATGCCGGCTGGCCAGCTTACGAGACTGCGTTGAGGGCCGCTGCTGTGAATTACACCCTGTTCCAGCCTATGGATACCCAGCATGGCTTCAACAACGACACCACGCCGCGTTACGACGAAGCAGCGGCGAAGGCGGCTTGGGCGAAAACCCTAGCGTTGTTTGAACGCAAATTGCGGAACAAAACGGCGTAAACCTCTCGGTAGCGCCGCTCTGCCTCGTCCGCTCGAGATGCTGGGCTGGATATTGCCAGCGCAGTGAGCACAGGCTGCTTAGGCAATTGCGCGGGGTGCCCGATTGCTTCGAGAGCGCAATGTTTCGTGCCGTTTGCACGGTGCCGCGCACGAATCCATGCAAGGGTCCCGATGCGCCCGTTGCGAATATGAACGGCATGGGTGATTGCGTACACGTTTACGTGTGTGGCGCCGCACGCGCCAGCTGCACGCGTTAGCATCCGGCCACGATGCTCAGACGCGTCGCACCCTGGTCGCGTGTTATCGCTTAGATGCCCGCGCAGTTACTTTCCGCTACACAAGGATTTCCCATGAACCGTTTAATTTTGACCGCAGCGATCGCTGCGTTGACCCTGAGCGCCTGCGAACAGCCGGCGACGGTTGTCGTGCCGGTCACCCCGGTTCCTGTTGCCGGCCCAGCCGGTCCCGCCGGTGCGCCAGGTGAGCAGGGTCGTACGGGCGCCCAAGGATACGAAGGCGTACAAGGCGCCAGCGGCGCGCAGGGCAATGATGGCGCACAGGGCAACGACGGCATGCAGGGCAATGACGGCGCAAAAGGCGACACCGGCGGCAGCACGACCGTGATTGTCGAACCCAAGCCCGAACCGCAGAGGTAACTCCGGTTCCATCCTTTGGCACCAGATTTCAAGGAGAAGGTCATGAGTTTGGGATTGATACTGCTAATCGTGCTGATACTGCTGTTGATTGGCGCGTTTCCAAGTTGGAACCACAGCCGTAGCTGGGGCTATGGCCCCAGCGGCGGTTTGGGCCTGGTCGTGCTCGTCATCGTCGTGTTGCTGGTGATGGGTCGAATCTGAGTCCAC
Source organism: Lysobacterales bacterium (assembly GCA_038252715.1). GTDB lineage: Bacteria > Pseudomonadota > Gammaproteobacteria > Xanthomonadales > Xanthomonadaceae > Arenimonas. The sequence continues at coordinate 3,905 of JBBSAA010000131.1, read as the reverse complement.
GCACCATCGGCACAAAGCTGTAAGAGCGGAAGCCATCGATGCCTGATGGCTTCCGTTTTTTTACGGCAGTCTTCACGGCAATTGGGCAAAAAAAGACCAGGGCTGAGTCGCGTAAAACCGCGAATCGGCCCTGGTCTTCTGCTGTGGCGGTGCGGCTTAGCGCTTGGCGCTTTTGAGCCGGGCCGCGCGACGGCGGTGACGTGCCTTCTTCATGGGAGGATCCTAGGTGAGGTAAACGAAGGCGGATTGTCCCACAGGTTGGCGGCCGCTGCCGGGTTTATGTTGTCGCCACCGGCAAAATCGGCAGTGTTGCCGGCAAAGTCACTAAAGCCGAGAGCCGCGCTTGAGGGTGGGCCGGTTTGACGAGGGGGCTTCGAGTACCCGAACGTGGGCGGTAGATCCTGATGGTTTGCTCGGGCCAGCCCCCGGTTGCCAAGCTCGGGCAACGATCGGCTTTCCAAGGCCGATTCATCATAACTAGGCGTCTGCTTCAGCTCCCAACGGCCCCCAGTGGCCAAAAATCGACACAATCGGCACGGGAAATAGAACGAAAGCCTACCAACTGCTGTCATATTGTCGGCGCTGGACATTCGTTCGGCTGAACAACGGTCATCAATGATCGATGACCGAGGACTCCACTGATGATTTCCCTACATCCTGCCATCGGGCGTCCACTCGGAAGCGTCCTCCAAGCCATCGCCCGGATGTCAGAGACGCGGGCTAACCACCGCGCCGGACTGCTGGCCGATGCCTTGACCAGTGGCCTGTTGCTGGCGGCGGGAGCGTGGTTTTCCCGCGCGTCCATCGTCGCGTCAGTGGCCGTGGTGGTTTCAGGCCTGCTGCTGTTTTCACTGATCGAATACGGCTTTCATCGCTGGTTGTTCCACGGCAACGTGCCTTTGTTCGCGCCTGGTCACCAGAAACACCACGACAACCCGCTCGGCTACGACTCGCTGCCGTTTTTCCTGCCGCCGGTGCTGCTACTGATGCTTTGGGGGGCGTTTTGCCTTGCGCTGCCGTTTGCAACGGCCTTGCTGCTAACCGGCGGTATTGCGGCCGGTTATGCCGCGTACGGCAGCACGCATGCGCTGATGCACGTGACCCGGTTCAAGCATCCGTTTGCTCGCCGTTGGGCCGCTAGCCATCATGTGCATCACTACCATCCGGACAGCAATTTTGGAGTCACCACGCCGCTTTGGGATTTCCTGCTGGGAACGCTTCATAAGCGATCCGGCACCCGCACGCGGCGCTAAACGCCTTGATCGTCGTGGCCTGGCCATGACCGCTCGATAGTGGCGCAAATGCGCTTTTCGGTCGGCATCAGCGCTTGTTTGCAATCGGAACCGGCGGCGCGGGCAGCGCGAGCGCCCCAGAGCAACATGACCGACAGCGACAAGACCGACAGCGACAAGACCGAAAGCAACAGGCGACGCGGCATGATTGACATCCATAACCGGGTTCGCCTGCTCCTGACCGCGCCGCGCCAAGCATCCAACCAAGCCGCCAAGGCAACGGTTCCAATGCATGAGCACTCGCATGCCGTATTCTTGCGACTGTGAACGCACCTAATCGCCGCCATTGCTTGGTCTTGATCGTGCTTGCCGCGCTCGCCTCTGCGTCGGCGGGGCAAGCGCAGGTCTATAAATGCGTGGTCAAAGGCGCGACGGTTTACCAAGATTCCTCGTGCGGTAGCGCGCGCCCCGCCGCGTCCGTCGGTACCGGCGCGGCGAGCGCGGCGACGGTTTCCACACGGCAAGCCGCGGCGCCGACCACCCCCGAATTTGCACCGGGCACCGTGCTGGAACCACCGGTGATTCGCACTAGGACACAGGCGCCAGCGGCGTCGGCGCGGGCGACTCAAACCCCCGCAGCGAGTTCAGCGAAAGCGGTCGCGCAGGCTCCCTACATCGCCCGCGCACCTCGGCGTGATTCGTCCTCCGCCCGCGACGCGCTAACGCGCGCCTTGGCAGAGGAACGGGCGCTGTTCGATCAGGAACGTGGGGAGCTTGACCAGCTGACGGCCCAGTGGCGCAGCCAAGGCGGTAACAACACGATGCAAGCGGATATGGAGGCCCACCGGCGGCGGTGGGATTGGCGGCACGAAGCCGCTCGCGCCAAGGTCGAGGCGGCCAGCCAAGCGGTATCCTCGGCGTGCCCGGCGGGAATGTCCCGACGCGGCGGTGATTGCCGCTGAGTGCGCTGCAGTCGTTGGCCAAACATCGAAATCGTTCAGTGGGCCGGCGTTATCCTAGTGGCCAGATCGTCGAATAGGCGGGAGAGACACCATGGCCACCGGGTGGGCAGGCGACGGCGCTGTGCAAGACCAGATCGATGCGACCGTGAAGGATGGCATTGAGCGCGTGCGCGCGCAGTTGCCAAGTGGTCCTGGCTTGGCCCGTTGCGAAGAATGTGACGCCAAGATACCGCCGGCACGCCGCAAGGCAATTCCCGGAGTACGCCTGTGTGTGCCTTGCCAGGAAGCGCATGATCTCGACGTCGGCGCCGCTGGTAGCATCAACCGACGCGGCAGCAAGGACAGCCAGCTGCGTTGATTTGTGCGATTTACGTAGTTGCCACACCGAGCTGATATCAGGCGCTGCGCTCTTGCGCGCTGCTTATCCCCACGGTCCGGTTGCGTCCCTCGTGCTTGGCGCGATACAAGGCGCGATCCGCGGCTTCGATCCATTCGCGCAGGCCAAGCTCGGCCGCAGGTGGGTTCGCCAAGCCAATGCTGACCGAGCAGTGCAGGCCCGGGACCTTGGAAAAATATAGGGTCTCCACCGCCATCCGGATATTTTCGGCAATGATTTGCGCGTCCACCATTGCCAAGGCGACGGTGATTGCAAACTCGTCTCCGCCGAGGCGACCGGCATGAGCGCCGGCCGGCAAATGGCGACGAAGCAACTCGGCGATGCCGCGCAAGACGTCGTCGCCAACTGCATGCCCGAAGCGATCGTTGATGGCCTTGAACTGGTCGACGTCGAGCAGCATGATCGTCGCAGGCTGCGACTGGGACTGATGGTCACTCAGTAAGCGAGTGGCTTGTTGCTGCCAATAGCCGCGACTGTCGAGATTGGTCAGTGCATCAATCCGACTGATCTGCTCAAGCTGGGCATTCTGTCGCTGCACTTTTCGAAGCAAACGATAGCTGCTGACGCTGACCACCAGCGTGTGGATCACCAGGATGGGCAAGCTAGCGACTACCACCGTCATGCTGGCAGTGGGCTGGAAAGCGAATCCGGTGAGCCAGCCCATCAGCAGCAAGGCCAGCGCCTGGCCGGGCAGCGAATAGAGCCACAGGTTGCGGATACCGACGTTCACCTTGTCGGCGAATGCCACGCTCAGCAATACCGCCGACGGCAGCAGGCTGAAATGCATCAGCGGAACCCAGCTGCCGGCGAGCAGGGAATCGATGACGAAATTGCGTAGTTCGCCGCGAACGGGGTCGCTACTGCGTCGTGCCCAGACAGTGGCGATGTGGGGCCAAAGAAAACAGCTGAAGATCATCCAGGCCCAAGCGGGCCACGGGGAATTGAGTTCACGCATCACCGCAATCAGCGGTAGCGAGGCCAAGCTCATCCCCAGAACGCGCAGCGGATAAGTGCGCTGCGGAAAATTGGTCAGGCGTGTGACTGGATCTAGGCTTTCTCGAAGCGCTGACGGTGGTTCAACGGGTGCTACAGGCATTGTTCGTCCCCCAACGAATGCCGCAAGCATAGCCCATCACCGCAGGTGGGTAGGCGCATCTGCGCCTTTTCCCGGTCATTTTTGCCGTATTTGACCTTGGCCTCAGTGTTTCGTGCCCGCCTTTAGCTTGCCTTTGGGCTTCGCGGGAGTCACCTCGACGGACAGGGTAAAACTGCGCTGTTCGTTGGGGTTCATTGCACCGACGCCGATTAGCTTGC
>JBBSAA010000130.1:0-7945 GCA_038252715.1 Lysobacterales bacterium | reverse complement strand
CTGCCATACGACGGTCGCAGCTCCTGCCCGTCGAATTCTCGTGTTCGGAAATAGCGGGCGAGCGCTACTTTCCATGCGCCGACAGTCGTTGCTAAGCCCAGCGCAGCTTCGCCGACGACGGGCTTCTTATCCACGCTGGGGCTGTCGCGGAACGTATTGCCGTCCAGCGTGATGTCGCGCAGCACCAGTTTCGCGTCGGTCGCGAGGAAAGCATGCCAAGACCACGTCGAGGCGAGCCCTTGGGATGATGGGGCGGTATTATCGCCCGCCGGCCGCACCGGGCTGGAGCCGAAATCATTGGGCAAGTCCCGGCCAATGCGCAATTCGAAACCACCGTTGGCATGGGTCTGGTAATTACCAATCGCGCCGCCCCAGTGGCTGATGGCGTCCCACTGCAGCCGCCCCCGGCCGATCGGGTGGAAGGCCAAGCGCTGCGAGCGCTCGTGCAACACCGATAGCAGCAACTCGTCCTTCAACTGATTATTCCAACCCTGGAATCGCGGCGAGCGAGTGAAACTGTGGATGAAGTCCTGGGTTTGCTCGCCGTAAGCATGCCGTCCTACGATGCCAACCCCAAACTGGGTGGTGCGCAAATAATCGCCGCGACGGGCGTTGTAGCCCAGGTTCACCATCAACACGCCGGCATAGGGTCGGTCGTCGGTGATGAGGTCGCTGCGTTGTCGATCCGCCGGCGTGTAGATGCCCTGGCTGATCTTGACCACCATGTTTTGCTCGTCAAAGCCTTGCGGTTGGACGCGCGCAAGATGACCGTTTAGCCAACGCGCGAACGCTGGCAAGCAGGGGTCATTGGTGTAGTCCTTGAGGTTGGGCGACACCATGCTCAGCTGGACACCGCTGCTATAGCCCTCGTCACGCTGGGCGAACAGATCATTGTCGATACGCAGGCTCATGATGGGCGAGCGCCCGCTTGCCGAGCCGGTTTCGCAATCGCCGTCGGCAGCGAAGGCGGGCAGGGCGGCGCCCAAGCCAAGCGCGGCCACGCCGAGGAAAAGAGGATTTCTTGCTCGAATCATGATTGCGGGTGTTCCATTCGAAGTAGGGTGTTATTGGTCTATTCGCAGAGCTTTTTGGGGCTGCACGGGACGTTGTCCGCCCACGGCTGGTGTTTGCCGCACGCTATCCCCATCTATTGTGGATCAGATGACGTGAACGCGGCTGGCGAAGGCCTCACCGACACGCCGCACCCGCTTGGCGGCTGTCTGCTGTCCGCCCCACTAACGAGAGAGTCCCATGATTCCCCTGTCTGTCCTCGATTTGGCGCCGGTCACCGTTGGCAGCGACACCGCGCAGGCATTTCGCAATTCGCTGAATCTGGCCCAACATGCCGAGCGACTAGGCTACCGGCGCTATTGGCTGGCAGAGCACCACAACATGCCCGGCATTGCCAGCGCGGCGACTGCCGTGCTGATCGGTTATATCGCCGGCGGCACGAACACGATTCGCGTGGGCGCGGGTGGAATCATGTTGCCCAATCATGCGCCGCTGCAGGTGGCCGAGCAGTTCGGTACGCTGGCCTCGCTCTATCCGGGGCGCATCGATTTAGGCCTCGGTCGCGCGCCGGGCACCGATCAAGCCACGGCCCACGCCCTGCGTCGCTATTTCGACAGCGCTGAGTCGTTTCCGAACGATGTGGTCGAGCTATTGCGTTATTTCGATCCAGCGCAGCCCGGTCAAGCGGTGCAAGCGGTGCCAGGTGCTGGCCTCGATGTGCCGGTTTGGCTGCTGGGCTCAAGCCTGTTCAGCGCCAAGCTGTCAGCCGCGCTGGGCCTGCCGTTTGCGTTTGCCTCCCACTTCGCGCCCGATGCAATGGACGAGGCATTGGCGCTGTACCGCCGCGAATTCACGCCCTCGCCGCGATTGGCCGAGCCTTATGCGATTCTCGCCATCAATATCGTGGCGGCTGACACCGATGCGCAGGCGCAGTACTTGTTCACGACCCAGCAGCAGGCCTTCGTGAATCTGCGTCGTGGCCAACCGGGCCTAGTGCCTCCACCCATCGACGATATCGAGGCGTTCTGGAGCCCAGTAGAGAAAGCCGGCGTTGCCCGCGCCTTGGCCTGCGCGGTGGTGGGGGCTCCCGACACCGTCGCTCGTGGCGTGACTGACTTCCTCGCCCGCCATCGCCCCGACGAGTTGCTGGTCACGGCGAACGTTTTCGACCACGTCGCACGCTGCCGGTCCTACGAATTGCTGGCAGGCGCGGTAATGAAGGCGTAAGTCATCGCTTTGGGACGCATTCGGGGCGCCGTGCCGCATACTGTGGGCCTGTCCCCTTTGAGCCCCCGTAAGTTCCATGAGAACCCCGAAAGGCTTGCAGCCGTTGATCGACGATGGCGTCATCGACGAAGTGCTGCGACCGCTCAAGAGCGGCAAGGAAGCGTCCGTATACGTCGTTCGTGCGGGCGACGAAATTCGCTGCGCCAAGGTCTACAAGGACATGGGTCAGCGCAGCTTCCAGCAGCGCGTGGCGTACCAAGAGGGTCGCAAAGTCCGCGGTAGTCGTGAGCAGCGGGCCATCGGCAAGGCCAGCAAGTTTGGCCGCAAGTCGCAGGAAGCGGCCTGGAAGAACACCGAGGTTGATGCCTTGTTCCAACTGGCCGCCGCCGGCGTGCGCGTCCCACAGCCGTTCGGCTACTTCAATGGTGTGTTGGTGATGGAGTTGGTCACCGATGCCGACGGCCATTCCGCGCCCCGGTTGGGCGAAGTGGAGCTGTGGCAAGAGGAAGCCCGCGAGTACCACACCTTCCTGATGCACCAAGTAGTGCTGATGCTCTGCCAGGGCCTGATTCATGGCGATCTGTCCGAATACAACGTGTTGGTCGCGCCCGACGGGCCGGTCATCATCGATCTGCCCCAAGTCGTCAGTGCCGCGGGCAATAACGCCGCGCGCGCGATGTTGCTGCGTGACGTGCATAACCTGCGCGCGACGCTGGCCCGCTTTGCTCCCGAGTTGATGCAGACGCACTACGGCGAGGAGATGTGGGCCCTGTTTGAGAAGGGTGAACTGCGCCCAGACACGGTGCTGACAGGTAAATTTGTCTTCAAGAAAGAGAAGGCCGATGTCGCCGGCGTGATGGATGCGATTCGTGACGCCCGCGAGGAAGCGATCATCCGTCAGCAGGGCCGCGACGCCGCCAACGCGGACGACTGAGCGCGGGATGGCCGTGCCGCCGGCAATTGATGGTGTATCCCCCAGTTCATTGCAGCTGCCGCCCGGCGCCTGGCGTTTCGTACTGGACGCCTTGTGCGAACGGTTCCCGGCGATAACGCGTGACGCGTGGATTGACCGCTTTGCGCGTGGCCGGGTCTTGGATGGTGCGGGTAATGCCATTGGCAGCGCCCACGCGTTTCGCGCTGGGGAAGTGATCTTCTACTATCGCGAAGTCGCCCTTGAGCTGCCGATTCCTTTCGAGGAGCAGGTGCTGTTCGAGGATGATGAGCTGTTGGTTGCCGATAAGCCGCATTTCCTGCCCGTGATACCGGCCGGTGGTTTCGTCGAGCACACCTTGCTAGCAAGGCTGGTGCGCAGGACGGGTAACGCCGACTTGGTGCCACTGCACCGCATCGATCGGCTTACCGCCGGACTGGTGCTGTTTTCCAAGCGGCCGCAAACTCGGCGTGTTTATCAGGACCTGTTTCGGTTGCAGCGGATAGAAAAAATGTATGAAGCGCTCGCCGCCCCGCTGCCGGATCTTGAGTTTCCGGTTCTCCGTTGCACGCGTTTGGTCGCAGGAGAGCCCTTTTTTCGCATGCGGGAAGTGCAGGGAGAGCCCAACTCGCGGACGGCTATCGACGTGGTGGAACGCGGCGATGGCGTCTGGCGCTACGCATTGGCCCCGGTGACGGGGCGAAAGCACCAGTTGCGGGTGCACATGGCCGGTTTGGGGGCGCCGATTGTGGGTGATCCGATCTATCCCGAGGTGCTGGCGGTCGGTGACGTCGCGGACTATTCGCGGCCACTGAAACTGTTGGCGAAACATTTGTGTTTCGATGACCCGCTGACGGCAGAGCTGCGTGAATTTTGCTCGGGTTTTTGCCTAGACTAATCGGCTCCCAAGTGCGGCCAGGGCCAATCGCTGGACGATTGCCAGAGCCTGGTGAGGCCCTCTTGGGCAGCTTGCAAGTCGCGAACCTGATTCGGACAACTAGCTATCTATTCGAGATAGAGGCCGGCGCCCCGATGTAACTCTCGCGACTGGGAGCTCAGCGAGAATCATTTCAATTGAACGGATTGCGCGCCTGCTCTTGATCGTCCTCTGGCAAAGTAATTTCGCTGCCTGCCAAGGCCCGCTCCGGCGGGCCAAAAAGCTGTTTCACTCGTGACCACAGCGTTAGGCCAGGGCGACCTGCATCGCGAAACATCGCCGCCCATTCATGGAACGTCAGTGTGATTGGATTGTGCGAATGTATCGGCGTCACGATGCCGTATTCGCAGGGTACGGCGGCATCTTCCTCGACGAAGCTGCCAAACAGTTTGTCCCAGACGATCAAAACGCCGGCGTAGTTGCGATCGATATATTTTGGGTTGCGCGCATGGTGAACCCGATGATGCGAGGGTGTGTTGAAGACTTTCTCGATCCAACCAAGTTTTCCCACGGTTTCGGTATGTACGAAAAACTGGAAGCCGAGGTTGATCGCGACGACCGATACAATGGCCTTAGGCTCAAATCCGAGCCACGCCAGCGGTAGCCAAAATAGCCACATGCCCGACACCGGATAGGTCAGGCTTTGCCTGAACGCGGTGGAAAAATTCAGACGTTCGGACGAATGATGGGTGACATGCGAGGCCCACATCCAGCGAATGCGGTGGTGCGCGCGGTGAAACCAGTAGTAGAAGAAATCCTGCGCGAGGAATAGGCCAACGATCGTCCACCACGAGGCCGGAAGATCGAATAGGCGGTGCCGGTAAATCCAGTCATAGATGCCGATGACAAGCAGCCACGCCACCGCATCGGCCACTTGGTGCATCGCCGCCAGCGCCGCGTTGGACAGCGTGTCGGTCAAGCTATAAACCGCGCGTTTCCCGCGCCAATACCAGGCTTCCCAGGCGATGAAGCCTACAAATACCGGCGCCATTCCGAGCAAGATCCAGCGTTCCATCAGTGCGGACGGTCCGGCGATAGCAAGCTGGCCATCGCCGCAAGGCAACGCTGCATCGCCCGGCGCATGAAGATTTTCAGCAGCGGTGCGCTGAGGGGATAGACGATGGGACTGGTCAGGCTGAAACGATAGCTCCAGCGCACCAAGGTGCCGCCCTCGGTTGTCTGCAGGGTCCAGTCTGCTTCGCCAAGACGCACCAGCCATGAAAACGGCGCGCTGAACCCGCTCAACTCATAGGCATGGCGAACCGGTGGGTCGAGCGCGGTGATTCGTTCAGTCAATACCGTGCCGTCCGCATTGTGGATCTGGCGCGTGCTGCCGACCGCCAAGGGCGCATCAAGCACTACGGCCTTGATCGCGGAAATCGGCCCATAGCCCGGGAACGGAAACCGGGCCCCGTCCGTGACCAAGTCAAACACAGTTGCTGCCGGGGCGGGCAGGCAACGCTGAACGATGAGGGTAATGGCCATGAGCCAGTTTGGCGGTGGACGGGCAGGTCGTCCAGTTTTGTCGCCACTTCACGATCACAATGACTGTCCTAGGCTTCGGCAGCCCATAGGGCGAGGGCGGGATGATCAAATTCGGAATGTGGAGCACCCTGTTGCTAGTCGCCAGCGGTCACGGCTTGATCGTGGCCAGTCTGTTAGCAGCGTCTCGGCGCAACCGTCTCGCCAATCGATTCCTCGCGGCGCTGCTGGTCGGCGTCGTCTTGATGATCACGCCTTACACGATCGGGTATGCCGGGTTTTACGACGCGTACCCGTGGTTGACCTTCGCGCCGTTCTACTGGCAGCTGGCGTTCGGGCCCTCGTTGTATTTTTACGTGCGGCAGCTAGGCGCGGTCGGCTTGCCGCGCGCCTGGGGCTGGCACTACCTGCCCGCGGCTATCCAAGGCGCTTACTACTTGGTCGCGTTCTGCCTGCCGCTGCCGAGCAAATGGCAGTGGAACGACCACGGCCATGAGCAGTGGGTGATGCCGGTGCAGAACTTGCTCGTGCTGCTATCCCTGGCGGTGTATTGGTGGCGCGCGATGGCGTGTTACGGCGCCTACCAATCGTGGCTGGAAGCCAACAGCAGCCAGCGCGAGGAACTGCGGTTGGGCTGGCTGCGCGGATTTCTATGGGCGGTGGCCTGGATCGTAGCCATGAATGTGGCCTTCCAGGCTGTCGACGCGTTGCTAGTACCGCTCGACTACTTTGCTTACTTTCCGTTTTACGTCGCGCTCAGCGGCCTGGTGTACTACCTCGGCATCGAAGGCTGGCGCCATGCAGCGATCGATTTTCCGACCATGGATACCCCGCGTCACGCGGACGCCGAGCCGCTCCCGAGCCTTGCCTCGGACGAGCGGGCCGGCCGCGACTGGCACGCAGTCGCGACCGCGTGGGCAGGGCGGGTGGCGTCCGAGCAGTGGTGGCGTGAACCGGCGCTCAGTGCGGCCGAACTGGCGCGACGGCTGGGAACCAATGGGAATTACCTGTCGCGTGGGCTCAATGATGGGCTAGGTCAAAGTTTCAGCGAGTTCATCAATCGCCAGCGCGTGGCTGAGGCCCAGCGCAGGCTCATTGCAGAAGACTCGGTAGAAATTCTGGCGCTGGCCCTTCAGGTTGGATTCGGATCTAAGGCCAGCTTCAATCGGGCGTTCCGCGCGGTAACGGGCACCACACCGACGGCGTGGCGACTGCAATCGATGCGTAGCAAATCCTGAATTTCAAAAGAAATGTTGGCGTTGAGTCGCCATGATTCAGGCTCGCCGGCAAGCTCAACGTACTTCTCAACTAGGCGTGAACAATGTCTTCAATGAAATTCTTCCCGCGGACAAACTCGAGCCCGCCAGCTGCGAACCTGCGACGAGTGTGCGCGACCGCGCTACTGGCTTGCCTGGTGATGGTCAATAGTCTGGCCGCCGCCGTGCCGTCTCCGACGGTGGGAGGTCAGCAATTGACAGCCAAACAGGCGACTCAGGACCTGCGTGTACTCCAACGCGCACTCACTGACCTACATCCTGGCCTTTATCGCTACAACACGCCCGATGCCATCACGGCAAAGTTTGCCGCTGCGAAGGCCGAGGTGGACGGAGGCTCGGATCGCGAACGCATGTTTCTGTTGGCAACGCGACTTGCCGCCTCGGTGCGTTGCGGTCATACCTGGACCAACCCCGCAAACCAGTCAGACGAATTTCGCGAAGCTATGACCGCACGACCGGACAAACTGCCCGTGCACTTGCGTCTGGTCGAAGGCCGTTTCCTAGTGACGGCAAGCGCGGATTCAGCGGTCCATTCACTCGATGAAGTCCTAGCCATTAACGACGTATCCACAAGCGCGATCGTGTCGACGCTCTTGCCGTATCTGCGCGCCGATGGTGGCAATGACGGAAAGCGCCTGTCGCAGCTCAGTAGTGGCGTTGCAGGCGGTGAAATGGATCGCCTGTTCCCCCTGCTGATGCCGCCTGAGAACGGCAGGTATCGGCTTGTTCTTCAGGCGCCGGATGGTCGTTCGCGCACGGCCAGCGTCGAGGCCATCGCGCTGTCGCGTCGCGAGCAAGCGCTGTTGGCATCGGGAGTGCCTGCCCCTGACGAGGCGTGGGCGCTACGGGTTGAGGGAGACACGGCGTGGCTGACGCTGCCCACCTTCGCGTTTTGGGGTGGAGGCTTCGATGCCAATGCGTTCTTGGATAAAGCTTTTGGCCGCCTCCAGCGCGAACGTATTCCGTACTTGGTCGTTGACCTGCGTGACAATGAGGGCGGCGATAGCGCCATCGCTGACACCTTGTTATCGCACTTGTTGAGCAAGCCCTACTCGATCGCCGATAGCCGGGGCGAAAGCG
>JBBSAA010000129.1:0-8108 GCA_038252715.1 Lysobacterales bacterium | reverse complement strand
TCGCGCATGTACGCACGCGCGATGGCGACTTTCTGCCATTCGCCGCCCGACAGGTCGACGCCATTCTTGAAGCGTTTGCCGATGACTTGATCATAGCCTCGTGGCAGCTTCTCAATCACTTCGTCGGCGAGGCTGCGCCGCGCTGCTTCGACAATACGCGCACGATCGTTGCGTGCCTCGATGCGACCGACCGCAATATTTTCCGCTGCGGTCATGTGGTAACGCACGAAGTCCTGGAAAATTACCCCGACATGACTGCGCAGCACGTCCAAGTCGAACTGCCGCAGGTCCACGCCATCGAGCAAGATACGACCCTCGTCTGGGTCATAGAGTCGCGCCAGCAACTTCACCAGCGTGGTCTTGCCGGCGCCATTTTCGCCCACCAAGGCCAGCACTTCATCGGCCTTGAGTGTGAAATCTAGATGCCGCACGGCCCAGCGCTCGGCGCCCGGATAGCGAAAACCGACGTCCTCGAAACGAAACCCCTCTCGGATCGGCATTGGAAATGGCGCCGGGTCGGCGGGCGAATGGATCTCAGCTTTGATTTCAAAAAATGAGAACAAGTCGTCGAGGTAGAGCGCTTGGCTAGCTACTTGAGAAAAGCCGATCAGCAGGCCTTCCAGCAGCGTGCGCAGGCGACGGAAGGACCCCGCCAAGAAGGTCAAATCACCAATGCTGAATTCGCCGCGCACGGTACGCCAGGCGATGTACGCATAGGCGACGTAATAGCCCAGCGTGCCCAAGCCGGTGAGCACACTGCCCCATGCGGCGCGGCTCGTCGCTAGCCTTCGGTTGGCTGCGTAAAAACCGTTCGATAGCGTGCGATAGCGATCAATCAAGAAGCCGCTGAGGCCGAAGATCTTGGTTTCTTTCGCGGTCTCGACGCTGGCACCGGTTTGACGGATGTATTCGAGCTCGCGACGCTCGGGCGTCCAAGCGAAATTCAGTGAGTAGTTCAAGGCGTTGAAATGCGCCTCGCCGAGAAAAGCCGGAATCAGCGCGATCGCCAGCAGCAAGATCAACCACGGCGCATAAACGATCAGTCCGGCGGCAAAACTGATGATGGTGATGAAGTCCTGCGCCTGCCCGAACAGCTGGCTCATCAGGGTCATGCGGCCCATCGTCTGCCGGCGCGCGCGATCAAGGCGGTCCTGAAGTTCGCTGTCTTCGAAGTCCTCGAGATCCAAGGTCGCGGCATGTTCCATCAGACGGACACTGGTGGCGTTGGTGAACAATTCCGAAAGCAAGGAATCGATCAACGACACAATCCGACCGAGTACGTCGGACAACACGGCGAGACCAAACTCAAGTGCCAGTAAACTGATCAAGGGGTTGAGCAGGCCACTGGCGCGCCATTCACTCAGGCTCACGAAACCAGTATTGAGTCCGACCAGACGCAGGGCCTCGTCGATGATCAGCTTGCCGACGTACAGGGTCACGATCGGCAGTAGCGAGCGCACCAGGCGCAGGCTGAGGCTGGCTAAGGTCAAGCCGCGGCTGGTGGCCCATATCTGGCGCAGGAACGGCGGCAGGTTGCGTAAGGCACCCATGCGCTCGCGCAGGCTCTGCTTCTGCGCCGCAGGGCGCTTGGCATCGGCCGGATCAGGTCCGCGGACACTGGCGGTCTCGTCGGTTTTTGCCACGCAACGGCCCCTAACAGGTTTGAGTCGTCAGTCTGCCATGGGCCAATGGACGCGATGAGAAAGCGTGGCGAGCGCGCTCAACGATCGGGATCGACCAAGCCAAACAAATCGTGTTCGTCTGAACCCATGATGGTGACATCGACGAACTGCCCGGGCTTCAGCCCCGCGGCCTCGCCGTCTTGAATCTGCACCAAGCCATCAATTTCGGGCGCATCGGCCATTGAGCGGGCGATAGCGAGTTCGCCGTCCAGCGAATCCACCAGCACCCGCTGCACGCTGCCCACCTTGCCTTCAAGCTTGGCGGCACTGATGTCCGCCTGCAGCTCCATGAAGCGCGCAAGACGCTCTTGCTTCACTTCTTCTGGCACGGGATCAGGCAAGGCATTGGCCTTGGCACCATCAACGGGCGAGTAGGCGAAGGCGCCGACACGGTCGAGCTCGGCTTCATCGAGGAAATCCAGCAACTGCTCGAACTCGGCGTCGGTTTCGCCGGGAAAACCGACGATGAAGGTGCTGCGGATGGTGATGTCGGGACAGATTTCGCGCCAGCGCTGAATGCGCTCCAGCGTTTTGTCCACCGCGCCCGGGCGCTTCATCAATTTGAGGATGCGCGGACTGGCATGCTGGAAAGGAATATCGAGGTAGGGCAGCAATTTGCCCTCGGCCATCAGCGGGATGATGTCGTCTACATGCGGATAGGGATAGACATAATGCAGTCGCTGCCAAACGCCAAGCTCGGCCAAGCCTTCGCATAGCGCTTTCATGCGCGTCTGGTAGCTTTTGCCGCGCCATTCGCGCTCGGCGTACTTCATGTCCACGCCATAGGCGCTGGTGTCTTGCGAGATGACCAGCAGCTCCTTGACGCCGCCCATCACCAGCTTTTCGGCCTCGCGCAGCACTTCATCCACCGGGCGCGACACTAGGTCGCCACGCATTGACGGGATGATGCAGAAGCTGCAGCGGTGGTTGCAGCCTTCGGAAATTTTCAGGTAGGCGTAATGCTTCGGCGTGAGCTTGATGCCTTGGGGCGGCACCAGGTCGAGGAAGGGGTCGTGTTTTGGCGGCAGCGCCAAGTGCACCGCGTTCATCACCGTGCCGTAGTCTTGCGGGCCGCTGATCGACAACACGCCCGGATGGGCCTCGCGAATGAGTTCCGCGCGCTTGCCCAAGCAGCCAGTGACGATGACCTTGCCGTTCTCAGCCAGCGCCTCGCCAATGGCGTCCAGCGATTCGGCGACGGCTGAATCGATGAAGCCGCAGGTGTTGACCACCACCACATCGGCATCGTCGTAACTGGGCACGATGTCGTAACCCTCGACCCGCAGCTGGGTAAGGATGCGCTCGGAATCGACCAAGGCCTTAGGGCAACCAAGGCTGACGAAACCGACTTTGGGCTGGGACAGGGACATGCGCGAGACCGTTTTGAAGAGGCCGCGATTATACCCCCGCCCCTGCCTGCTTACGGTCCCAGCCGCGCTGCGCTGGCGTAAACTCGGCCCAAACCGCAGGAGACGCCGGCCATGGGCCAAAAGATATCGCTCAGCACTCGCCACGGGCGCATTTCGGCGTGGAAAGCGACGCCCAATATCCCGCCGCGCGGCGCAGTCGTGGTCGTTCAGGAGATTTTCGGCGTCAACGCCCACATTCGCAGCGTCGCCGATCGGTTTGCCAGCCACGGCTATGTCGCTATTGCACCAGCGCTGTTTGATCTTGTGCACCCCGGCGTGGAGCTTGGGTACGACGAGGCGGGCATTGCGCGCGGTCGGGAGCTGGTGGCGGAACTAGGGTTTGAAGGCGCCCTGGATGGTGTACGTGCAGCCTATGACGAGGTCTTTGGCGAATTTAAGGTCGCCGTGGTCGGCTTTTGTTGGGGCGGTACCGTTGCCTTCCTTGCCAACACGCGCTTCGGTGCGCCAGCAGTGAGCTACTACGGCGGCCGCACCGTGCCTTTCCTGCACGAACACCCGAAAGCCCCGCTGCTGATGCACTTTGGCGAGCGCGATCCGATCATCCCGCCCGAGGACGTCGAGAAGCACCGTGACGCTCTGCCGACTGCCGAAATCCGCGTTTGGCCGGCCGGTCACGGCTTTAATTGCGACGTTCGTGCCGACTACGATGCTGAGGTGGCCAGCCAGGCGATGACACGCACCCTGCATTTCCTTGAGCAGACCCTGCGCCAATGAGTTACGAATTTGACCTCGATGGACGGCTGGAGGCGGACTCGCATTTCATTGCCGACGGACCGCTATCGCAACTGCGTCTAATGGATGACGCGCGTTTCCCGTGGCTGGTGCTGGTGCCACGTCTTCCCGACGCTAGTGAGTGGCTGGATTTGGGCGGCGATAGCCAGCGCCTGCTGCTGGTCGAACTGAACCTCGCCGGCCGCCTGCTGCGCGCCACCGGCCGCTGCGACAAGCTCAACATCGGCGCGCTCGGCAATATCGTCCGGCAGCTGCATGTGCATGTCATCGCTCGCGTGGAAGGCGATGCCGCGTGGCCGGGTCCAGTTTGGGGCAGCGGCCGGCCGGTGCGTTTCGCGTCCGATGCCCTCGCCGAACGACTGACCGTGCTGCGCGAGGCCATTCGTCGTAGTGAGTCGTTGCCCTTGGAATAACACCGGCGTTCAACACCCATTTGCGAGTGCGGCCCAAGCAGCCTAGGCTGCCCCTACTCCCGAGAGGACTCCCCATGCGCAACGCAGCCGTAGCTTCACTTTTGACCTTGGCGATCGCCGGAACCTTGCTCACCGGCTGTGATCGCGCCGGAACCGGCGCTTCGCCGGTCGCCTCGGCCCCAGCGCCTGTCGCCGCGCAAGCTCAATCGACGCAAGCCTGGCAATCGGCGGTCGACGGTTTCATTGCTGGGTATTTCGAGCGCAATCCGACCCAAGCGGCCAATGCCGGCAAGCACGAATTCGACGGCAAACTGCCCGACTACGGTCCCGCGGCGATGAAGTCGACGATTGACTGGTTGCACCAGCAGCGCGACTTGATTGCCGCGTTCACCGACGCTCAGTTGGATGCCAGCGAACGCTTCCAACGCGAGTACGTTTTGGCAACGATTGACGGCCAATTGTTCTGGCTCGAGCAATCGGGATTTACCGCCACCAACCCCTCGTTTTACGCCGGCGATCTTTCGCCCAGCATGTACCTGACGCGACCCTACGCCCCGCTCGCGCAGCGAATGGCGGCCTTTGTCAGCTACCAAGAGGCGCTGCCCAAGGCGATCACCCAGATGCGCGGCAATTTCAAGACGGCCTTGCCGGCCTCGTATATCGACCTCGGGGTGAATACCTTTGCTGGCTATGCCGCTTTCTTCAAGAGCGACGTACCGGCGATTTTCGCCGAGGTGAAGGACGACGCGCTGCAGCAGCGTTTTGCCGCATCGAACGCCGGTGCTATCAAGGCCACGCAAGAAATGGCCGACTGGTTCACCTCGCTGAAGCCGCAGGCAACACAGGATTTCGCGATGGGCGCGGAAAAGTTCTCGAGCATGCTGCACGCGACCGAACGCGTGGACCTGCCGCTTGACCAGCTCAAAGCCACTGGCGAAGCCGACCTCGCACGCAACCTAGCCGCGTTGACCGTGGCCTGTGCCGAGTATGCCGCCGGAAAAACTCTGGTCGCCTGCGTGGCGAAAGCCGAGATGGACAAGCCAACCGGTGGTGCCGTGGACGGGGCGCGCGCGCAATTGGCCAGCCTGCGCCAGTTTCTCGTCGAGAAAGACTTGGTAACGATTCCTGGCACCGAGCAGGCGCTGGTGGAGGAAGCGCCGGCCTTCAACCGCTGGAACTTCGCTTACATTGAAATTCCCGGCCCGTATGAGAAAAACCTGCCATCGGTTTATTACATTGCACCCGCGGATCCGAAATGGTCCAAGGCCGAACAAGACGCGTTTGTGCCCGGCAAGGACCGACTGCTGTTTGTCTCCGCACATGAGGTGTGGCCGGGGCATTTCCTGCAATTCCTGCATTCGAACCGAGCGCAGTGGAAGTTCGGCCAGCTGTTTGTCGGCTATGCCTTCGCGGAAGGCTGGGCACACTACACCGAAGAAATGATGTTCGATGCCGGGCTAGACGGCGCAACGCCTGAGGTTCATATCGGACAACTCAGCAATGCGCTGCTGCGCGATGTGCGCTTCCTGTCCGCCATCGGTCTGCATACCGGCGGCATGACCATGGCTGAATCGGAACAAATGTTTCGTGACAAAGCGCTGCAGGACCCGGGCACGGCCCGCCAACAAGCGGCGCGCGGCACCTTTGATCCGGCCTACCTCAATTACACGCTGGGCAAGCTGATGATCCAACAGCTGCGCGAAGACTGGACCGCCAGCCATGGCGGTCGCGCCGGCTGGAAGGCGTTTCACGATCAGTTCCTGTCCTACGGCGGCCCGCCAATCCCACTGGTGCGCGCACAGATGATGGGGACGCCGCCGGAAGCGAAGCTTTGGCAGCCGACGCTCTGATTGGTAGCGAGACCCTGCGCTAGACGGCCAAAATTCGACGTTCGCCGTCCAGCAACGGGCGGCGCATGAGTTTAGTCGCCAGATAGCGCCTGAATTAAGCCGCCGCTGGGGGTGAACGGTTGCTAATAAATGGTTCGACCCCAGCGCTCGGTTTGAAAGAATTGTGAGCTGAGCTTCTGGAGCGGAGAAGCACTATTTATTCATCCATGTAGGTGGTGGAAAACCTGCAATCTTTGCCTCTTCATTCATGCCGCGCTCGGCAGTCCACTCTTTTTGCAAAAACGTATGAACTGCTATCACCTCGTCATCTGTTAAATACGAGAGCTGTTCCCGAGCGACGATTCCCATAATGCTTCCTTGAGCGTACATGTCGCGACCGTTGCGAGTGACGCCTGTTTTTAAAAGCGCTTTGAACTCTGGCAGGGAATATGACTTAACCATGGTTAGTGGAGGCGCATTAAGAATTTCTTTTGGCGTTTGGTGGTGACAGTTCACGCAGCCAACGACGTAAACGAGCCGTTCCCCCGAAGGCGACGGTGACGTTGCGACCCCAACCGGGGGCGCTGACTTCTGATTCGTGCAGGAAGAAAGATAGAAAGCTAAGCCAGTTGCAACGACTAGAAGCAATGATCGATTCATAGCGATCTCCAGTTTTTAACCAGCTAACGCGGAATCGGCAGAAGTTGGGCCAGCGCGGCTACGCTTTGAGACCAAGTCAAGTCTCACTCGCAAACGTGGAATCCATTTCCCCAGCGCGTGCAAGCGCCAGGACCAAGCTAGGGCAACGGTCGATTGTGAGGCCGGGAAAGCGCTTCCTACCCCTTGAGCACAGGCAGGACCTGCAATTTTCGAGCGCACTAGTCCTGGCGAATGATTGTCTCGTGCAGGCGGCCGACCGGTATACCCAAGAAAGTGATTTTACACACGTTGTCGATCGTCTTCAGATCAGGCAGGAGCCGAAGTGTCTGATGCATTACCAAAGGCCCCTTGACTCTATATTTCAATAACAGCGTCGATCCCTCGGTAGACCCGGTGACCGGTCCTGAGGCATCACTCAAGCTGGCGGTGTAATGATTTTTGCTGGTAGTTTTCATCAGCCAAAATCGCTTTTGGCCATCCTCGCCTTGAAATGTAACGGTTTGATGGAGGCGGAAACTGCCGTCCTCTTGGTCGTAGCCGCGACTTTCCACATGGAAGGGCCGCGGCTTTCCGAAGAATAGTCGCAGCGTCCCATTGCCTTGGCTGTGACCATCGAAGCCGTTGTGCGGCGTGAACACCACTGGCCTGTCAGTCGCTTGCACTGACGCGCTCAGCATTGCCAAACAAAGTACGAAAGCCGTCGACGCAGCCAGTCTCACGTTTGGTTCCAACCACAGACATGGGGAGCGCAATCAGGGCGCACTAGTTGGTTTTCACCGGCGCAGCGCCCTTGGCCTTGGCCAATTCATCGGCCACTCGTTTAGCTGCCTGGTTTTTGAAAAAATCCACGGTCTGCACGATGGTCGTGGACGCGCCGATGGGCAGCGGCCAGCTATTGCGGTCAACGTTCAGGCGCGCAAGCTCGTCGCCGCTTAGGGCGTCCTTGACCAGCACGGTGGCGCTAAACTCGCTTTTACCGGCGAATCCGGTCAACGCGCGCGCCGCCACATTGCCCGGTTCCCATAGATCGATCGAGCCCTCGACTCGCAAGGCCTTGCCCGGCACGTCGGTGCGCGAAACGTTCGCAAACGCCTTGGACTGGGTGATCTCTTCGGCAATTTTGTCGGCAAAGGCGATGCGGCCTTTTTCAATCTCCGCCGCGCGCTCAGCGGTTTGCTTTTCGTCTTTGGCCGCTCGCGTGTCGTTCGCGGTGAAGTCCGCTACGACTACGCTGTCGTAATCCCGAATTTCCGCCTTCTTGGCCGCCGTCTTGCCATCGAGGTGGCCGAGGGTGCCGCAGGCGCTCAGGGCCAGGGCGGCGATAACAACCAGGCCACGGGTCGCAAGTTTCATCGGGCATCT
>JBBSAA010000128.1:0-8173 GCA_038252715.1 Lysobacterales bacterium | reverse complement strand
GCGGTCTTGCGCAATGTGTCCGTGCACGGCGTCCGCGGCGGTGAGCTGCGCGGCAGCATGGACGTTAGCGACTTGGTGCTGCAGCCGCACGGTAATGCGCCGGGTCTGTCTGGGGTCGCCGGGCGACTGGAATTCGATGAGCGCGGCGGCGCCCTGACCTTGACGCCGTCCAAGGTTCGCGTCGACTGGCCGACCGGCCTGCGTTCGCCGCTCGACATGAAACTCGTTGGCACCTTGGCGTGGTGGCAGGACGGCCCCGGTTGGGTCGTTGGCACCAGTGGCCTGCGTTTGCAGGGCAGCGATTTCGGCGCCGATGTGCGGGCACAGCTAGATTTCGCCGACCAGAGCCTGCCGCGCTTGGATATGGCCGCAACGCTTGATCCCAGCACGTTCGCTACCGCGAAAAAATTCTGGATCCTGAACAAGATGCCGCCATCCACCGTGCGCTGGCTGGATGACGCACTGGTGGAAGGGCAGGTGCTCGATGGCCGCATCAGCATCGGCGGCGATCTCGACGACTGGCCTTTCCGCAACCACACCGGCGTGTTCGACGCACGCGCCACGGTGCGCGACGCGACGGTCAAGTTCAACGCCGGCTGGCCGGCCG
This sequence comes from Lysobacterales bacterium, assembly GCA_038252715.1. Lineage (GTDB taxonomy): Bacteria > Pseudomonadota > Gammaproteobacteria > Xanthomonadales > Xanthomonadaceae > Arenimonas. The sequence continues at coordinate 7,566 of JBBSAA010000128.1, read as the reverse complement.
GCACTGATTTGGACCTGGACCTTACGTTCGACGGACCTGGCTTCACCCTCGCCGGCACGGGCGCGATCCAGGGCAATCGCGTCGAACACGTGGCCGGCGGCATTCCCGATTTCCACGAGGCCGTCCTCGGCCTCGATATCCAATCGAAGGGAACCGGCGAAAAGTTGCGCCAGCTGCTCGTCAACAGTCCCATCAATAGCGAGTACGGCGAACACTTGGCCGCTGCGCGCATTCAAGGCAATGCCGATGTGTCAGTGCAGATGAACCTGCCTCTAAAGGCAGGGCTGCCGGGCAAGCGGATCGAGGGCTCGGTGGATTTGCGCAACGCGATGTTGTCGGACCCGCGCTGGAAGCTGCGTTTCGACAAGGTCAATGGCCGCACGCGTTTTTCCGACCACGGTTTTGCCAGCGAAGACCTCGCCGTGTCGCTCGACGGCCAGCCCGGTGTTTTCAGCCTGCGCGTCGGCGATTTTGCCAATGATCCGAAACTTGCGGCGTTGGCGACGCTAGAGGGTCGCTTCACGGCGACATCGCTACTTGATCGCGCCGGCGGCGATTTGGCCTGGCTCAAGCCTTGGATTGCCGGCAGCCCCGCGTGGAAGGTGGGCGTGCGCATTCCCAAGGCGGTACCGGGCAGGCCTGCGCCGCCGTCGGAGCTGCGCGTCAATTCTGATTTGGTCGGCGCCGCGCTGAGCTTGCCAGCGCCGCTCAGTAAGTCCGCCGCGACGAGCTTGCCGCTGGAGCTGGTCACTGCGCTGCCGGTGGAAAAAGGTGAAGTCACCGTTCGCTTGGGCGAGCTCATGCGCTACCGCGGCGCACTGCGCGCGAACGCGCCGATGGCCGGCAGCATCCTGTTCGGGCCGGGCCTTGTCGCCGCGCCGCGCGGGACCGGTCTGTCGGTGCGCGGCACCGTACCGGTACTCGACGCCGCTGGCTGGATTGCGTTTTCATCCAAAGGCGGCAGCGGTGGCGCCGTCCGCGATATCGACGTCCGTGCGACCCAACTCAACTTGATTGACCGCGCGTTTCCAAATACTCATCTGCAGCTCGACAAGACGCCAGCCACCACCTTGATCCGCCTCAGCGGCACCGGCATTGACGGTGTGATTGATATCCCCGATGACAGCACGCGCGGCGTGCAGGCGAAATTCTCTCGCCTGTACTTGGCATCCGGACCGCCGAGCACAGGCGATGCGGCGACCCCGTCACTGCCTTCAACGATCGACGTCGAGGACCCCGGCAAACTGCCGCCGCTGCGGTTCTCAATTGCCGATCTACGCATGGGCGATGCGCTGCTGGGGCAGGCGGAGTTGATAACCGATCCGATCCCGGGCGGCATGCGCGTGCAGAAATTCCAAACGCGCGCTCCCACGCTAAATCTCGATGCCGCCGGCGAATGGGTGCGCGCCGCTCAGGGCACGCGCTCAAACTTCCGTCTTGATTTCAGCGCCAATAGCCTCGGGCAAATGCTCGATGCCCTCGGCTTCGCCGGCATGGTGCAGGGCGGCAAGACCAAGGCGACGCTGACCGGCAGCTGGCCAGGGTCGCCCGGCGCGTTCAGCCTATCCACGCTAAGCGGCAGTTTGCGAGCGGATGTCGGTGAAGGTCGTCTATTGGATGTCGAGCCCGGCGGTTCGGGCCGCGTCCTCGGGCTGTTGAGCCTGGCGGAAATTCCGCGCCGATTGAGTTTGGACTTCAGTGATTTCTTCCAGAAGGGTTTTGCCTTCAACGAAGCCAAGGGCGATTTCATTTTCAACCAAGGTCGTGCCCGCACCGACAACCTGCACCTGAACGGGCCGGCGGCGGAAATTCGCGTTAGCGGCAGCACCGGCTTGCGTGACCAGACCTACGATCAACGCGTCGAAGTGCTGCCCAAGGCCGGTGGCGTGCTACCAGCGCTGGGCCTGCTGGCCGGTGGTCCGGCCGGCGCTGCGGTCGGGGCAATGGCGCAGGCGGTGCTGCAGAAACCGCTCAAGCAGACCACGCGGGTCGTGTACCACATCAGCGGCTCCTGGAAAGAACCCAAGGTAGTGGTGACCGAGCGCGGTCCGCCGCGGGGCGGCAACGCGTCATCGCGCGCGGAACCTGGCGCGCCTTGAGGCGCGAGCTTTCGACCACATCTTTAACACGTGGCGTGTGGCATGGTCTGCTGGTGGCTAAAGCTAAAAATTATGCCGAGCCCCCGACCTGGCGAGCCTAGAGTCGCCTGCCCGCGGAATGAGTAAACACCCGCGCGCTTTTGTGTGAATAACCTACCGTTCCCGACGTCGCGACGATCACGAGTAAACTGGTCCACGCGGATGGATTTTTAGCTTTTCCTGCGCCAGTCTCTGCACGCTCTACTTGCTCCGACTTCCATGCCCTGTCTCCCGGACTCACCATGACCCAGATGCTTGAACTCGCCCAATCCCGTTTGCTGCAGCCCGCTGGCCTTGGCCAAGGCGAGCTGGATCGCTGCTTCACCCGCTTGATGGGGCCCGGTGTTGATTTTGGTGACCTGTATTTCCAGCACAGCCGGCGCGAAAGCTGGACGGTGGAGGACGGCATCGTCAAGGACGGCGCGCATTCGATCGAACAGGGCGTGGGCGTACGGGCAGTCAGCGGTGAGAAGACGGGCTTCGCGTACTCCGATGATTTGCGCGCTGAAGCCCTGCTGGAATCCGCCGGCGCCGCGCGCGCCATTAGCCGGGACGGCGCCCTGCAGGCAGGTGGTCAGCGCATCACCGTTGCCGGGCGGAATCTATATCCGGCGGTGGATCCGATCGACGGCATGTCGGCGGAAAAGAAAGTCGCGATGCTGCGCGAGATTGATCGTTTCGTCCGCGATTCCGACCCGCGCGCCAAGCAGGTCATCGTCAGCCTCGCCGGCGGCGTGGACACCGTGCTGGTCGCGCGCAGCGACGGCATCGTTGCCGCCGACGTGCGGCCGCTGGTGCGCTTCAACGTGCAGGTGATCGTTGAAGACAGCCAAGGTCGGCGCGAGTCGGGCTATTCCGGCGGCGGTGGCCGTTATTCGTACGAAGAATTGTTTGCTGCCGGAAAGCCGCAAGCGATTGCCCGCGAGGCGTTGCGGCAGGCGCTGGTGAATCTCGAGGCAGTAGACGCGCCGGCGGGCACCATGACCGTCGTGCTTGGCCCCGGCTGGCCGGGCGTATTGCTGCATGAAGCCGTGGGCCACGGGCTCGAAGGTGACTTCAATCGCAAGGGCACCTCGGTGTATTCGGGTCGCATTGGCGAACGTGTCGCCGCGCCGGGGGTCACCATTGTCGACGACGGCACGCTCGAGGGTCGTCGCGGGTCATTGAACATCGACGACGAGGGCACGCTGACCCAGTGCACGACCTTGATCGAGGACGGCATCTTGCGCGGGTACCTGCAAGACAGCCTTAATGCGCGCCTGATGGGCATGGCACCCACCGGCAATGGCCGTCGCGAAAGTTTCGCGCACTTGCCGATGCCGCGCATGACCAATACCTACATGCTGGCCGGCAATTATGATCCGGCCGAGATCATCAAATCGGTGAAAAAAGGCCTGTATGCGCCCAACTTCGGCGGTGGCCAAGTGGATATCACCAGCGGCAAGTTCGTCTTCTCGGCCAGCGAGGCTTACTTGATCGAAGACGGCAAGATCACGCGGCCGGTGAAAGGCGCCACCTTGATTGGCAACGGTCCCGATGTGATGACGCGCGTGAGCATGATTGGCAACGATCTCGCGCTTGACGCCGGCGTGGGTATTTGCGGAAAAGACGGTCAGAGCCTGCCGGTGGGCGTGGGTCAGCCGACGCTAAAGATCGACGCGATGACCGTGGGTGGCACGCAGGCTTGATGGCCTGTGGGAGCGGGCCTGTGGGAGCGGGCCTGTGGGAGCGGGCATGACCGCGAAATCATTTGCCTAGGCAATCGGTATCGCGGTCATGCCCGCGCCCACGATACCCCTTCCAAACTACTCGTCGGCCGCCATCAACTCACGCAGCGCGCGGAACAATTCCCGGTAGGCATGCGGTGGTTTGTTGCGTAGCTTTTCTTCCTTGGCATTGCGCGCGAGTTGGCGCAGGTGCTGGCGGTCGGCCTGCGGGTGTTCGGCCATGACCTCCGACAGCGCCGCATCGCCTTCGTCAACCAAGCGATCGCGCAGGGCTTCGATGCGGTGCAGCGCGGCGCTTTCGCGGCGAGAGTCGGCTTTGTCGTGGTCTAAGACGTGGCGCAGCGCGTCGAGGAAGGTATCGTCCTCGCGGCGCAGTTTCTTGGCTAGGAAGCCGACTTGGCGCTTGTGGGCGATCTGCGCGGTGATGCGCTGCGCTTCGATCACCAAGGCCAGCAAATCGGTGCCCAAGGGCATTTGCTGCAGGCGCGCCGGCGGCTGCTTGACCAAGCGTTCGGCGAGTTCGAGCACAGCCAAGGCTTCCCGGCGTTGGTCGCCGCGGCTGGGGCCGAAATCCTCGTCGCTGTCGTCGTCGCTGTGCTGCATGGTGTCCAACAATCCAGTGGGTGGGGCATAGTATCGCGATGACGACCGACATCACCAATTCAAACCCTGCCGAGGCCACTGACCTCGATCGACTTTCCGAGCTGGCCCGCGAGGTCATTGCGCGCTGCCGCGACCGCGGCGCCAGCCAGGCCGAGGTCTCAATGAGTGAGGACCAAGGCCTGTCGGTAAACGTGCGCTTGGGCGAAGTCGAGACGGTTGAGCGCAACCGCGATCGCGGTATCGCGCTGACGGTGTATTTCGGCCAGCGCAAGGGCACCGCCAGCACCGCTGACCTGCAGCCGGCCAGTTTGGAAGCGACGGTCGAACAGGCCTGCGCGATTGCGCGCTTTACCGAAGAAGACAGCGCCGCCGGCTTGGCCGACGCCGAGCGCATGGCGACGTTTTTTCCCAACCTGGATTTGTGGCACCCCTGGGCCATTGAAGCCGATGAGGCGGTAGCCTTCGCGCTGCAGGCAGAAAGCGCCGGTCGTGAGGCCGACAAACGCATCACCAATTCCGATGGAGCAGGTATCAGCAGCGGTCAAAGTGTCGCGGTGTATGCCAATAGCCACGGGTTTGTCGGTGCCGAGCGCAGCACACATCACTCGATCAGCTGCTCACTGATTGCTGGCCGCGGTGACGGCATGCAGCGCGACTACTGGTACACCACCGGCCTAAGCGCCGACGATCTGGAAGCAGCCTCGTCGGTAGGGCGTCGCGCCGCTGAGCGCACCCTGGCGCGACTGTCACCTCGGCCGGTGAAAACCGGGCAGTACCCGGTGTTGTTCGCGTCCGACGTGGCGCGCAGCCTGATCGGCCACTTGCTTGGTGCCGTTTCCGGCGGCGCGCTGTATCGGCGTGCGAGTTTCTTGCTTGACGCAGCCGGCACCCAAATCTTGCCCGAGTGGATGACGATCATCGAACGCCCGCATCTTGCCCGTGGCCTGCGTTCGGGCGCGTTTGACGCCGACGGCGTCGCCACGCGTGAACAAGATCTGGTGCGCGATGGCGTGTTGTCGCGTTACGTCCTCGGCAGCTATTCAGCGCGAAAGCTCGGTCTGGTCACCACCGGCAACGCCGGCGGAATCCACAACCTGCAGGTATCGGCCAATGCCGGCACGCAGGCTGACTTGGTGCGCCAGATGGGAACGGGCCTGCTGCTGACCGAGCTGATGGGGCAGGGCGTCAACGGCATTACCGGCGACTATTCCCGCGGCGCCGCCGGGTTCTGGGTCGAAAATGGCGAGATCGCCTACCCGGTCGACGAGCTGACCATTGCCGGCAACCTCAAGGACATGTTCCGTGCCATCGAGGCCGTGGGCGACGAAGCTGATCGCCGGTCGCACATCACGATTGGCCCGGTTTTGCTCGGCAAGATGATGGTGGCCGGATCCTCGGTAGATTCCGTGGCTTGACACGGCTGGCTGTGAAGGGGAAATTCACGGGCAGTGCACGGGGTGCACCCAAGCCAATCAAGGGGAAGACAATGAGCGAAGTGAACGAAGTGTCGCAAGACGACAAGACCATGGCCATGATCGGCCACCTGAGCGGCATCATCGCCGGCTTTATCGGCCCGCTGGTGATCTGGCTGATCAACAAGGACAAGACCGACAAGGGTTGGCTCAATGACGAGGCCAAGGAAGCGTTGAACTTCCAGATCACGGTGCTGATCGCCTGGGTGATTGCCGTTGCCCTTAGCATGATCCTGATCGGCTTCCTGCTCTACCCGGTGATTCTGATCGGCAACATCATCCTGTGCATCATGGCGGGCATGAAGGCGAACACGGGCGTGTCGTATCGCTACCCGTTTGCGCTGCGCCTGATCAAGTAACCTTTCGCGTCGCGCGGGTCAAAAAGCCCGCGCGACGGCGAATTCCGCCACGGCGCGAAAAGCGTCGGCGCGGTCATCCAGCGGCCCCAGAGCCGCTTTCATTTTTTCTGCCAGCGCCAGCAGCCGCTGTTTCGACTCTGGCAAGCCGAGTAGTGCTGGATAGGTCGATTTTTCCTGCGCGGCGTCTTTGCCGGCCGTTTTTCCCAGCTGCTCGGCATCGGATTCGACGTCGAGGATGTCGTCACGGATCTGGAATGCCAGGCCGAGGTCGGCGGCAACGCCATCGAGCGTGTTTAGCAGTGCGTTATCGGCACCACCCGTCAAAGCACCGAGTCGTACGCCAGCGCGAATCAGCGCGCCGGTTTTCATCGCATGCAGGTTTTCCAACTCCGACAAGCTGAGCGCGCGCGCCGTGGCGTCCATGTCTAGTTGCTGGCCACCGCACATTCCCAGCGACCCCGCGGCGTCCGCCAGCGTCGACACCAGCGCAATCCGCGTGGCGGCGTCGGTCGGCGCGTTGGCAAGCACGCGGAATGCGAGCGCCTGCAGCGAATCGCCGACCAAGATGGCCGTGGCTTCGTCATAAGCCACGTGCACGGTGGGTTGGCCGCGGCGCAGGTCATCGTCATCCATCGCTGGCAGGTCGTCGTGCACCAGCGAATACGCGTGGATCAATTCGATGGCGACGGCGGCGGAATCGAGTACCGCCTCATCGGCTGACAGCAGGTGGCCGGCGGCGTACACCAGGCGCGCGCGAATGCGCTTGCCGCCGCCCAAAACCGCGTAGCGCATTGCGGCATGCAGTCGAGTCGGGTTTTCGGAGGCTGGCGGCAGGTTGCGTTCGAGTGCCGCTTCGATGCGTTCCGACCAACGGGCCGCGAGCGCTTCAGGCGCCATCGCGCGGGAAGTCTTCGCCCGTTTCCGGCCGCAGCGGGTCGCTGAGCAGGCGCACGCGTAGTTCGGCTTGTTCGAGCGCCGTTTGGCATTGGCGGTAAAGACCGACACCGCGTTCGTAGGACGCAAGGGAATCGTCGAGGCTTTGTTCGCCTTTTTCCATCTTCTGCACGAGCTGTTCGAGCTCGTCGAGCGAACGCTCGAAATCAGCGACGGGAGAGGGCGGCGTTGCGGGGGTCTTGGCAGCCATGGTGCAAGTGTGAGGGGGCCGCTATGGCGCGGTCAATGTGGCGGTCTCGTGGGAGCGGGTGCGACCGCGATTTAATTTGCCTGGGCGATTGCCATCGCGGTCATGCCCGCTCCCACGACAGGC
>JBBSAA010000127.1:0-8390 GCA_038252715.1 Lysobacterales bacterium | reverse complement strand
TCGGCGTGCGGACGACGCTGGCGGCTCGGCGGACGCAGGCCGGTCGGGCGACCGCTCGACGGACCGTCATTGCCCATGCGGATGCCGCGGGTGGGCTTGTAGCCGTCGACTTCGACCATTTCAATATCGGCCTTGAGCACGCGATGAATTGCGCGCAACAGCTGGCCTTCTTCCGGCGACACGAGTGACAGCGCTTCACCGCTGGCACCGGCGCGGCCAGTACGACCGATCCGATGCACATAGTCCTCAGCGACCATCGGCAGATCAAAGTTGATCACCAGCGGCAGCAGCGGAATATCCAGGCCGCGCGCGGCCACGTCGGTGGCGACGAGGACGCGGGCGGTGCCGGCCTTGAAGTCACGCAGGGCTTTCAAACGCTGCGCCTGGCTCTTGTTGCCATGGATCGCGACCGCGGTGATGCCGGCCTTTTCAATTTGGTCAGCGAGGCGATTGCAGCCGTGCTTGGTTTTGCCGAACACGAGGATCTGTTCCTGCCAGCGCTTGCTCAGGATGTCGATCAGCAGGTCGCGCTTACGCACCGCGTCCACCGGGTGGGCGCGATGGGTGACGGTTTGGGCAACCTTGTTCTCGGTCGAGACTTGCACTTGCTCGGGATCGCGCATGAATTCCAGCGCAAGCTTCTTGATCGACTCTTCGAAGGTCGCCGAGAACAGCATGGTCTGGCGACGATGCGGAAGCTTGCCGAGAATGCGCTTGATCGCGGGCAGGAAGCCCATGTCGAGCATGCGATCGGCTTCGTCGAGCACGAGGATTTCCACGTCACCGAGCTTGACGCTGCCGCGCTCGAGGTGGTCGATCAGGCGGCCGGGCGTGGCCACCAGGATGTCGACGCCGCGACGCAGGGCATCGAGCTGCGGGTTCATGCCAGCGCCGCCGTAGATCACGGTGCTGTTAAGGCGCAGGTGCTTGCCGTAGGTGCGCAGGCTGTCATGGACCTGGGCCGCGAGTTCGCGGGTCGGGGTCAGCACGAGGGCGCGGATGCGACGCGTGCCGGCACCGGCCGGCGGCGCGGATTCGGTCAGGCGCTGCAGCAGCGGCAGCGCGAACGCGGCCGTCTTGCCGGTACCGGTCTGCGCGCCACCGAGCAAATCCTTGCCGGCGAGCAGCAGCGGAATGGCCTGCGTTTGGATAGGGGACGGTTCCGTGTAGCCGACTTCAGACAGCACGCGGACGAGCGCGGGCGAGAGCCCGAGCGATTCAAAAGACATGATGAGGCTCCGTTGTACCCGGAGCGTTCCCTGAAACCGCGCCGCGAGCTATAGCTAATTTTGTCGCCAGAGTGGCGTGTCTGCGCAGCGAAACGTGCGGAGTGGGCTTGGGCCGGGGGCGAACTGAAAGCGCGCGGTAGAAAATCGGCTTTGGCGACCGGGGGAAACGAAGCCGGTGCTGCAAACGGGGCGGAGTGTACCGTAATACAGCCCCCAGCGCCATTGGCGCCGAGGGCTGTTCAGTTTCGCTAGCTTTCATTCCTGCCCATGGGCAGGGGCAAAGGGGCTGGCAGACCCTTCGATGCTGGTTCCAACCGTGGCTCTGCGCTTACTGATCGGCCGAATAGGCGTCGAATTCGGCCTTTGATAGGTTGCCGTCGCCGTCGGCATCGGCCTCGGCGAAATCCTTAGCCAGCGGGTGATCGGCCGGGATTTCGTCGGCGCTCAACACGCCGTCCGCATTGGCGTCTAAAGACTCGAAGGAGGCCATAGCCGGCGCGTCGGAATCGGTTTGCGCCATCACTGCCGGACCCGCGAGGATGGCGGCGAACGCCGAGGTAGCGAGCAGCGACTTGAGCAAGGAATGGTTCATCGTGTACTCCGGGGCTGAGGGTGCATGGGAACGAGGGGCGCGGGCTTGGCCCGACGATGCCCAAGACTAGAACGCCGCGCTACAACCGCAGATAAATTGATCAGTCCGCGCCACCGACCGATTTCCAGCGCGGGTATCCCGCAGGGCAATGGCGCCACGCCGCCAACATTAAGGGTCGGGTAGAGCCCGAACCCCTGGCGTTCAGCCTGCCCAGCCGAGCCTCAGTTCAAAACCCGCTTAGCGCTAACGTAATACTTGCGCCAGTACGCACTGTTGAGTGAATCAAGCCGTACCGTGCCGCCGGTGGCCGGTGCATGGACGAAACGATCTTCGCCCACATAGATTCCGATATGGCTGACCCGGCCGCCGCGCGGGTTGAAAAACACCAGATCGCCCGGCTGCAGGCTGTCGCGGTCGATTTTGCGTGCGGAGATATCGATCAGCTCGCGCGTGCTGCGCGGCAAATCCAGTCCGGCGGCGTCTTTGAATACAAAGCCGACCAGCCCGCTACAGTCGAAGCCGCCGGCAATCGAGGACCCGCCGTAGCGATAGGGTGTGCCGACCAGTCCAAGCGCGCGCATCAGCACGTCATTGGACCGGGCTTTGAGCACGCTCGGCTCGCTGTAGTGGTCGTCACCGATGCCGTAGCTCTGCGAATCACCGCCGCCGCTGCGAGGCGCCGTGGTCGCGCAGCCGGCCAGAACCAGCAGCGCGGACAGGCCCGTGGCATGGATGAGGGAAATTGCCCGGCGAAAAACTGGCGTCGGGGCGGCCTGCTGCGGATAATGTCGGTCAGTCATCACGGGGCAGTTTGCCCCATTGCCGGCGATGCGTCATCCCGCCAGCCTCTACGGAATTCCAATGAAGATCGAAGAAAACAGCGTCGTCCGCTTCCACTACACCGTCGCCGAGCCCGGCCAACCCGCGCTGGAAACCTCGCGTGAGCGCGACCCGCTGGCGATCTTGATCGGCCACGGCAACATCATTCCCGGCCTCGAGGCGGCAATGAAAGGCCGCGAATCGGGCGAGACCTTTCAGGTCACGATCGAACCGGCAGACGCCTACGGCGAGCGCCGCGAAGGCATGACCCAGCGCGTACCGCGCAAAGTGTTCAAGAACGCCAAGCTCGCCCCGGGCATGCAGGTCGTGCTGCCGACCGAGATGGGTCCGCGTGCGATGACCGTGCTCAAGGTCGGCATGAGCGTGGTCGATGTCGACCTCAACCATCCAATGGCGGGCAAGACCCTAGCCTTCGATGTGGAGCTGCTGGAAGTACGTGAAGCCAGCGACGAAGAAAAGGCCCACGGCCACGTGCACGGCGATGGCGGTCACCAGCACTGACCTTCCGTCTGGCCTAGGCTCGGACCTGCGGGGCCCAGCCGCTAGCTATTTTTTGTCTGCTGTCCGTTGCGCCCGTGACCGGCATCGGACACCTGTTGCGTTCGATTGATTGGACCTACCATGTCCTCACTAATTGGGGACTAACTTGGCCGAACCTGAACTTGCCACGCTGACTGGCGCACTGACGCCTGTGCCGGCCAACGAGCGCATCCATGCCTTGGATATTGTTCGCGGCTTCGCGCTGGTCGGCATCTTCTTGATGAACGTCGAGTGGTTCACTCGGCCGACCACCTTCCTTGGCAGCGGTGTCGACGTAAGCCAAACCGGCTGGGACTACGTCGCCAGTTGGATGATTTACACCTTCATCCAAGGCAAGTTCTGGACCTTGTTCTCCTTGCTGTTCGGCATGGGGTTCGCGGTGATGTTTAGCCGCGCTGAAAGCGCTGGGCGCACCGGGAAGGGATTCGTCACCCCCTACGTGCGTCGCCTAGTGGCCCTGTTCGTATTCGGCGCGGCACATTTCGTGCTGCTTTGGACCGGCGACATCCTGCATGACTACGCGGTCACCGCGGTCTTCTTGCTATTGATCGTGACGCGCAGTTGGAAGGCGTGGCTGGTCATCATGATGGCACTGGCCGCCATTGGCGCGGTGATGAACCACTTTGGGGGCGATGCCCAGTCAATGGCCATGACCGCTGCTTTCATGCTGATCGTTGCGATGTTCATGTACTTCATTCACCGCGGGCCGATTGCGCGCTATTGGAAAGGCGGCGTATTCCTGTTTTCACTGGTGTTCGCCCTGAACGTGGCGGGCCTGGGCGTCATGACGGCCTATAAGGCGTTTGCGCCTGAGCCGACCGCCCAGCAATTACTCGAGAAAAAGAAAGAGAGGATTGAACAGGACAAGCGTTTTGCCGAAAGGATGAACGCACGCAACGAAGATATCGCCGAGCAAACGCGAGTATTTAGTGGTTCATCCTATGCCGAATCGGTGCGCTTCCGTGCCGAAAAGTTCGCCGAGGAAGTGCCGTCCACGGCTAGCCTGAGCGTTTTCGCACTGCCTATGTTCCTGATCGGTTTCTGGTTCGTGCGTTCGGGCGTGATCGCCGACTGGCGCCGCCACCTGCCGCTGTTCCATCGGTTGGCGGCATGGACCTTGACGGTCGGCTTTGCGATGACGCTGACCAGCGTATGGATGATGCCAACTTACGTGCCAACGCCTGTGCCCGAGCCGCGCGTTTGGTTTCCTGACGTTTTGTTTCGCTGGGCGATGCTGCCGCTGAGCATCGGGTATTTTTCTGCCGTGATGAGCCTGCTCGGAACGCGCGCTGGCGAGGCCGTGCTATCACCGCTGCGGTTCGCTGGGCAAATGGCGCTGACCAACTACATCGGTGCAACGATTGTCGGCACGCTGTATTTCTCCGGCTATGGCCTAGGCCATTGGGGCCAGGTGGGGCGAGCCGGGCAGGTGCTGTTCGTCGTCGTCGTATTCGCCGTGCAGTTGCTGCTGAGTTTCCTATGGTTGCGATACTTCCGTTACGGCCCGCTAGAGTGGCTGTGGCGCGCGATTACTTACTGGACCCTGCCGCCGATGCGACGGTCGGCCGGCTGAGGACAGTTCGCCAATGCGTGGGTGGACGTCGGTCGACCGCGCCTGACCTACAATGGCGTCATGACAACAGCAGATGCGGACGTCCTGATCCTTGGCGGCGGCGTGATCGGCCTAGCCTGCGCGCATTACCTGCTCGAGGCCGGGCGATCGGTACGTGTGCTCGATCGCGGGGTGGCAGGCGGCGCAACCTCGCACGGCAACTGCGGCACGATCACGCCCAGCCATGCACCGCCGCTAGCGGCACCGGGCATGGTGACCAAGGCGATGAAATGGATGCTGACGCCCGATGCGCCGCTTTACGTCAGGCCGAGGTTTGATCCGGCGCTAGCCGCGTGGCTGCTGCGCTTCTCCAGCCGTTGCAATCGTAACGACTGGTGGCAGTCGGCGCGAGCGCGATCGACGATTCTCGAAACCTCACGCCGCTTGTTGGGCGACCTTGTCGCTCGTCATAACATAGCCTGCGAATTCACCGCCAGCGGGCTGCGCTATGTATACCGCGACAGCGCCGCGTTCTCCGCCGGCTGCGAGGAGTTGCCAGCGTTGCGCGAGTTGGGCATCCATGCCTACGAACTTGATGCCACACGACTTGCGGCCGAAGAGCCGGCGCTATTGTCGGGTTTGGCTGGTGCTATCGAATTTCCGAACGACGCCAACTTGCGTCCGGATCGCTACACCGCCGAACTCGCGCATTTGGTCCGCGCCGCTGGTGGCGTGATTGAAGAAAACGTTGAAGTCACCGGGTTTGTCCGTGCCCAGTCGCGCATCGAGTCGGTGGCCACTTCGGCCGGTTCGCGCCGCGGAAAGCAGGTGTTGGCGGCGTTTGGGCCGTGGTCGCCGGCGCTCTTGCGCCAGTTGGATTTGCGCCTGCCGATTCAACCCGGAAAGGGCTACTCAATTACCTACGAGCGGCCGGCGGTGGCGCCGCGGATTCCAGTGGTGCTCAAGGAGCGTAGCGTTTGCGTCACCGCCTGGGACAGCGGCTTTCGCCTCGGCAGCACGATGGAATTCTCTGGCTTTGATGCCACGCTCAATCGCCGCCGGCTTGACGCGCTGGAACGCGGCGCACGTGAGTACCTGCGCGAACCGACCGGCCCGCGCAAAATTGAAGAATGGTTCGGGTGGCGCCCGATGACGTGGGACGACTTGCCGATCCTCGGTCGCGCGCCGCGGCACGACAACCTGTGGCTGGCCACGGGCCACGGCATGCTGGGCGTGAGCATGAGTGCGGCAACGGGGCACTTACTGACCGACCTAATTTGCGCCCGCACTCCGATTTTTGACCCGGCGCCCAGCTCGCCGCTGCGCTTCGAACATTAGGCCTAAGCCATGGAAAGCGTCACCCTGCATCGCGGCCGCTTGCCGCTGTTGATCAGCCTGCCGCATGACGGTACCGATGTGCCAGACGATATTGCCGAGACGATGACCGAGTCGTCGTTGCGCGTGCCAGACACGGACTGGTTTGTCAGCCGCCTGTATGAAGTGGCGCGCGAGATGGGCGCTTCGATGCTTTATCCACGTTACTCGCGGTACGTGGTTGACCTCAACCGGCCGCCTGACGACGTGTCGCTGTACCCGGGGCAGAACACCACCGGGCTGTGCCCGATTGTGCAGTTCAGTGGCGAGCCGGTGTATCGCGACGGACGCCTGCCGTCGCCACAGGACGTCGGTGCGCGCGTGGAGCGCTATTGGCGCCCCTATCACTCCGCTCTAGCCAGCGAGATCGCGCGCCTGCATGCCAAACACGGCCGCGTGCTGCTGTGGGAGGGGCACTCCATCCGATCGGTGGTGGCGTTTTTGTTCGAAGGCTGCCTGCCGGATTTCAACCTGGGCACGGTCGGCGGTAGCAGTTGCAACGCCGTTGTGCAGTCGCGTGTGTTGGCGGTGCTTGAGGCACAGTCGACGGCCTCTTGGGTGGCCAACGGCCGCTTCAAGGGCGGTTATATCACCCGCAAGTATGGCGACCCCGCGCGGTCCATTAATGCGATCCAGCTTGAGCTCGCACAGACCACGTATATGGACGAAGCGACGGTTCGCTATGACGAGGCTCGCGCCCGTCCGACCCAGGCGCTCATTGTGCGACTGCTTGAAGCGGCACTGGCGAGCACCGCGCGCTGACAAAAAAACCCCGCCGAAGCGGGGTTTTCTACGAGGCGGCGCTGGCTCAGTTGGGTGGGTTGTACTTGAGCAAGAACGCTTCAATCTTCTGGTAGGCCTCGGTCTGGTTCTTCGGGTCGAAGAAGCCGTGGCCTTCGTTGGCCTTGACCAAGGACTCGACCGGCTTCTTGGCCTTGTCCATCGCCGCCAGCATCAGGTTGTACTGGTCGATGGGCGCACGGAAATCGTTCTTGCCGTGGATTAGCAGTACCGGCACATCGATTTCCTCAGCGCGACGGGCCGGTGATTGCGCGGTCAGTTCCTTGGCGTCCGAGCCCACCGCATAGCCGAGGTAGCTGCGGCCTTGACGACTGTCATTGGTATCGCCCGACTTGTACATCTCAGCCAAGTCATAGACGCCCGCGTAGCCAATCGCGCATTTGTACATGCCCGGGTTGCGAATCGGGTTCATCAGCGCCGAATAACCGCCGAAGCTGGCGCCGTAGATGCACACCTTTGCGGCGTCGGCGACGTTGTTGGCAATGGCCCAGCGCACGCCATCGGCGATGTCGTCTTGAATGCCAGTGCCCCACTGCTTGAACGTGGAGGTTTGGAATTTTTCGCCACGGCCGCCCGAACCGCGGAAATTGACCTGCAATACGCCATAGCCGCGATTGGCCAAGAACTGCACGTCAGCGTCGTAACCCCAACTGTCATGGATACCGAACGGTCCACCGTGCGGCATGACTACCAGCGGCTGCGGGCCGGTTTTCCCGCTTGGCGCAGTGTAGAAACCAAAGATAGTCTCACCGGCCTTGTTCTTGAACTCGACCGGCTGCATCGGCGCCATCTTGGCCGGGTTGATCCACTCCATGGTCTCAAACAGCATTTGCGGCGTGCGCGTCGTGCGGTCGAAGACGTAATACGCGCCCGGATGGCGATCGCTATAGACGAAGAACAGCAGCTTCTTGCTGTCTTTGGTGTAGTTGATGAACTCAACCATCTCGCCGGGGAACAGCTTCATCAAACCAGCGTGCAGTTGCGCGAACTCAGATTTCGGGTCGATGTAATCAATCTTCGGCTTGGCCCCGTCGTAGCTGACGGCGAACATCGGGCCGTCGATGCCGGAACGCTCGAATCCGCTCACCGATAGCAGGTCGTTGCCGGCTAAGCGCTCGCGGGTGCCGGCGGCGAAATCGACGCGGTACAGCGCTTCTGGCTCGCCCTTGTCGCTGATGATGGCGATGGCATGGTTGTCGTCTTTCTCAAAAAACAACACGCCCATGTCGCGACCGGCCATGGTTGTTGGCACTGGGGTCCACGCGGTATCGGTCGCTTTCGGGCGATAGCGCAGGATCGGATTGCCTGCGTCATCTGATGTGGCGGTAAAGCGCAGCGTGCCGGCATTGTCTGCATCCACCGAGCCGCCTTGAGGAATCGCTTCGACGAGCTTGCGGGTGCCCGAATGCGTATCGACGCGATACACCGAGACTTTGGTGTCAGAGCGGCCACTGCTCCAAGG
>JBBSAA010000126.1:0-8441 GCA_038252715.1 Lysobacterales bacterium | reverse complement strand
GCAGATCTTGTTCTACACCGTGCTCTTGGTCTTGGTCAGCGTGCTGCCATGGATTGCGGGCATGAGCGGCGTGTTTTACCTAGGCGGCGCACTCGTGCTGGGCGCGGTCTTCCTGTACTACGCAATACGGCTGATGAATCCGCCGTCGGAAGCGTTCGCAATGCAGGTGTTTGGCTATTCGATCTGGTACTTGATGGCGCTGTTCGCCTTCCTGCTGATCGACCACTGGCTAATGCCGGGTCCGGTCGCGGCCAATGCGCTCGAGTTTGTCCCTTCCGGTTGAGCCGCTGCTCGGCTTAGCGGCGCACGGCTTGATGCAGGCCTGAGCTTGCACGAAAAGCAATGAGGGAAAGTCAGCATTTCATGCGACGGGGCAAAGCCTCTTCGCGGGAATGATCTCCGCCTTTTGCCCAACTGTGCTGGAATTTTCTCAGCGCAATCGCGACAGCAATAGCTCGCGCATTTCCTGTTTCTCGACGTCGGACAGTGCGCCTTTTTGCTGCAGTTCTTCCACGCGCTGTTGCCGCGTTTGTTTGTCCAGTTGGGCTAACGCGTCCAAGAACTCCTCGCGCCACGCCGATTCATCCCCGGGCAAGGACTGCATCGCCAGCTTTTGCAACGATGTACCCTCTTCTCGCTCGGTAAAAAGCTCCAGCAGGCCACCGGTGCCGATATCCGGACGCTCGCGCACCAAGGCGATCAACTCCACCAGCAAGGGCACGCCAGGCTGTCGCAGGATCCCAAACAAATAGGGCGGCTCGATCGCCTGCGCCAGCGCCGGCTGTTGGACCAGGAAAGTAATCGCAGCGCGCACGAGGCTTTGCTTCGGCGCCGGCGTGCCGCGCGCGGATCGCGCCATCGCCGGTATGGCTGATGTGGTGGCGCGCGCGCCTACGCCGGTCATTTCCGTCAGGCGTTGCTGCATCAGGTCGCGAAACGCACCGTCGGGGATATTGGCCAGGTACGGCTTGGCGCGCTCGGCGAGCCGCGCCTTGCCTTCCAGCGAGCCCAGGTTGACGTCCTTGGACTGTTCATTGAAAAAGAACTCACTGAGTGAGGTCGCAGCCGCCAAGCGCGCATCAAAACCGGCGGCGCCTTCGCTGCGTACGATCGTGTCAGGATCCTCGCCCTCTGGCAGGAACAGGAAAAATGCCTGCCGGCCGTCGCGCATGCGCGGCAAAATGGACTCAACCGCTTTCCATGCCGCGCCGCGGCCGGCCTTGTCACCATCGAAACAAAAATACACGTCGGCGGCATTGCGAAACAGCAGTTCCGCATGGTCGGGCGTGGTGGCGGTACCGAGCGTCGCGACGGCCTGGGTCACGCCGTATTGGAACAGCGCCACCACATCCATGTAGCCCTCAACCACGACCAGGCGCGGGATCTTCGCGTGCGCCTGCCGCACCTGCCATAGACCGTAAAGCTCGCGGCCTTTGTGAAACAGCACGGTCTCGGGTGAATTGAGGTACTTCGGGCCATCATCCTTACCCAGCACGCGGCCACCGAACCCAATCACCCGACCGCGGCGGTCGTGGATCGGAAACATCACCCGGTCGCGAAACTTATCGTAAACGCGGCCGCTGTCGCTCTTGGACAGCATGCCGCCCTTGTCGAGCAGGCGCAGGCGGCGTTCGTCGCCGCCGAGCGCATCCTTGAGCGCACTGAAACCTTCCGGCGCATAGCCTATGCCGAACCGTGCGCGGTTCTCGGCATCCACAGCGCGTTTGTCCAAGTAAGCGAGCGCTTTCGGGCTCTGCGCGAGCTGACCTTGGAAAAACGTCGCCGACGCGTCGAGCGCGGCGTACACGTCGCGCGACTCGCTGTCCTCGGTACGCGCCATCGCGTCCTTCGGCACATCCAGTCCGATACGCTTGGCGAGCTCTTCGACCGCATCGAGAAACTCGAGCCGGTCATAATTCATCAGGAACGAGATCGCGGTGCCGTGCGCGCCACAGCCGAAGCAGTGATAGAACTGCTTGATCGGCGAGACGGTGAAACTGGGCGAGCGTTCGTCGTGGAACGGGCAGCGCGCGGAATACTCGCGACCTTGGCGCTTGAGTGGCACACGCGAGCCGATGATCTCGACGAGGTCGGTCCTCGCGAGCAGGTCATCAATAAAAGCGTCGGGTATGCGGGCCATGAATCCCTAGGATGCCATGCGGCGGCGACTAGGTAGGAGCGGGACTGCCGCGATCTGTTCAAGGTCTCGCTCTGAACCAGCCATCGCGGCTGACGCCGCTCCTACAATGCGGTTCAACCGGCGAGCTTGGCCTTGACCATGCCAGACAGCGCGCCCATGTCGGCGCGGCCGGCAACCTTCGGTTTGAGAATGGCCATCACCTTGCCCATGTCCTGCGGCCCGGTGGCGCCGGACTCGGCGATCGACGCCAGCACTGCGGCCTCGACTTCGGCTTGGCTCATCGGCGCGGGCAGGTAGGCTTGGATCACGCCCAGTTCGTAACGCTCGATGCTGGCGAGGTCTTCGCGTGCGGCGGCCTCGTATTGCGTGATCGAATCCTTGCGCTGCTTGACCGCTTTTTCGAGGATCGCGAGCACGACGGCGTCATCCGCTTCGATGCGCTCATCCACTTCGCGACGCTTGATATCGGCCAAGATCAGGCGGATGACGCCCAAACGATCCTTTTCGCCGGCCTTCATCGCCGTCTTCATGTCTTCAACGATCTGGGCTTTCATGGCCATGGCGGTTCTCCGGGACCGGGCAGACGGTGCGGGATTCCGGCCGGAAGCGGCCGAACACGTTGAGATGGGCAATTGGTGGCACGGCTGGCCAGCACTGACCAGACATTTTATCCACCAGGTTGGAACGTCCTAAAGCACAAAAAGCCGGCGACGCTTGCGCGTGGCCGGCTTCTTGGCAAGCACCGCTGCTCAGTACAGGCGCTGGCGCTTGGTAACGTCGCGCGAGCTGCGGCGCAGCTGGCGCTTCACCGCAGCGGCGGCCTTGCGCTTGCGTTCCTGGGTCGGCTTCTCGTAGAACTCGCGCTTGCGGGTTTCAGCGAGGACACCGGCCTTTTCGCAGGTGCGCTTGAAGCGGCGCAGGGCAAACTCGAAGGGCTCGTTTTCGCGGACTTTGACTGACGGCATGACAACTCCAAATCACGGACTTTTATAGAATTCGGCTGACGCCAGACCCCAAGCAAACCCGGGACGGCGAGCCGCGTATGATACGCGTCAGACCCCGGTCACTGCAAGTCCGATCCGCGATCGGCGTCAAGGCCGGAAATCGAGGAAATCCAAGGAGTTGCATGCGCGTCCTGGGCATCGAAACCAGCTGCGACGAGACCGGAGTGGCGGTTTACGACACTGAAACGGGTCTGCGCGCGCACGCGCTGTACAGCCAGATAGCCCTGCACGCCGAGTACGGCGGTGTGGTCCCCGAGCTGGCCAGCCGCGACCACGTCCGCAAGCTGCTGCCGCTGATCCGCCAAACCTTGGCCGAATCAGGCTTGAGTGTGGCCGATCTGGATGGCGTCGCCTACACCGCCGGCCCGGGCTTGGTGGGGGCCCTGATGGTCGGCGCGGCCGCTGGCCGGGCCTTGGCTTGGTCGCTGGACCTACCCGCGGTTGGCGTGCACCACATGGAAGGCCACCTGCTGGCGCCCCTGCTTGAAGATCCGACGCTCAAGCCACCCTTCGTGGCTTTGCTGGTCTCGGGCGGCCACACGCAGCTGGTCGCGGTCGACGGCATCGGCCAGTACCGCTTGTTGGGCGAAACCTTGGATGACGCCGCCGGCGAGGCCTTCGACAAGACCGCGAAACTCATGGGCCTGCCCTACCCGGGTGGTCCCGAACTGGCGCGCCTGGCCGAAGATGGCCAGCCCAGCCGCTTCAAGTTTTCCCGACCGATGACCGACCGCCCGGGCCTCGACTTCAGCTTCTCCGGCCTCAAGACTCAGGTATTGCTGGCGTGGAAGGCCTCGGACCAGTCCGACCAGACCCGTGCCGATATCGCCCGTGGGTTCGAGCAGGCCGTGGTCGACACGCTCGCAATCAAATGCGAGCGCGCCCTCGACGCCGCCGGCATCGACACCCTGATCGTTGCCGGCGGGGTCGGCGCCAACCTGCGACTACGGGAAAAACTGCAGGCGATGACCGCCAAGCGCGGCGGCCGCGCCTGCTTCCCGCGACCGGCGTTCTGCACCGACAACGGCGCCATGATCGCCTTCGCCGGCGCCCTGCGCCTGTTGGCCGGGCAACGCGCCGAGCCCGTCATCACGGTAGTGCCACGGTGGGACATGGCAAGCTTATCGGCGGTATAGGTTCATGCAGGATTATCCGTAGGAGCGGCGTACGCCGCGATCTTTTCTACGAGCAAACCGCACGCCTATCGCGGCTCAGGCCGCTCCTACAGACAATGCAGAAAATCCCGGAGACGGAATGGACAAGGTTTTCATCGAAGCGCTCGAAATTGAATGCGTCATCGGCATCTACGACTGGGAACGCAAGATCAAGCAGCCCATCGTGCTTGATATCGAGATGGATTCTGACAATCGCCGCCCCGCCGCGAGCGACGACATCGTCGACACCCTCGACTACAAAGCCATCAGCAAACGCCTGATTGAGTTTGTTGGCGGCTCCAGTTTTGGCTTGGTGGAAACGCTTGCCGAGCGCTGCTGCGCGATCATCATCGAGGAATTCGGCGTCAGCCGCGTGTGGTTCAAGCTCAGCAAAGTCGGTGCTGTGCGCGGCGCGAAAGCCGTGGGCGTGATCCTCGAGCGCCATCGGAGCGCGTGATGGCGAAGGCCTACCTCAGCTTGGGCTCGAACCAGCAGCCCGACGAGCACTTGCGGCGCGCGGTAGTTGAACTGCGCGAGCGCTTTGGCGACGTGGTGGTGTCGCCGTTTTATCGCACGCCGGCGGTGGGTTTCGACGGCGTGGACTTCCTCAACGCCGCGGCGATCATCGAGACCGACATGACACCCGTGTCACTCGATGCTTGGCTGCACGCGCTCGAAGATGCCCACGGCCGTCGTCGCGACGTGCCGAGATTCTCTGATCGTCCGCTGGACATCGACCTGGTGTTCTACGACGACTTAGTGATGAAAGGACCCGGCAATCTAGAACTGCCGCGCCCGGAACTACAGCACGCATTTGTGCTCAAGCCGCTGGCCGACATTGCGCCGACATTCCGCGACCCCGTTGACGGCCGCAGCTTGGCCGAACGCTGGGCCGCGCATCCGGAGGCGCAGCACGCGCGCTGGCAGCCGCCTGCCCTCAGTTAGTCGTTGGCGCAGGCGCGGCGGACGGCACTGAACAGCGCGCCGGCGCGGACGCTGCGAGGAATTCGGCGTTGAGCCGGCGCACCGACGCGAGCAAGGGTCCAGGCTGGCCGTCAAAGGCGTACAGGCCGCCCGTCTGCACGTGGTCGAAGACTTTGACGTCCTGCAGCGCGACGTCGCCTTGGACCGCCCGCACTTCCACCGTCAAGCTGGAACGATCGGGCGTTGGCAGCGCTTGGATGTCACTGCATTGCGTTTGCACGCCGTTGCCGTTGAAACGCAAGCGCGCGGGTCGACCGCTGCCGGCTTGCACGGTGACGGTCGCGGGCTGCTGCGCATCGGCCGTGATGCAGGTGCGATCGGGGTAGGCGTCGCCATCGGAGTTGGGCAGACGGCCGCGCAGCGCTGGGATGACCTGCGAGATGGCGTCACCGGTGTGCAGGCGCACGCGAAAATCCCCCAGCGGCATCGACTCGAGCGCCGCCTGGCTCTCATCGACCGCGTGCCGGGCCCAGCCATCAAGGCCATAACCGAACGCGGGATTGAAGATCGGGCTCTCGGCATAGTCGCGCCCGGCCCACCACGCCAAGCCTGCAATTGGATTGGCCTTGAGCGGGCAAACGACGCCGCTGAGAAAGGCCGGAATTTCATCCGCTGAAATCGCCGCATTGGTTTCGAAACCCAGCGAATTATCGAGGACGTTGAACTGGTCAATGAAGATTGGCGTCGATCCGGTCTGGCTGCGTACGTCGGCGATTAGGGCCTCAAACAGCACCAGGCTGCGCGTTGCCGACAGTTTCTCGCCGCGATTTTCCGCACCCCAATACGGCGCCCAATAAATCGTCACCGGCTGTCCGGCCGGCAGTCGCAGCATCCCCGGATGGGCGATCAAGTGATCGAGACGACGGGTGCCATCGGCCGCTACGGTAAAATACGGATCGCGGTCCACGCGCGCCTCGTACGACAGCATCGGCAGGGAAGCGAGTGACGGTCTGTAAAGCTTTTCTATCACCATCCAATCCCAATACGCGTTGAACGCATCGGCGCCCTCTCCTTCGCGCGTGGGCAAGGCCGCGCCCGGCGCCCACGGCAACTCGGGCCGGGTTGCGGCGAACGCGCGATAGTCTTCGCGCGCGGCTTCAGTGATTTGCGTCAAGTGCTGGTCTTCCCAAGACATGAAGGCCAGCACGACCTCGGGGTGACCGGCAATTTCGCGGCCAAGGCGCTTCACGAAGCGCTGGTAGTCCGCGCGCGCACCGGCCTCATTGGTCAACGCAAGCAAACGAGCGTCGATGTCGCCAGCGAGCGGATGGAAGCTGTGAGGAAAGCCGACCCGAAGCACGACCTGCAGCTTGGCGCGCTGGGCCTGATCGAGCAAAAAGCGCAGTCGCTCCCATGCGCGCTCATCGTCGAGGCAGCACGGCGACACGTCTGGTTGAAAATCACTCCAAGACACGACCAGCACCACCGCATTAAAACCATCGGTGGAGATCCGCGCGAAATCGGCCGGCACGTCGGCGCGACGAAAGCCGGCGATGAAATTCTTCGGCCAAGCGCTGCCGAAATAGTGAACGGCCATCATTGGCGCAAGCGCCGGCAACACGGCGGGCTGTGTCTGGGCTGCACCCGGCGCGCTCGCCGCTTCCGGGGGCAAGGGCTCGCCACCGCAGCTGACCAGCACCAGGCACGCCAGCACCATTAATTCTCGCCCGAGCATTCGCCACCTAATCATTCGCCGCCACTCCCAGCGCCATATCGAGGCGATTATAGACAGCCGTCCCGCTTAAGGAGGGAGTGACTTCCGGCGCTTGCCCGCCGCCCGGTGGATGTCGGCATAATCAGCGCGCCATCGGCTTTGCCGGGGCTTAACAGCCAAGGGGACGTCACCATGTTCGAGAAATTGTCGCGTAGTTGGGAGTTGGTCAAGGCCAGCGCATCCGTGTTGCGTTCCGACAAGGAGCTGATGCTGTTCCCGATCGTCTCGGGCCTGGCGACCTTGCTGGTGATGGCGACTTTCGTGATTCCCATGTTCGCGCTGCGCATCTTCGAGCACGGCGTCGGCGTGTTTGGGGCGGTCTGGGGCTTCCTGTTCTACTTCTGCCAGTACTCGGTGATCATCTTCTTCAACTGCGCCTTGGTGGGCGCGGCAATGATTCGCCTAGACGGCGGCGACCCGACCTTGGCTGATGGCTTCAATATTGCTAAATCGCGCCTTGGCTCGATCCTCGGCTACGCGGCGATCGCGGCGACGGTCGGCCTGCTGCTGCAGGCGATGAAGAAGAAGAACAACAACTTCATCGTGCGGCTGCTTGGCAGCGGCTTGGGCGCGGCGTGGACCTTGGCTACCTTCATGGTGGTGCCGGTCTTGGTCAGCAGCAACATCGGCCCAATCGATGCACTTAAGGAGAGCGTCAATTTGCTCAAGCGCACCTGGGGCGAAAACGCGATTGGCAACATTGGTATTGGTGCGGCCTTCGGCCTGCTTACCTTTGGTGTGATCGTGCTGGGCGTGGCATGCACGATCGCGGCGTCAATGGCCAGCCCGTGGTTCGCGGTCGGGGTGGGCCTGTTCTTCGCGATCGCCGTGGGCGCATTGGCGATTTACCAGGCGGCGCTGAGCGGCATTTACTCGGCGGCGTTGTATCGTTTCGCCACCGACGGCCAAGTGCCGGCGGCGTTCCAGGGCATCGCCCTGCAAAGCGCGTTTGCGCCCAAGAACTAAACCCGAAACTTAGCGTGCTCTGGACGCCGCGGCGGGCTTCGCCGCGGCGTCTTGCGTTACCACATAGCGACCGTTCGTTACGGTGATGCGCGGCGGCAGGTGGCTGCGCTCGAACGCATCGTAACCCTCGCGCAAATTCAACCAGAACGTTGCCCAGCCGCCCGTCTGCCACCCCTTGTCAGGCGGCGCCGAGAAGCGGAACGGGAATATATGCACGGGCACCTGCCGCTGGCCACCGCGCAAAGCGGCGTCGACCAGCGTGTAAATCTGCTCGATCTGGGCATCGCCCATCGCGTAGCAGCCGATGGACACGCAGCTGCCGTGCACCATCAGGAAATCGCCGGTACGACCGCGGCGACGGTCGTAGGCGTTCGGGTAGCCGAGGTTGAACGCCAAGTGGTACTGGCTCGACGGGTTCAATTGCCCGGCCGCGACCGAATAAAAACCTTCCGGGGATTGACCGTCGCCTTGCTTGAGCT
>JBBSAA010000125.1:0-8449 GCA_038252715.1 Lysobacterales bacterium | reverse complement strand
TATTTCTTCGGCTTGACGAACTTCAACGTCATGCGGTCGCTCTCACCGATAGCGAGATACTTCGCACGGTCCTTGTCACCCTCGGCCAGCACCGGCGGCAAGGTCCAAACGCCGCCGGGATAATCCTTGGTGTCTTTTGCGTTGGCGTTAGCCTCGCTTTTGCCAGCGAGGGTGAAACCAGCGGCGGTCGCATACGCAATCACCTGCGCTTCGCTGACGTAGCCGCTTTCGTCGTCGGCCGGCACGTCCTTGGCGGCGCGGTGCTCAACGACGCCCAGCGTGCCGCCCGGCTTGAGCACGGCGAAAAAGCCCGCGAACATGCCTTCGGCCTGCTTGGCCATGCGCCAGTTGTGGACGTTGCGGAAGGTCAGCACGGCATCAGCCGACGCGGGCTTACCGAACACGGGTTTCGCCGGGTTAATCAGCACCAAGGACGCCGGGCCATAGACGTCGGCACGCGCGGCGAACTTGTCTTGGAGATTTTTCACGCCGCGCTCGGCGCCGGCCTTGCCTTTGTCGCTGGTGGCGGCCGCCGGGTCATTCACCGCGCCAAGGTACTTGCCCTTGTCGCGCAGCATCGGCGCGAGGATTTCCGCGTACCAGCCACCGCTCGGCCACACTTCGATCACCGTCTGGGTCGGCGTGATGCCAAAGAACGACAGCGTCTGCGCCGGATGGCGATACGCATCGCGCGGCGTGTTCTTCGCATCGCGCCAGTCGCCTTTGAGCAAGGCGTCAACTGCCGGCGTGGTCGCGGGCGTCGCGGTGGCTGCTGGCGACTTGGCGAACGCGGCGCCGCCCAGCAAGGTGGTGGCGAGGACAAGGGCGAGGGGCAACTGGCGCATGGCGACTCCGAGTAATTGCAGCGGGACCGCGAACCTAGCAGGGCGGGCGTTAAGCCTGTGTGGCTTCGTACCTTTGGCCGGGGTCTCTGGAGGGGCCGGGCATGATCGCGATTTCAAATCCGAGGCCATCGCCCTCGCGGGCAGGTTCGCTGCTTCCGAAGGGGCAACGCAGGTTCGCCCCCGTGCATCCTCGCGCTGTCATAGGTTCTGCCTATCGTCGCCATCTTAACAAATGACTTCACCTATCTATCCTTAAGGGTACAAGCTCAATCTACTCAGGCAGCCGCCACCCCACGGAGAGTCCCATGTCGAACGAAGCCAAATGCCCCTTTCCCCACGGCGCCAGCACCAACGCCCTGTCCAGTTCGCGAAACAATTCCGGTTGGTGGCCCGAGCAGCTGAACTTAAAAATCCTGCACGAGCAGTCCACGCTTTCCAATCCAATGGAACACGACTTCGATTACGCGGCTGAATTCAAGACGCTCGATCTTGATGCCGTCGTGACTGACTTGCATGCGCTGATGACCGATTCACAGGCGTGGTGGCCGGCCGACTATGGACACTACGGGCCGTTTTTCGTGCGCATGGCCTGGCACGCCGCCGGCACCTATCGCACCACCGACGGTCGCGGCGGCAGCGGCAGCGGTGACCAGCGTTTCGCTCCGCTCAATAGTTGGCCCGACAACGGCAACCTCGATAAGGCGCGCCGACTGCTGTGGCCGATCAAGGCCAAGTACGGTCGCAAGCTGTCTTGGGCCGACTTGTTTATCTTGACCGGCAATGTCGCGCTCGAATCAATGGGCTTCAAGACCTTTGGTTTCGGCGGCGGTCGTCCCGATGTGTGGGAGCCCGGCGAAGCGACGAACTGGGGCCCAGAAAGCGAGTGGCTGGCCACGAGCGACAAACCCAATAGCCGCTACTCGGGCGAGCGCGAGTTGGCCAATCCACTGGCGGCAGTGCAGATGGGACTGATTTATGTAAACCCGGAAGGCCCCGATGGCAACCCGGACCCGCTGGGCTCAGCGCACGACATCCGCGTCACCTTCGCCCGCATGGCGATGAATGATGAAGAAACCGTCGCGCTCACGGCCGGCGGCCACACGTTTGGAAAATGTCACGGCGCAGTCGACGTGAAGTACATCGGCACCAACCCGGAAAGCGCGGGCATCGAAAACCAGGGCTTGGGCTGGATCAACAGCTTTGAAGGCGGCTCAGGCGTGCACGCGTTCACCAGCGGCCTGGAAGGCGCGTGGACGAACAATCCGATCCATTGGGACAACGGCTACTACGACAACCTGTTTGGCTACGAGTGGGAGCTGACCAAGAGCCCGGCCGGCGCCCATCAGTGGAAGCCCGTTGGCCACACCGGCGACAACACCGTTCCCGACGCGCACGACCCGTCCAAGCGCCATGCGCCGATGATGACCACGGCCGACATGGCCATGCGCATGGATCCGGCCTACGAAAAGATCTCGCGCCGCTTCCACGCCAATCCGGCCGAGTTTGCCGACGCGTTTGCCCGCGCCTGGTTCAAGCTCACGCATCGCGAC
This sequence comes from Lysobacterales bacterium, assembly GCA_038252715.1. Taxonomy (GTDB): domain Bacteria; phylum Pseudomonadota; class Gammaproteobacteria; order Xanthomonadales; family Xanthomonadaceae; genus Arenimonas. The sequence goes on along the minus strand of JBBSAA010000125.1, from coordinate 6,054 downwards.
ATGGGCCCGGTCTCGCGCTATTTGGGCAAGCTGGTGCCGAAGGAAGAATTAATCTGGCAAGACCCGGTGCCAGCCGTCGATCATCCGCTGGTGGATGCTGCCGATATCGCGCAGCTCAAGTCAACGCTGCTCGCATCTGGCTTGACTACTTCGCAACTGGTCACAACCGCGTGGGCTTCGGCGTCGACCTTCCGCGGCAGTGATAAACGCGGTGGCGCCAATGGCGCGCGCATTCGACTGGCACCGCAGAAAGATTGGCAGGTCAACCAGCCGGCAGAATTGGCGAAGGTGTTGGCCAAGCTCGAGGACATCCAAGCGACGTTCAACGGCGCCCAAGCGGGCGGCAAGAAGATTTCGCTAGCCGACCTGATCGTGCTGGGCGGCTGCGCGGCGGTGGAAGCGGCGGCAAAGAAAGCGGGGCATTCGGTAACCGTCCCGTTCTCTCCCGGCCGCACCGATGCCACGCAGGCGCAGACCGACGTCGACTCGTTCGAGCCGCTCGAGCCAAAGGCCGATGGCTTCCGTAATTACGTTCGCGCCGGGTATGAGGCCTTGGTTGGCGAATTGTTGATTGATCGCGCCAACCTGCTGACTCTGACCGCGCCGGAAATGACCGTGCTCATCGGCGGCATGCGCTCGCTCGGCGCGAATTTCGGACAAGCCAAGCATGGCGTTTTCAGCGAGCGCAGCGAGACGCTGACGAACGACTTCTTCACCAATTTGCTCGACATGGGCATCACTTGGGAAAAAGCCGACGCGGCCGGTGTGCTACACGGCCTGGACCGCAAGACCGGCGAGCGCAAGCGCACCGGCACTGTGGTCGACTTGGTGTTCGGATCGAACTCGCAGCTGCGCTCCTTGGCCGAGGTGTACGCATCCAGCGATGCCGATGCGATGTTCGTCCGCGATTTCGTTGCCGCGTGGACCAAAGTAATGAACCTGGATCGTTTCGATTTGAAATGATTCCAGCCGCGTAGGAGCCCGCTCGCTGACGACGCGGTCGCAGCCAGTGCGTTGTTGCCGGGCTGTTCGCCAGCAAGCTGGCTCCTACTGGTGATTTGTAGGAGCCAACTCGCTGGCGACGCAGTCACAGCCAGTGCTTCGAACACGCCGGTTCGCCAGCAAGCTGGCTCCTACGGGGAGGTCCTCTCGCCGCGAGCCAAGCGTGGTTCTTCGGCGGGAGGCAATCTGGTAGCGTGTCGGTGCCTTGTTCCCCCGGACACCGCCCTTGCCCGAGTCCCGGCCGCCTTCCGACGACACCCGCCTGCGTTTATGCGTGGGCCTGACCGCGCATCGCGATCTGCATCCGGACGAAGAGCCGGCGCTGCGCGCGGCGGTACGCGATTTCTTCGGACGATTACAGCGGCAATTCCCCGCCTTGCCACTGCGGCTGATCTCGGCCCTCGCTGACGGTGGTGACCAGTTGGTCGCCGAGGAAGCGCTCGCGCTCGGCGTGGATTTGGTCGTCGCACTGCCGATGCCGAAGGACGAGTACGAGCGCGACTTCCATGAGCCCGCCACGCTCGCAAGATTTCGCCGCTTGCTTGCGCAGGCCAACGTACGCCAATTGCCCTTGGCCGCTGGCAACACCTTGGAGTCCATTCAGTCGCGCGGCGACGCCCGCAATCGCCAATACGCACAGCTGGGCATGTTCGTGTCCTCGCATTGCCAAGTGCTGCTGGCGCTCTGGGACGGTAACCCCAGCCTCGCCACCGGCGGCACTGCCCAAGTCGTGGCCTTCCATGTGCATAACGTGATGCCCGGCCTGCGCATTGATGAAGTGGCGCCTAACTTGCTAGCCGATGACGAAAGCGACCTCGTCTATCACCTCAGCTGCTCACGTCGACTCGGCGGCGGCGAAAAACCGCCAGTACTGCCGCCGATGCAGGCGCGCTGGCTAACTTTGGCCGGCGCACAGGCTCCTGACGGTAGCGTGCCCCCGCATTACCGGCACGTGTTTGCGCAGATGGAGACCTTCAATCTCGATTTGGCCAATCACCGCCAAAGCCTGTCACGGGCAAAGCTTTCCCTATTCGGTGCCGAACTGCCTTCGACCCCACCGCCCATCGCGGCGGGGATTGCACAGCAATTCTTGGCCGCCGACTGGTTGGCGATCCATTTTCGACGTCGCGTGCGAATGAGCTTGCTTGTTACGCACGTCTTGGCTGCGCTGATGGGACTGGCGTTCATCCTGTACTCCGACGTAACCGCTAGTCGCGGCTATGTCGCGCTTTTCTTGCTGCTGTTTCTGCTTGGCTTCTTGCTCAATCGTTTCGGCCAGCGCCGAGAATGGCAACGCAAGTACCTCGACTATCGCGGTCTTGCCGAGGGGCTGCGCGTGCAGCTTTACTGGCGGCTGGCCGGCGTGGAGATCCCGCCGAACAACAGCTTGGGCTACGACAGCTTCCTGCAAAAACAGGACATCGACCTGAGCTGGATCCGGCACGCGATGCGCGGAACCGGCCTGCTGCGCGATGAAACCTTCGATGCTGACTCGACCTGGCTGGCCTGGGTGGTTCGGCACTGGATTGGTGACGCGCGCGGCCACGGCGGGCAACTCGAGTATTTCCGCAGCGGTGTCGAGCAACGCGAACTCAACTACCGCTGGACCACGCGCCTGGGGGCCGGCGCTTTGGTGGCAGGCCTGACCGGCGCCTGCGTGCTGCTCGTTGCCGGGCCGGCGTTGGCTGGCGGCGCGCAACAGGCGCTGCTGCTGGCGATGGGTCTGTTACCTCTGCTGGCCGGCATACGAGAAACCTATTCGCATAAGCGCGCCGACAAAGAGCTGATCAAACAGTTTCGCTTCATGCAGCGCCTGTTCGCAGGCTGCCGCGAGCGCCTTGGCTTGGCGAGCACGGAAGCGGAAACGCGCGTGTTGCTGCTGGCCTTGGGGCGCGCATGCCTGGAAGAGCACGCCGAGTGGATCTTGCTGCACCGCGAGCGGCCGCTGGAGTCGGCACAGTTGTCCTGACCGACCTCGGTTGCGTAGCCTGCAGCGGGGCGCAGTTGGAATCCGTGCTGTGATTTGCCGTTGGTTCAAGCACGAAGGGGAATCATCATGATGGATGCGTTGACTGCTCCGACGCCCACAAGCGAGGCGACAGCACCGCATCGATTTCGCGCCTTCGTCAGCTACAGCCACAGCGACGCGCGCGCGGCGGCGTGGTGGCATCGCTCCTTGGAAAGCTATCGCCTGCCCTCGCGCCTGCGCGGCAGCGACGGCGAGCATGGCGCCTTGCCGGACCGACTCAGCCCGATCTTTCGAGACCGCGAAGACTTGGCGAGTGCGGGTGAACTCGGGCCGCGCATTCAGGCGGCACTCGCAGACTCCGACGCGCTGATTGTTATCTGCTCGCCCGAATCAGCCCGCTCGCCTTGGGTCAATGAAGAAATCTTGGCGTTCAAGCGGCTGGGTCGGGCGCATCGAATCGTGGCGCTGATTATCGATGGTGAACCGCATGCCGGTGACGCGCGCGAATGTTTTCCGCTGGCTTTGCGTTTCGATCTCGACCAGGACGGGCAGCCGCACGGTGCCGCGTGCGAACCCTTGGCTGCCGATGTTCGCGTGGGCAAAGACGGCAAAGCCCTGGCGCGGCTTAAGTTAATTTCGGGTCTGCTGGGCGTCAGCCTCGATACGCTGCGACAGCGCGAAGCAGCGCGTCGGCACCGTCGCCTGTTGGCGATCACGGCGCTGGCGGTAGTGGTCATGCTGGTCACCAGCTTTCTCGCCGTGCAGGCGGTGTTAGCGCAGCGTGCAGCAGAGCGGCGGCAGAAGCAGGCCGAGACCCTGGTCGATTTTATGTTGGGCGACCTCAACGACAAACTGTCGGAAGTGTCACGCCTGGATATCCTCGAAGCGGTCGACGACAAAGCGATGGAATATTTCCAATCGCTGCCAGTCACCGATGTCACCGATCAATCCTTGGTGCAACGGGCGAAGGCGCTGGAGAAAATCGGAAGCGTCCGGCTTGAACAAGGCCATCTGCCGCAGGCAATGGCCGCGTATCAAGCCGCCGCAAACTTATCCGGCCCCTTGGCCAGCGCCGAACCGGCCAATATCGAGCGCCAACTCGCCCACGCCAATACCCTGACCTTCATCGGCATGAGCCACTGGACCCGGGGCGACCTTGACCAGGCGCAAGCGAGCTTTACCTCGGCGCAAGACCTGCTGCAGCGCGCGCGTGCGTTTGCTCCTACCGACACGCAGTTGCTGCTGCAGTTGGCAACCTTGAGCAATAACACCGGCCACGTCATGGAAGCGCGCGGCGACCTCAGCGGTGCGACTGCGCAATACCGAAGCATGCTCGCTGACTGCCAGAAGCTGGTTGGCATCGACGCCAGCCGCGCCGAATGGCAGGCGCGGCTGGGGCTGGCGCACAATAATCTGGCCAAGATGTCGCTGCTAAATGGCGACCTCACCGCAGCGGTGGCCGGTTACCGCGCCGATGTTGCCATCGAGAGCGCGCTCGCCAACGCCAAGCCCATGGACAACACCCAAGCAGAAACGCGCCTGTTCGCCAAAGCCGCACTAGGGCGCACGCTGGTGTTGGCAGGCGACCTCGAGGGGGGCGTCGTCGAATTGCGAGGCGCGCTCGCCGAAGCCAAACGTTTGCGCGCCGTCGAACCCGACAGCACGTCGTTTCAAGAAGACTTTGCGCTGTATTCGTATCAACTTGGGCGAGCACTGCGACTACAGGGAAATTTCACTGAGGCCGATTCGTTGGTTGCCCAAGCAATAACGATGCTGTTGACCATGACGCGCCGCGATGTCGGCAATGTCAGTTGGATTCGCGAGCTGGCTGAGGCGCGTATCGAGCAGGCTCAGCTGTCACTTGTTGCCGGTCGAGGCGAGGAGGCGCGCGCCCAGGCGCAAGCCGCGCTGTCGGCGCTGGAACCGATGCTCGCGGCGCAGCCATTGGATCGTGCCTTGGTGCTGGCTACGACCGAAGCGCGACTGCTGCTCGCCGATGTCGCGCCAGATCCAAACCAGGCGCAAGCCTTGCGTCATGCCGCACTGGCAACCGTGACCGCGCAGACCAGCGGCTTGGCCGATCCCCGTCTGCAGGAGCTACGCCGCCGCGCACAGCCCGTGCCCGTCGCTGGCCAGCACTAAGGCTGGGCAGTTTTCAATTCTGCCGTTGCGGCGGCGCGATCGCCTTGATTTCCCGAAAAACCACGTGCAGGCTGGTTTTCCGTTCGCCGTGGGCGATGCCAGGGGGCATGAGACAGACGACGACCGGTCCGAACCATTCTCACTAGGAGAGCGCTATGTCAGGCCAGAATGAAGAAGAAATGCGCCGGCAGCAGGAGCAGCAGGAAGAGATGCTGCAGCAGCAAATTCAGAACCAGGGCAGGCAGCAGCCGGTCGGCGATGCCGGATTTGACGGCGGCACGGAACAGTCGATACGCGGCCCAGTGATCATCAACAAATAGGCTTGGGGCTGCACTGCGGCGTGCCGTCGGAGCAGACGGCACGCCGTTGCTTTTGCTGCGGTCAATTAGGCACTCACGCGCGCGGGAATGTGCCCACGACCAAGACGCATCCACTCTTGCCTGGCACAAGACCTTGGCCGACCAATCTGTAGATTGCCGTTGCTCAAACCGTGGTCCTCCACGCGCCGCGTGCGAGCAAGCCATCGATTTGGCCCGGAGTGCCCCATGCCCACGATCCTCAAAGTGTCCCTCGACAAATCCGTTTCCCCGTTCGTGGTCGTGGTAGATGAAAAAGACAAGGTCAATCACATTCCGCGCGACAAACACCCGCAGGATGTTGTCTGGAAGTTAGCCGGCAACGCGACGGAAGCCCACTTTGTCGATCTCGAGGGACCCGAGCCGGGCTTTGAATGGCTGACGCCGCCGCCCGACGGAATTTTCTCTGACCTTCGCGTGACCGACAACGGCGGCAAGCTCAAGCTGCATGATCTCAATGCCGACGATAAAAGCGTCGGCGAATGGATTTATCGCCTGCGTCTGCGCTACAAAGGCGCGATCTATCACAGCGGTGAACTCGACCTCGGCGGCACCATCCGCGATCCGGTCATCGTCAATCGATAG
>JBBSAA010000124.1:0-8454 GCA_038252715.1 Lysobacterales bacterium | reverse complement strand
CAGTGCCGCGGGCTTTGGCGTGGCTGATGGACCTGATGATCCGCCTCGGCATCGTGTTCGTATTGATGATGGCGCTTGGCTTGATGGGCAACGCCGGCATGGGCGTGTGGCTGGTCGGCGTGTTCTTGATTGTCTGGGCGTATCCAATCGCGTTTGAACTTTTCTTCAACGGCCAGACCTTGGGCAAACGAGTGATGGGCCTGCGCGTGGTCTGCGACAACGGCGCGCCTATTGGCTGGATGCCGTCCTTGGTGCGCAACCTGCTGCGCGCGGTCGACATGCTGCCGGCCCTGTACGGCGTCGGCCTGATGAGCAGCCTGATTGATCCGAATGCGCGCCGCTTGGGAGATATCGCCGCCGGCACGATCGTCGTGCATGTGGATACTGACCTGCGCTCGCAGAATGCGCCCTTGGTGCCGCCGTTGATGCTGCCGGTGCCGCTGCAGCCGGAAGAGCAAATCGCCTTGGTGTCGTTCGCCGAACGTGCGAACTTGATTTCGCGCGAACGCCAGGAAGAGCTCGCCGGCCTGCTGCTGCCGCTGACCCAGCAGCGCGGCGCGGCCGGGCTGCAGCGCGTATTCGGTTACGCCAACGCGCTATTGGGTCGGCGATGAAGCAAGACGCCTTTATTGCTCGGCATGGCGACGAATGGACTGCGCTGGAACGCTGGCTGGATAACCAAGAAAAGCCGCTAGCGGGATCGACGTCGCGACGTTCGCTGCCGCCGCTGCCCGGTGAAATCGGCGCTGCTGACTTCCCAGCGCGATATCGCCGCCTGTGCCAACAGCTGGCTTTGGCCAACAGCCGCGGTTACAGCCCGGTGGTCAGCCATCGTCTGCAGGCGCTGATGCAGCGCGGCCATCGCCTGCTGTACAAACCGCCGGCGCCGCGCTGGCGGCGGGTGCTCGATTTCTTCCTCGCCGAATTCCCGCGCTTGGTTCGTCAGCACGCGGCGTATATGTGGACGTCGGCGGCGCTGTTCTACGTGCCGCTGATCGGCATGGTCGTCGCGCTGCAGATTCATCCAGACCTGGTGCATTCGCTGGTCGATCCGGCGCAGATCGCCGGTTGGGAGCGCATGTACGACCCCGCTGCCGAGCATATTGGCCGCGATCGCGACAGCGGCAGCGATTGGCAGATGTTCGGGTATTACATTTTCAACAATATCTCGATTGGCTTTCGCACCTTCGCGAGCGGCTTAGTGTTTTGCATCGGCGCGATCTTCGTACTCATCAGCAATGGCGTGATGATTGGCACGGTCTTCGGCCACCTGCAGGCGATTGGTTTCGGTGGCCCGCTGTGGCGCTTTGCCTGCGGCCACGGCGCATTCGAGCTGACCGCCATCGTGATTTGCGGCGGCGCCGGCTTGCGCTTGGGCATGGCGATCATTGCGCCCGGGCGAATGAGCCGCGCGCGCGCACTGGTCGAGGCCGGCGGCGATGGCGGCCGCTTGGCCTTGGGCGCCTTCGTGATGCTGTTGATTGCCGCTTTTATCGAAGCCTTTTGGTCCTCGATTGGATCCATCCCCGGGCCAGTGAAATATGCCGTTGCCGCCGTGCTGTGGACAGCGGTGCTGCTGTGGCTGTGGCGCGGCGGACGTGGCTTGCCCGATGCGACTTGAATCGGTTCGCATTGCGCTGCGACCGCGCACCGCTTGGGAAGCGGTGGACCTTGGCCTGCGCCTGGTGCGCGAGAACGCGCGCGCCATTTGGGTGCCGTGGCTGATCGCGAGCCTGCCGCTGCTGGTCGTGCTCAATGCGCTGGCCTGGTGGAGCGGCCATCCCTGGCTGGCCTTTATCGCGATGTGGTGGCTCAAGCCGGTCTTCGGACGGATTCCGCTCTACGTGTTGTCGCGCGCGGTATTCGCTGCGCCGCCTGACCGTCGCGACACGCTGCGTGCGTTTGTCCGCGAAGGTTGGCGTCCGCTGTGGCCGGTGCTGCTGTGGCGGCGTTTGGATCCATTCCGCAGCCTGCACCTGCCCATTGACCAACTTGAAGGCATGGATCGCAAGCAGCGCTCGCAGCGACGACGCGTACTGCGGCGCGCGGCGTCCGGGCAAGCCTTGGCGCTGACGGTGGTGCTGAGTTTGTTCGTGCTGGCGCTGTTTACCTCGGCCTGGCTGCTGCGCCTGCTGTTTATCCCCGGCGATTCGCTGGGCGGCATCATGGCGGTGCTGCAGGCGATGGGCACCTCGCTAGGCAAGGTGTTCACCGGCCAGATCGCCGATTGGGTGCTGATCTTGACCAATGTGCTGTGGTGGTTGGCCGAGACGGTGATCGAGCCGTTCTATATTGGCGGCGGCTTTGGCCTGTACTTAAATCGCCGCATCCATATCGAGGCCTGGGACCTCGAACTGCGCTTCCGCAACCTCGCCACGCGACTGCGGGAGAGTGCCTCCGTTGCCGCCGTCGTGTTGACCCTGTTGCTGCCCATCGCGCTGGCGGTGCTCACGCCCACCTCGGTGCTCGCAGCAACGCCGGCGAGCAGCGCAGCGACGGCGCCGACGCCCGCCGCGACCAACAAGGACGAGGACGAGGTCGACAAGCCCGCCGCGCCCACCACCTTGCGCGCTGTTTTTGCCAGCGAGCATCGCGCCGACGCAGAAAAATTTGGCCGTGCGGTCGATGATGCCTTTCATGAGCCGGCCTTGGGTGAGCGTAAGACAATTCGACAGTGGCGGCTCAAGAATTGGTCGAAGTCCAAGTCGCAGGAATCGCCGCCCCCCGAGTGGCTCAAACACGTCGCGCAAGTGATCAGTCTGATTGGCGAGTACGGCCTGTGGGTGCTGGCGGGATTGCTGCTGCTGGTCGTGCTGTACAACTTGCGGCGCTGGCTGCCGTGGGTCGAGGATCGAATTGCACGCCGGCTACCGACGGCGATTGAAGAGCATCCGCTCGCCGTCGTCACGCCCCTTCCCGACGACGTGCCGCAGGCAGTGCGTGCGCTGTGGCAAACCGGTCGTCGCCGCGAAGCGCTGGCCCTGCTCTATCGCGCCTGCGTGGCCGGGCTCGCCATCCGATTGGGCACGCCGCTGCCGCCGGGCACTACCGAGGCGCAGTGCTTGCGACGCGCGCGTGCACTAGCCGATGCCGAGGGCGAACAGGGCCTGCGCGACATCGTGCGCGCCTGGCAGTTGGCCGCGTATGCGGGTCGGTGGCCAGACGATGCAGCACTGGAGTCTCTGCTCTCGGGCTGGTCACAACATTTTTCGGTGCGCGCATGAGCGGCCGTTCGTGGCGCGGGCTCGGGATTGCAATGATCGTGTTGGTGATCGTTGGCTTGGTCGTGTTCGGCGCGCGCACGCTTTTCGAGCCCTTTGATTCGGAAATTCGCCTGCCGCCCAAAGGCAAGGCGCTGTTCAATCCGCTGTATGGCCTGGAGCGCAGCCTCATCCGGCGTGGCACGCCAACGCAGTCGCATGCGCGGCTGGACATGACGCAACTGGCCCTGCGCCCGGGCGATGGACTGGTACTGGTGGCCGATCCGCAGCAGTTGCCGAAAGTGCAGGCAGACGCGCTGCTGGCTTGGGTTCGCGGCGGGGGGCATTTGGTAATCGGCATGTCGGACGAATTGAACGACGATCCCGGTCCAATTTTTTCCGTACTCTCGATCACCCAATTTGATGAGGACTGGCGCTGCGAGCGGCTGCAGCACGGCCGCAAGAAGAATGCGGTGCAGCTATTGTGCGGTGGCCAGCGGTTTGAATGGAGCGAAGGCACGCCGCGCCTGTCCTGGGGCGACTCGGATCACGGTTTCGTATTCGCGCGGTTCGCACAGGGGCAGGGCAGTATCGATGTGCTAAGCGAGCTCGATTTCTTGAGTAATCGCGAGATTGAGCGCGATGTGAACTGGCAGCTGGCCTACCAGGTGCTGGCGCCAGCGCTCAACGGTCGCATGAGTTTGATCTATGAAGTCGAAGCGCCGACGGTGTGGGACGTGCTGCTTGATCGCGGCTGGGCCATCCTCGCCGGCGCCGGGCTTGCTTTGTTGGCCTGGCTACTGATGCGCAGCCAGCGCTTTGGTCCGCTGCTGCCGGTCGAACCGGTGGCGCGCCGCGCCCTGCTTGAACACGTGCAGGCGGCCGGCGAACACGCTTGGCGCCGCGGCGCCGCCCGCGAACTGCACGCCGCGCTGCGCGACGCATTCCTCGCGCGGCTGCGCCGACGCGACCCAATGGCGCTCGCCCTGCAGGGCGAACTGCGCATCGACTACCTCGCCAAAAAACTTGCCGTCGATCCGGCGCGTATCCGCACCGCCTTGATTCCACCGCCGATTTTCCACGCCGAAAGTTTCCGCGAGGCAATTGCTTCGCTCATCCAGTTGGGATTACGACTATGACCACCGACACCGCCATTCCCGCCGCCATCGTCGGCCAGGACCACAGCGACCGCATCGCCGCCGTACGCGCCGAGGTCGAGCAAGCCTTCGTCGGCCAAGCCGAGGTGCTGGACCAGACCTTGTTGGCCCTGCTCGCCGGCGGCCACGTCCTGCTGGAAGGGGTGCCGGGGCTCGGAAAAACCTTGCTGGTGCGCGCGCTCGCGGCCGCGATGGACTGCAACTTCTCGCGCGTGCAGTTCACGCCCGACTTGATGCCCAGCGACGTCAGCGGCCATGCGGTGTACGACCCAAAGACCGAGAGTTTCAAGATTCGCCGCGGTCCGGTGTTCACCAATCTGTTGCTGGCTGACGAAATCAACCGCGCGCCGGCAAAGACACAGGCCGCGCTGCTGGAAGTGATGCAAGAGCAACAGGTGACCATCGAGGGCAAGAGCTTCGTGCTGTCGCCGCCGTTCATGGCGATTGCCACGCAGAACCCGGTCGAGCAAGAAGGCACTTATCCGTTGCCCGAAGCGCAGCTCGATCGTTTCTTGGTCAAGGTGCTGTTGAACTATCCCGAGCTGGCCGACGAAGTGCGCATGGTCAGCGAGATCACCACCGGCCGCACGGCCACCGATTTCGACCTGGGCAAAGTACGTCGCGTGCTTGGTCCCGCCGACATCACGGCGATGCAGCGCGGCACCGCCAGCGTCACCGTGGACGAAGCTGTCGTCGACTATGCCGTGCGCCTAGTCCGGGCAACGCGCGAATGGCCGGGCCTCGCCATGGGCGCTGGCCCGCGCGGCTCACTGGCGCTAGTGCGACTGGCGCGTGCCAACGCGGTGCTGGAAGCGCGCGATTTCGTCACGCCCGACGACGTGCGCGCCATCGCCAAGCCCGGCCTGCGGCATCGCCTGGCCTTGGCGCCGGAGCTGCAAATCGAGGGTCAGCGCGTGGACCAAGTGCTGGACGCGCTGCTCGCGCGCGTGGATGCGCCGCGCCGATGAGGCCAGCGCCGCTGCTCGTCTGGGCCTTGGCCGTGCTTGCGCTCGCAGGCATTGCGGTAGCGTTCGAGTGGCTGCCGGCGCCGGCTTGGTGGGCTGGCTTAGGCGTGGTGGGCCTGCTGGCAGTGGTCGATGCGCTGCAATTACGCGGCCGCGTTACACCTGCCGTGGAGCGCGAGATTCCGCCGGTATTGCCGCTCGGGCCCGAGCGCGAAATCATGCTGCGCCTACGCAGCGAGGGCCGCTACAGCCAACGCGTCAGCGTGCACGACCTGCATCCGGGCGCGTGGCCGGTGCGAGGACTGCCGCGTCAACTCACCCTGCATGCAGGCCAGGAGTCGGCCTTTGGCTATTTCGTGCTGCCGACCAGCCGCGGTGCGTTCGATTTTCCCGGCTGCCATTTGCGCCTATCCTCGGCGCTGCGGCTGTGGACGCAGTTGCGCACCGTGCCCGTGGTGTCGCGGGTCAAGGTTTACCCGAACTTCGCGCCACTGGCGAAATTTGCGCTGTTCAGCGCCGAACAGGCCTCGCGCATGGTCGGCGCACATCTGCAGCGTCGCCGCGGTGAAGGCACCGATTTCCACCAGATGCGCGAGTACCGCGTTGGTGACAGCCTGCGCCAGATTGACTGGAAGGCGACCTCACGTGCGCACAAACTGATCTCGCGCGAGTACCAAGAAGAACGCAACCAGCAGGTGGTGCTCTTGCTCGATACCGGCCGGCGAATGATGGCGCGCGATGATCGCATTGCCCATTTTGATCATGTCTTGAACGCCTCCTTGGTGCTGTCCTATCTCGCGCTGCGCCAAGGTGACGCGGTCGGTTTGCTCGCCCACGGCGGGCCGGCGCGCTGGCTGCCGCCGCAGCGCGGCTTGGGTACGATCGATGCGCTGATGGCGACGCTGTATGACCTAGAACCGGCGCCGGTCGCCACCGATTACCTAGCCGCGGCGACCGAACTAAGTCTGCGCCAGCGCCGCCGCGCACTGGTGATGCTAATTACCAATGGCCGCGATGAGGACATCGAGGACTTGATCGCCTGCGCGAAACTGCTGCAGAAAAAGCATTTGGTCTGCGTCGCCAGTTTGCGCGAGCAGGTGCTGGATGAAACTTTGCTCAAACCCGTGGATGACTTGACCAGCGCGATCCGCGCCGGCGCCGTTGCGCATTACCTTGACGAGCGTCGCCGCGCCCACGACGCGCTGCGGCAGAATGGCATCACCGTGCTCGATGTCACATGCGCCGAACTGCCGGCGGCATTGGTGCAGCGTTACTTGGCTATCAAGCGGCAGGGCCGGCTGTAAGGTTCGCAATAAATTCAAGCGACGCGACGTCTTTCTTCGAACGGGAAAAGTCTGTAGAAGGCTGGATCTGGCAACAAGGAAAGATCGCGGCTTACGCCGCTCCTACAGCGCGAAATCACCATTGCGAGTGACATCCTGAGCGCGAACTCCCTCTCCCCTCGGGACAGGGGTGGACAGACGGCCGGGGCTTACAAGAAATCCATCGGCATCCCATCCCGGCAACATCCCTCAGCTACAGGGCTTCCGCGGCGATCTTCTTCTCCGCTGCGGCCTCTACCGCCCGCAACACGCGTAGAAAATTCTCGTTCGCCAGCTTCTTTAAATCGGCATCGCTCCAACCTCGTCGCGCAAGCTCTTCAAAGAGCGCGGGAAATGTCGATGCGTCTTCTAGCCCGGTCGTGCGTGCCTCGTCCATGCCGTCGAAATCTGCGCCGATGCCGACGTGATCGATGCCAGCGATCTTGCGAACGTGCTCCACGTGATCGGCAATGACCGACACGTCGACAACCGGCGGCGGATTGGCCTGCTCCCAAGCGGCCATGTCGCGCTGCATCGATGCCCGATCACCGGGGTACTTCTTCTTGAGGCTAGCCCAAGCCGTTTCACCCGCCTGATACCAGGTCCAAGCCGGCGTCGTGGCGTAGTACGGCACGAAGTGAATCATCACCACGCCATCGTTGTCGGCGACACGCTTGAGCAGTTCGTCTGGCGCATTCCGCGGCGCGGGCGCCAGTGAACGCGCCAAAGAGTGAGACAGGATCAGAGGAACCGTCGTGAGCTCGAGCACATCGAACGCGGTGCTGTCGGCCGCATGCGAAAGATCCACTAGCATGCCGAGACGGTTCATCTCGCGCACGACCTCCGAACCGAACGGCGACAGTCCGTCCGAGTGCGGCGCGTCGGCGTTGGAGTCACCGATGTCGTTGCTCCGCTCCCAGGTCAAGGTCATGGCGCGCACGCCTTGGCGGTGCGTTTCACGCAGCACGTCAAGCGAGCCACCGATCTGGTCGCCGCCTTCAAGTCCCATCAGCGCCGCAACTTTGCCTTTAGCCATTGCGGCCACCAAGGCATCGGCATCGGTGACGACGGCCAGACGATCGGGATAGCGCGCTGCGATTGCACGCAGCAGCGCGGTCGAGTCGCGAATGCCGGCCTTACGATCCGTCTCGTTATTGATGCCGACGGTGAAGATTGACGCGCCGACGTGCCCGGCGGCCAAGCGCGGCAAATCCACCTGTCCTGAGGTCTTCTGGCTAATGTCGTAGGCATCGGCCGCCAACAGGTCATGATGATCGGCGGTCAGGAAGTGAATCATCAGGTCATCGTGGCCATCGATGATCGGCGTTGCCGCCAGCAAGGCCGCTACGCGTTCGCGCTCGGGGGCGGAATCGGCGGCCTGCCCCGTGGCAGCAAATGCGCTGAGTGCAAGCGCCAATGCCATGGGCAGGGAACAGTAGTTCGCGACGGTCAGGCGCATGCGAGTTCTCCGGTTGTCCCTCGACCAACGCGGCAACATGGCAAGAACGGACGCGGTTAGTCGTCCTTTGCCGGCACTTCTGCGTTTTCCGGGGCATCCTCGGCAGCCGCGGCGTCTGCGGCCGCGGTGTCATCGGCTGCCATGGGCGCATCCGCCGCCAAATCGTCCGTAGCGGCAGCTTCCGCAGGCGGCGCTGCATCATCGCTAGCGGCAGGCGCATCGGTCGGTGCCGACTCGCTTGCTTTCATGCTCACGCCTTCCAACGCGATCAAGGCTGCCTTGAACTCAGCCTCATCCGACGCGCTGATCCAAACGTGGATCACGCCGTCGGTGTCGCTTTTGCCCAGGCGT
>JBBSAA010000123.1:0-8456 GCA_038252715.1 Lysobacterales bacterium | reverse complement strand
GGGGGGGGGCTCCCCCGCCCCGCGGGGGCGGTGGCCTTTGTGGGGTTTTTTTTTTGGCGCGGGTGTGGGGGGGGGGGGGGGGTGGGCGAACTGGTCGCCAGCATGCTGGCTCCTACATGGGCAGCGTAGGAGCCCGCTTGCTGGCGACTGGCTTGGTGCGGCCCCAGACTTGAGCACGCCACCCATCATCCCCATTTAAGTTGCTTCTGGGACAATAGGCGGACCCGGCACCAAGCGACGCCGCTGCGACCTATTGCAGGGCCCGTACTGACTGGCTAAACCTTCGAATCCTGTCCACCAGCGAGACCTTTCCTGCCGTGCTCGAATTCGCCGCATCCTGTGATCTGCCAACGCCGTGGGCGCTGTTTCGTCTGCATGCTTTTGTCGATTCGACCTCAGGTAAAGAGCATTTGGCCCTGACGCTAGGGGACTTGAGCGGCGACCGCCCGGTGTTGGCGCGTGTCCATTCCGAATGCCTCACCGGCGATGCTTTGTTCAGCCAGCGCTGCGACTGCGGCGCGCAGCTCGAGGCGGCGCTGCGAGCGATTGCGGAAGCGGGTCGCGGGATCGTGCTGTATTTGCGCCAAGAAGGCCGCGGCATTGGCTTGGTCAACAAGATTCGGGCTTACCAGCTACAGGAGCAAGGGGCCGATACGGTCGACGCCAATGAACGCTTGGGCTTTGCCGCCGATGAGCGCCGTTACGACATGGTCGAGCCGATGCTCGCTCACTTAGGCGTGTCCCGCCTGCGCTTGATGACCAACAACCCGCGCAAAATTTCCGCCTTGGTTGAGCTCGGCATTGCGGTGGAGCGCTTGCCGCTGGTGGTCGGCGCAAACAGCAGCAATCGCCGCTATCTTGCGACGAAGGCCTCGCGCCTCGGTCATTGGCTCAATGCCGCTGATGTTCGTGGTGAGGCGTCCAATGACGCCGATGATCCGGCCTTGCTGCCAACGCGTTGAGTCCAGCCAGACCGATCAACTGCGATCCACGATGCTGCCGATCCAGACGCCGTCAAACGTGAATTCCGAACTGCCGCTTAGGTCGATCACACTGCCAGGATGAGCGCCATCGGGGCTTGCGATCGCCCACACACCGCGAAACGCGATGCCCACGCGAACCGCGTTGTTGCCAGCATCGAACGAGGTGATGGTCTGTTCTCGCTCGTGGAAAAGACCGGCCGTACGCTCGGCGAGCGCGGCAAACTCCAATTTCCCCTGCGTCGCCGCGGTCAGTTCGCCGCTGGAAAAGTGTTCGAAGAATACGTTGGGCGAGAGTAGGGACACCATGCCGCCAATGTCGAACGCGTTGTAACAGGCAAGGTAGCGCTCAATCAGCGCCCGCATTTCGGCGACAGACGGGGTCGGTCCCGCGTTTATAAAACGTCCCAGGCGTAGCTGCCTCGATCGAGGATTACGCCGGCCAATTTATCCAGCCGCACGTCTTCGTTGCTGCCACCGATGCCGCGCACGTTACGCAACATTCGTCGCCTTGCCTGCAGGGTGAATAGCTCTGCGATTGCCACCGCCGATTCGGCATTGGCGTCGCCGGCGCGCACCAAGGAATCGGCGCGAGAGAGAACACACAGGCCGACGAATAGGTCGATCGCAAGATCGGCAACGCGTTTTTGCTGGTATTGCTGGTCGGAAATTGCCTTGCCGTGCTCACGCAGCAGTGCGTCCGACGCAGTCGAGAGTTCAACTACGTATTTCTCGTAGATCCCGGCAGCTTTGCGCAGGGTGGGATGCAAAGCGCGCATGATTTTATCAGTGCCAATGCCCGTTGCCGCGCGGGCGCGGCGGCCGGCGTAATCGCCAAGCACGCCAAACCCCTTGATCGGATGATTGAAGATATCGGTAACGGCAGACTTCAGTTCGGACAGTGAACTGCCCACTTCCTTCAGCCCTGACAGCGCGATGTACAAACGCAAAATTTCATTGGTGCCTTCGAAGATCGACAGGATGCGGGTGTCGCGGGTGATCTGCTCGTATGGGAAATCGCGCATGAAGCCATTGCCACCGGCGACTTGCAATGCTTCGTAGGACGCCCTTTGCACAGCCTCGCTGGCGAATACCTTGCTGATTGCGGCCTCGACTGAATAGTCGGTGCAGCCAGAATCAATGTAGTGCGCGACCATCCATACCGCACTTTCGGCGGCAAAGCAGTCCACGGTCATTTGCGCAATTTTTTCCCGGACGAGACCGAAACTCGCAATCGGCTGGCCGAACTGCTGGCGATCCTTGGCCTGCGCTGTCGCGAGCTTGATCAACGACTTCATGCCGCCGACGGCGCCGCCGCCCAAGCCAGTACGGCCATTGTTGAGGATGGCCATTGCCACCTTAAAGCCCTTGCCGACCTCGCCAAGCACATTCTCTGGCGGCACATGCACATCGGTGAACGCCACCGTCGTGGTCGATGAGGCGCGAATGCCCATCTTGTCTTCATGCGGTCCATGGCTGACGCCTGGCCATGCTGCCTCGACCAAAAAGGCGGTGATTTTCCCCTCGGGCGTGTCTGAGCGGGCAAATACCGTGTACAGGCCAGCGATGCCGCCATTGGTGATCCAGATTTTTTCACCGTTCAGCACCCAGCTGCCGTCGGCGTTGCGCGTCGCTTTCGTGCGCAGCGATGCCGCGTCCGAGCCGGCGCCGGATTCGGTGAGGCAAAATGCCGCAATTATTTCGCCAGTCGCAAGCTTTGGCAGGTATCGACTGCGTTGGTCGGGTGTGCCGAACAAGATCACGCCCTTCATGCCGATCGAGCTATGCGCGCCGATTGTCAGAGAAACTGAACTGTCGTGGCTGCTAGTTTGCCCCAGCACCCGTGCATAGGCTGCATTCGATAGACCCAAGCCACCCGCTTCCTCTGGAATGATCAGCCCGAACAAGCCCATGTCACGCAGACCTTGGATGAACTCCTCCGGCTGATGCGCGTCGCGGTCCCACTGCTTGAGTTCAGCGGTTTTATCAATCAGGAAATCGTCGATTGCATCGACCATCGCCCCTAGCATCTCCCGATCACTGGCATTGATAGCCGGGTAGGGGAACAGGTTTTCTTCAGCAATTTCGCCAAAGAACAAATTCTTGGCAAGGCTTTGGTCGCGCCGCAGCGTGTCTGGCACGTCGGTCCCATCCGCAATGCTGGAATTCGCAGTAATAGCATTCATGGCCCTGCTCCAAACAAACCAAGCGTCAATTTAGACCCCACCGACTGTCGACGCAATCGCAGCAGCCAGCTTGCTGGCGACAATCTTCATCAATGCCCCGGTGCGGCTACGGCAACACCTTTGGCGTTATCCGCCAAACAACATTGCCAACATCGTCAGCGACCAGGAGTGCACCGGCCTTGTCCGTGACCACGCCGACAGGTCGGCCTCGGGCATTACCATCCGCGTCGAGAAAACCGGTAAGAACGTTCTCAACTTTTCCCGATGGCCTGCCATTGGCGAATGGCACGAAAATCACGCGATAGCCGCTCGCGGGCCGGCGATTCCACGAACCGTGCTGGCCAATGAAGGCGCCGTTTTCGTAGTGGGTCGGCAACAGCTTCCCGGTGTAAAACGCCAGACCGAGCGAGGCCGTGTGCGGGCCCAGCGCATAGTCGGGCGCAATGGCCGAGGCGACCAAATCGGGCCTTGCCGGCTTGACGCGAATGTCGACATGCTGACCGTAGTAACTGTAAGGCCAACCATAGAACGCGCCATCCTTCACTGAGGTCATGTAGTCGGGCACCAGATCGCTGCCAATTTCATCGCGTTCGTTCACGGTCGTCCACAACGCGCCGCTGGTCGGCTGCCAAGCCAAGCCGTTGGGATTGCGCAGGCCTGCGGCAAACACGCGCGACTGCCCGGTCGCACGATCCACTTCTAAGATGGCCGCCCGATTGGCTTCATTGGCCATGCCGTTTTCACCGACATTGCTGTTCGAGCCGACCGTGACGTACAGCTTGCTGCCGTCCGCCGTTGCGATGAGGTTCTTTGTCCAATGGTGATTGATGGTTCCTGCTGGAAGATCAACCAATTTGGTGGGTGCGGCAGCAATTGTCGTTTCACCAGTTCGATACGGGAAAGACACCACGGCATCGGTATTGGCGACATAAAAAGTGTCGCCGACCAAGGCCATGCCGAATGGCGAATTTAGGTTTTCCAGGAAAATAGTGCGCGTATCGGCAACGCCATCGCCGTTGTCATCGCGCAGTAGGGTAATGCGGTTCGCGCTGGGCGTGCCGGCGCCCGCCGCCTTCATCACGGCCTTCATCACCGCGCCCTTGATGCCCTTGGCGTCGTCGGGTTTAGGCGGTGCATTGGTTTCCGCTACCAACACATCGCCATTGGGCAAAACATATAGCCAGCGCGGGTGGTCCAGCCCGCTCGCGAATGCGGCCACGGCCAGATTTTCTCCGGCGGTCGGCACGACGCCGGCGGGCCAGCCTTTGGCGGGCGCGATGTTGACTGTCGGCAGCAGTCCGGGGTTTGGAGCGGGCAGGGAAGGTTGGGGCCCGGTGCCGTCTTCGACGCTCAATCGTGCCGACTCGTGGCAAGCGGACACAGACAGGAAGGCAAGCAGGGCAGCGGCAGAACGGATGAATGTGGGCATGGCGAATCTCGGCAAGGCAGTCAGGTCAACTTAGTCCCACGTCGGTTGCGCGCTTGTGAAGCTAGCAGCGGACGCGACCGTGCCGGGACACGTCGAGACCTGAGGCACGTAGCCGATATCTTGTGAAGCCATTGCGTCTTCCCCGCAGGCTGCCCAAGCCTAGCCGCCGCGCGATTGGTATCACTCGCGTCAGTGGCCTTGTTTGGGTATTTTCCATGGAGAATTCGGTGCTTTATCGGCGATGCGCCCTATACAATCGCAGCTATCGCTCTTTTGATGCTGGAACGTTCCATGCGCGCGACGCTGTTTCGATTGGGCTTGCCGATGCTGCTGTCGGTCTGGTCTGTATTCGCCCACGCTGCTGAGCAGCCGGTCCGCGTATTCGCGGCCGCTAGTCTCACTAACGCACTCACCGACATCGGTGCTGAGTGGCAGAAAGCCGGGCATCCCAAGCCAAGCCTAGCTTTTGCCGCGACGTCGGCGCTGGCTAAGCAGGTGGAATCAGGCGCGCCAGCAGATGTATTCGCGTCGGCTGACCTGGCTTGGATGGACTATCTGGAACAGCGCGGTCGAGTTGTTGCCGGAACTCGCAAGAACCTGATTGGTAATGAGCTGGTATTGATCGTCCCGGCAGGCAAGCGCATTCGGGTAAAAATGACTCGCGGTTTCAATATCAGCGAGGCTTTCAGCGGCAAAGTTTGCACCGGCGAGCCGGGCGTCGTTCCGGTCGGAATTTACGCCAAGCAGGCTTTGCAAAGCCTGGGCTGGTGGGCTGCGCTCCAGCCACGAATGGTCGGAACCGATGACGTACGCACGGCCTTGGCCTTTGTTGAACGCGGCGAATGCCCGCTGGGCATTGTCTATGCAACCGATGCGAAGATCAGCGTCAAGGTTGACGTACTGGCCACGTTCCCTGCGTCAACACACGCTCCGATTGTCTATCCGTTTGCCGCAGTCAGGGGCGCGCGCCCGGAAAGTAAAGCTTTCCTCGCCTTTGCCGCGTCTCCGGCGGCGGCAGCTATTTTCAAAAAGTACGGCTTCGTCCGTTTGCCGAACTGAACACCATGTGGCTATCGCCAGACGAGTGGGATGCGTTGCGACTGTCGGCAAAGGTCGCTCTGTGTTCAACCTTGTTATGCCTGCCGTTTGGCATTGCGCTGAGTTGGTGGCTGGAACGCGCACAGGTACGCGGGAAGTTCTTGGTTGATACGCTCGTGCAGCTGCCGATGGTGTTGCCGCCTGTCGTGCCCGGCTATTTGCTCCTACTTTTGCTGGGCACCCAGGGGCCGCTCGGGGCATGGTTGCTTGCACAATTTGGCATTGTCGTGGCGTTTACCTGGAAGGGCGCGGTGATTGCTTCGGCGGCCATGGCGTTTCCGCTGATGGTGCAGCCGATCAGGTTGGCATTCCGCATGATTGATGCCCGCTTGGAGAACGCGGCGGCGACACTGGGCGCGCGCCCCTGGCAGGTTTTTGCGACGATCACTCTGCCGCTGTCGGCGCCTGCCGTCATTGTTGGCTGTGTCCTGTGCTTTTCGCGCAGCTTGGGTGAGTTTGGCGCGACCATGGCGTTTGTGGGCAATATTCCCGGTGAGACGCGCACCTTGCCGCTCGCAATTTATAGCCTCACCCACGTGCCGGACGGTGAGGCTGGCGCGCTGCGCTTGACCTTGTTGTCGATCGGCCTTGCCGTCATTGCCCTCTTGGTCAGCCACTGGATCAGTAGCCGCGCCGAGCGCCGTTTGGGCTATCGCGACGTTCGGGATCGACATGCTGAGCTTTGACCTGAGCTTTCGCCGCGCGGGTTTCTTGCTGTCTTCGCGGGCGCAGTTGCCCGGGGGCGTGACCGGCATCGTTGGACCCTCTGGTTCGGGGAAGAGCACCTTATTGGCTTTGCTCGCGGGCTTGTTGCGCCCTCAGCAAGGCAAATTGGAACTCGATGGCGAGACCTTGGTCGATACGAGCCGGCGACTGTTTGTTGCGCCCTGGCAGCGACACATCGGACTTGTGTTTCAAGATGGCCAGCTGTTTCCGCACCTGACGGTGCGGCAGAACTTGCTCTACGGCCATGATCGACTGTCGGAACAGGCGCGGCGCTTTGATCTGGCAACCGTACTGAACTTGCTGGAAATCGCGCCCTTGTTGGATCGCCGGCCCGTGTTGCTATCGGGTGGAGAACGTCAGCGCGTGGCCTTGGGGCGCGCGCTGCTGTACTCGCCGAGACTGCTGCTGCTCGACGAGCCTTTGTCCTCACTCGACGAACGTTTGAAGGAACAAATCCTGCCGTTTCTCAAGCGAGTCAAGGAAGAAACCGGCATTCCGATGGTTTATGTCACGCACTCACTGACGGAAGTGGGTTATCTCGCCGATCGCATTTTGACGATGGACGGCGGTCAACTCCGGGCAGCACCCTAAATACTATTGGCACCGATGCCTATCGAAGCGCAGATCGGCATGTGCACCTCGCAGCTCGCGATAGGGGCGGCGAAGTAAGTGAATGCGTCGCGCCCCTTAAGTAATTGCCGTGGTTGCATCAAAATCCAGACGCTTTGCACCTGCCGCTTCTAGCGCTGGTTGCGAGGTGCGCAACAGCGCCTCGTCGCCGTCGATCACCAGCAAAATTCTTCCGGCCGCGATTTCGTCTTCAAATGCCTGACGAACGGGGTCGGGGACTGAGGCTCCCGCCAAGGCCGCTGACCACGTCCCCATTAACGCACCAGCCAGTGCCATCGCGCCGGCGCCGGCCAAAGTAATTCCAAGCGGCGGAATGGCAACCGCAACGACGCCGGCCAACAAACCGGCGACACCGCCGCCCAGTGTCCCGCGCAGCGCGGCAGGGATGGTGTCCATATCGACGATCTTGCGCTCATCAGGAATTTTTTCTAGCTCGATATCAGAGCGCGCAACGAGGGACAGATCAGCATCTGGAATGCCAGCCTTTCTCGCCGCCTGCATGGCAGTCCGAGCTGCGGCGATCGACTGGGTGCTGAATACGTGTCTAATCTTCATGGGAAAGTGCTCCTGCAGTGGGCGCAACGACGTGAAAACTATCGATGTTGTTGCCTGAGTGTAATTACATATCGCAGGTGAGGTGTGATGGAATCGTCGTATAGGCGGGTTCGCACTAATTTCGCCGTCTAGCGTTCACAGAAGGCTCAGGTCGGCGATACCGGCTCACTTCGCAAGTGCATATCAGCAGAGGAAATAAATGGGGCACGATCACGACCACGGTTTGGGAAAGATTAATCACGAGCGACCCTTGTGGTGGGCGCTTGCGCTGACGACGTTGTTCTTGATAGTTGAATTACTCGGTGCATGGCTGACCAATAGCCTGGCGCTGCTTTCTGATGCCGTGCACATGGCCACCGATTCCGTGGCATTGGCCATTGCCTTAGTGGCGGTACGCCTAGGGCGACGACCGCCGGATGCAAAGCGAACCTTTGGCTATTCGCGGTTAGAAGCGATTGGAGCCTTGGTCAACGGTGCGATGCTGATTGTCGTAGCGGTCTACATTCTGTGGCAGGCGATTTCCCGCTTCCAGCAGCCGCCGGAGGTTGCGACCACCGGCATGTTGGTGATCGCGGCGATCGGGCTGATCGTCAATTTGGTCGCAATGCGCCTTCTAAAGGCCGGTAGCGGTGAGAGCCTGAATATGAAGGGCGCCTACTTGGAAGTGTGGGCTGACATGCTGGGTTCGGTTGCGGTCATTATTGGTGCGTGTCTGATCTTGTTGACCGGATGGCGGGTGATTGATCCAATTCTTGCCGTGCTGATTGGGCTATGGGTACTGCCGCGCACGCTGTCGTTGGTGCGTGAGGCGCTGCATGTGCTGCTTGAGGGAGTGCCAAGGGGAATCGACCT
>JBBSAA010000122.1:0-8521 GCA_038252715.1 Lysobacterales bacterium | reverse complement strand
CTCCCGGTGGCCCCCTGGGTGGCCCCCCCGGGGGGGCCCCCACCCCCCCGTTTGCCCCCCGGGTGGCCCCGACCCACCTCCCCCGTAGGAGCCAGCTTGCTGGCGACACTTGGACCGTTGAGAACCCTCGTCACTGACCGCATATCAACAGGGTCACCGTAAGCTGCATCAAGCTCAGGAATCCCATGCCCGTCCCCCTCAAGATCGACTTTGTGTCCGACGTCTCCTGCCCGTGGTGCGCGGTAGGCCTCAAGTCCCTGCAGCAGGCGATTGCCCGTTTGGGTGACGCGGTCGTCGTCGACTTGCACTTCCAGCCGTTCGAACTTAATCCGCAGATGCCTCCAGGTGGGCAAGACACCACCGAGCATCTGATTGAAAAATATGGCGGCACGCCAGAACAATTCGAGGCCAGCCGTGAGGCCATCCGTGAGCGCGGCGCCGCGCTTGGTTTTGAATTTCGCATGGACAAGCGCGGCCGAATTTACAACACCTTTGACGCCCATCGCCTGCTGCATTGGGCCGAGGGGCAGGGCGAAGGGCGCCAGCTTGCGCTGAAGGAAGCCTTGCTCAGCGCCTATTTCACCGACGGCGGCGATCCGTCCGATCACGAGACCTTGGTGGGCCTTGCTGGCTCTGCCGGCTTGGACTCCGAACGCGCACGGCAAATCCTCGCTGGCACCGAGTTCACCGACGAGGTGCGGACGCAACAGCGGTTTTACGCCAGCCAAGGCATTCAAGCGGTGCCGTCGGTGATCATCAACGACCAGCATCTGCTGCAGGGTGGGCAACCGCCCGAGGTGTTCGAGCGCGCGCTGCGGCAGATCGCTGGCGTGTAAAATCGTAGGCTTGCGCGTCACATCATGGAGCAGGGCAGTGACAGAGCGGTTTCAGGCGAAGGTTCCGCCGGCGTGGCCAATGGCGATTGCACGCGACGGGGTTGCGTTCGTGCCTGCTGCCGCGATGCGTAGCGCGCTTGACGCTGCTGCGACGATGCCTGACTGGGCGGCGTTTGCTGCCAGCTGGAACACGCTGGCAGTCGACACCCACATGGCTGACCAAGGCCGATATCGCCGCCGTCGCCATGCGGTTTTTTCCGCATCGAGCAAGGGCGCCATCGTGCGCGAGGCGCACCAACCGCACTACCAATCACTCGACTACAACGCACTCAATGGCGGAGTCGAGCGCTGGTTCGAGCCCATGAGCGCTACGCTGGCCGAGGGCCCCAGTTTTCAAACGCTGTTGGGCTTCACTCGCGATCTATTTTCTCAGTTGGCGCCTGACGTCACGCAATGGCGCGTGGAAGCACATCAATTTCGCATTGAGGCGCGCTCGGGCGAACTCGGCCAGCCGACACCCGAGGGCATGCATCGCGATGGCGTGGACTACGTGCTGGTGCTGCTGGTGCGTCGCGACAACATCGCCAGTGGCACGACCCTGATTGGCGGCAGCGACGGCAGCTTCACCAGCAGCTTTACGCTCACCGAGCCGTTTGATTCCGCGTGGGTCGACGACCATCGTGTGCACCATGGTGTCACCGCAGTGGAACCGATCGATCCGGCCAAACCGGCGTATCGGGATGTGTTGGTGCTGACGTTCCGGCGCACCTAGGTCAATGGCGAGTGCGAGGGATGGAAGTCCAACGCACCCTCTCCCTGGCGGAAAGGGTGCCGATGGCTATTTGCCGTTGACGCTGTACTTGCCCGGTCCGAACAATGCCACTGCCAGCGCAGCAAACAGGAACATCGCCTGCAGCTCCAGCGCGTAACCGCCCTGCTGATTCAATTGACCGAGTTGGCCCATGTGCGCCAAGAACAGTGCAAACGCCATATTGATGACGAGGAGCACGCCGCCGATGCGCGCGTAGAACCCAGCAATCAGCAGGATCGGGGCCAACACCTCGCCAACCAAGGCGCCCCAAGCCAGCGGCGCGGGCAGGCCGTGGCCGACCAGCATCTGTTCGATGGGACCCACGCCATGGGTAATCTTGGCGATGCCGTGCAGCAAGATTAGTGCGCCGAGTACGACGCGCAGTATCAATTTGCCAAGGTCTTGCTGTCCTGCTGCGTTCATTGTTTTCCCCTGTGCTTATGTTTTCAAGGCGTAGTCGTAAGTTCAGGGCGCTGGCGCGCCCTCTTTAGCGAGCACCGGCGTGAAGCGCAAATCGTGGAAATCAAAACTGAAATCGGTCAACGAAGAAATGGCTTCCATGCGCATTTCGCGCACCTTGCCATCGGGGGTTAGCGCGAAGCTGGCAAAGGCGTCGGCATTGAGCGAACGGTCGCGCCAGCGTACGAGGAAGGTATCGTGCTGCCAGGGCTCCAAGTCGCCAAGCAATTGCTTGGTGTGGGTGAAACGCATCACCAGCTTGCCATTCTCGTTCGTCACCACCACGTCGCCGTACCACGGGTCGCGATACGTCCCGGCGTAAGCGGCCACCGGCAGCGAGGGCGGTGCGTCCTTGCTGCGAGCGGCTTGGTGTTTCTGCCAGCCCTCGTCGGCGCCGCCCTCGGATTTCTTCACCGAGAGGGCGTACGCCGCTGTCCAGTCAGTTTTTGGTGCATCGAAATAGGCGTCCAAGGCGCGCAGCGTTGGGGCAGTGAAGGCGGCGCCCACTTCCTGGCTGGTCAGTACCACGACACCCAGCTTCAACTCAGGCACCAAGGTCAGCCGCGAGACTTGGCCCGGCCAACCGCCGGTGTGCCAGATCAATTTGCGACCGCGATAGTCGGAAATATTCCAGCCTTCGCCATAGCCGTTGAACTGCGGGGCCGCCGCGGCGAGCTCCGGGATCGAGGCGGGGCGAACTGGGATCGGCGTGATCATCGACCACATCTCACGCTGCCGCGCGGCGCTGAACAGACGACGCTCCTTGCCAGCCGCGTCCGTGCCGAGCACGCCGCCGTTCAATTGCACGATCATCCACTTCGAGAGGTCATTGACGCTGGCATAGATGCCGCCAGCGCCGGAATTATTTGACCACGACATCGCCGGCACCGGCTTGAGTTCGCTGAAATTAAACTTCGCATGGCCTATCGCAACATTGGTGTCGTTCTTACCCAAGGCATCGGAATTGATGCGGCTGTGATCCATGCCGACCGGAACGAAGATATTCTCGCGGACGAAGTCGGCGTACGTTTGCCCTGACGCTTTCTCAATGACCAGCTGCGCGACCGCGTACAGGATGTTGTCGTATGCATACGCACTGCGAAAACTTGTACTCAGCGGCACGTAGCGCAGGCGACGCACCACGTCTTCGGTGGAATAGTCGGTGGCCGGCCAGAACAGCATGTCGCCGGCGCCCAAGCCGAGGCCACTGCGGTGCGACAACAGGTCGCGCAGGGTCATCTCACGGGTGACATACGGGTCCGACATCTGGAACCACGGCAAATGATCGATGACCTTGTCGTCCATTGACAGCTTGCCGCGATCGGCAAGAATGGATAGCGAGGCCGACGTAAATGCCTTGGTGTTGGACGCAATGGCGAACAGTGTGTCGGCATCGACCTTGGCCGGCTTGCCCAGTTCGCGCTCGCCGTAGCCTTTGGCCCAGACAACTTGACCGTCCTTGACGATCGCTACCGCGATGCCGGGCACATCGAACTGCTTGCGCACGCCTCCGACGAAACTGTCGTAGTCGTCCAGACCGGTAGGCACCGCCGGCGCCTCGGCCGCGAATAACGCATTCGACCCTGACAGCAGCAGTGCAGCCAGCGCGGCATGATTTCCCCAACGCGACATAATCTTCCCCAGGCTTTAGACCGCCTGATTATGCCGCAGGTAGGTGCCGCTGCATCAAGCCCGGTCGACCCGAGCCGCGTAGCAGCCCGGTTTGGCGTAGTGCAGGTGCAAGAAGTGGGTCGCAGGATTGGCGAATGCTCGGTCTATCGCTGGCGCTAGGTCCTCGCCCGCCAAGACGTCAGCATGTACCAACATATCGCTAGCATCGAACGCGCGCAGCGAGAGCAGTCGGCTTCGCAATTGCGCGGGCACGGTATCGATAGTGTCGAATTGTTGTTCGCCCTCGCGAATGTAGATGGCATGCCGGCTGCGATAGGGCGAGTCGACGGCGAGATGCTCGTAATTAACGAGGATTAATTCGTCACCCGCAGTCGCGTCGGTCAAGCTGATCCGACAGGGGTAGCCGCCGCCGGGTTGGGCGATGATGCGGCGTGCGTGTCGTTGATTAAGTTGCGCCTCGTCCATTGAGAACAGGGCAGTGAACGGCTCCGGCGTGAGGCCGGTGATGCGGAAGGACATGGCGATCTCCTTTGGTGGGTGAGGTGAGGTTCGCCTGCTTGGTGATCGGCTGCCATCCGCATCTTGCGGATCGACGTCGGGGAACTTTTTCGCCAGCAAGCTGGCTCCTACGGGGTAGTGGCTTTTTTGCGGTTGGCAGTGTTGCAAGTGCTGAAAGAAGTGCGGTGCTGCCAGCGAAACAGGGCAAAATACTGACAGATCAGTTACTCAGCGCAGTCCCTAATGACCACCGTTTCCGACGCCGTCCCCGTTTCCATCACTGGTGCCAATGTCGGGCCGACTTGGCTGACGCCGTTGGAACTGGGCATCCTCGCCGCGATCTGGGGCGCCTCCTTCATGTTCATGCGCGTTGCCGCTAAGGATTTCGGCGCCTTGCCTCTGGTTGAAGTCCGTTTAGCGCTGGGCGCATTGGTGCTATCGCCCTTCCTGTGGAAGGCGAGGGCGCTATTCCCGCCGCAGCGCTGGCCGATGCTATTCCTGATCGGCGTCATCAACTCCTCGATCCCGTTCGCGTTGTTCGCTTGGGCTGCGCAACGCGCACCGGCCGGCGTCGGCGCGATCACCAATGCGATGGCGGTGTTGTTCACCGCCTTGGTTGCCTATTTCTTCTACGGAGAAAAAATTGGCCTGCGACGTGGCTTGGCCCTGGTCGCCGGTTTCGCCGGAGTAATCGTTCTGGCTAGCAGCAAAACTGCTGGCGCGAGCATTGGCTGGGCGGTGGCCGCGGGCGTCACAGCGGCGTTTCTGTACGGCGTCGGCGCTAACCTCGTGCGCAAGTATTTGGTTGGCCTGCCACCGGCCGCCGTTGCTGCTGCCACGCTCAGCGGCTCGGCAATCGTCGTGCTGCCGTTTGCAATCGCGCAATGGCCCAGCCATTCCATCCCGATGCACTCCTGGCTGTCCGGCGCCGCACTCGGCG
Organism: Lysobacterales bacterium; assembly: GCA_038252715.1. Lineage (GTDB taxonomy): Bacteria > Pseudomonadota > Gammaproteobacteria > Xanthomonadales > Xanthomonadaceae > Arenimonas. The sequence goes on along the minus strand of JBBSAA010000122.1, from coordinate 3,345 downwards.
TGTTGTGCACCGGCGTCGCGTACGCGATGTACTACCGCCTGATCCAGCGCGTCGGCGCCGGGCGCGCGGTGATGGTGACCTACCTAGTCCCTCTATTCGCCGTGGCCTGGGCGTGGCTGGTGCTGGATGAGCCGCTGACGATTGCGATGGGGGTTGCCGGGGTGTTGATTGTGGGGAGTGTGGCGATGAGTAACCGTAAGTCGGCGTTGAAGTGAAGCGGTTCGAAAGGCGATTTTGGGTCCTAAAAGCTTGTCGTGCTGCCCCTTGCCCGTTCGGTAGGAGCGGCGTAAGCCGCGATCTTTTCCACATCAAACCATTGGAGCGTGCAAAAACTGCCCTTTGGGCTCCAATTTGCCCCGTAAGCGTAAGTGTCGGAAATGATTAGCGTGGTGCCTGAGGTCAGTAGCGTCTATCCGGTTTCCGACCCCCTATTTCCCAGCCAGTTAGCTACGCTAACCATGAAAGCGATACTCAACAGATAATGTCTGGGTTCCCTAACTCCGCGTCGTTCCTATCTGCGCAGCTGGTCTTTTCAAGCCTACATACGAATCAAGGTTAGTAGCGCTCACGCTTTTCTTTCTACGGTATTTGGGAGTCGAGACGGTAATTGTTGTGCCGCTTGGCTTGGCCACTGACTGTTCAGTGTAAGGTCCGCACACCTCGACAATTGGATTCGCCCAGATGCGACGATTTGCCTTAACAACCCGCGCAATTTTGGCGTTAACGCTGCTCGTGGGATCTGCCGCTGCTACTGCTGATGGCATGGATTGCAGCAGCGATAGCAAGGAATGCGTCGACTACAAATGGGGTGTGTGGTCGTACAACTGGACCCCTGCCTATCAGAACAGCTGTACCGGTACGTTTAATCCGTATTTCGCCAACGTCTCAGATGCCGTCGTATGGGCCAGAGGCGCCTTCGCATGCGGCTATGCTCCCAATCCCATTGAGTTTGAGCTCCCCCGGACTTGGCCGTCGGGTGAGGCATTCGAAGATGAGAAGTGCACGTTTGATAGCACCGTCAACCCTGTCACTAGGTGGGTTGTCTGTAAATCGGGCAATCAAGCGTACCAGCGGATCTCCGAGTCGCATATTTGGCGCTGGTATAACAGCCTGTCCGCCCAGCCGTCTTGGAGCCCTTGGTATCAGAATTCACGACTTCTTGGCAACCGATCTCATTCTTGCCCGACTGGCTTCAGTCAAATCGTCGATCTCAGCACGGGAATTTGGCGTTGTGGACGCACGATTTACGCGCCCGTGAAACCTGAGAAGAATTTCGGGCCATGCAGGGACTGTGAAGCGCTATTCGAGAATCCAATCAACGTCGCGACCGGTAGTAAATTCGAAGTCGTTTCTGACGGGATAACGACCACCAACTCTCCACTTTCCCTGCAAAGATTTTATGATTCAAATTACCTTGAGGAGAGCAACGGCGCCGGTTGGTCGGCATCAGGATTGGGGTTTCGTTGGCGTTGGGCATTTTCAGCCAAGTTGCAGATCAACGCCACGACAGGCGTTCGAATCGTCAACGCCTTTAGGCCTGATGGCAAACAAATTTCGTTCAAGCTTGTGGGAGCGATTTGGACGTCGTCCTCGGCTGATCGCCCCGATGTAGTCACGGAATTCAAGGACGCAGGCGGAATTACGATTGGTTGGACCTACCGTCAAGGTCTCAGTGATCTCACCGAGTCCTACGGGCCGCAAGGCCAATTAATTTCCGTCGCAAATAGAAACGGCGATATCTCTACTCTGTCGTATGACGTCAACGGGCGGTTGGTCGTCATATCGGACAGCCACGGTCGCGCTATAACTCTGACGTATCAGTATTTGGATGACGCAGGAATTGCCTCTGATGATACCGGTCTCTTGGAAACGTCGCGAACCGACCAAGTTCGGCGAATCACCGGCCCGACCGGCGCAAGCTGGCAATATGACTATTCGCCGACGTCGAAAATGCTGATCCAAGTCATTAAGCCCGACGGTTCAAAGACGCTCTATCACTACGAGGATCCAATCGATGGGCACCTGCTAACTGGCATAAGCGATGAGACAGCACTAGGAGTAGTTACTCGCTATGCAACGTTCGCGTATGACAGTCAGGGTCGAGCTATTTCGACAGAGCACGCAGGGGGCGCAAGCAACGGAACGGTGGTCTACCTTCCCGGGAATCAAGTGACTGTCAGTCGCATGATCAATCCCACAACGGCGGATTCAACGACGCTAACCTTCACGCCCAAACTTGGCGTGCTTCGATTCCAGTCTTCATCTTCGCGCTGCTCAAAATGCAGCTCACGGCAGAACGTCGTCTTGGATTCGCGTGGCTTTTCGGATACGACAACTGACTATAGTGGCGTCGTGACCGATACCGACTACGACCCCAACGGCCTTCTAACGCAAATAATCCGCGCAAAAAACACTCCTCAGCAGCAAACCGAAACGCGAATTTGGGACGCGATCCTGCGCGTCCCCACCCAGATCGATCGCGCCGGCCAACGACAAAATTTCACCTACAACAGCCGCGGTCAGGCGTTAACGGCGTCAGTGTCGGTAAGTAACCCGGCGCCCGGCCAACTGCCCCGAACTACCACGATGACGTACTGCGAAGCTGCGGGTGTCACCGCCGGCAGCTGCCCCCGCGTCGGCTTGTTGCTGAGCGTCGACGGTCCGCGCACCGACGTCAACGACGTGACCACTTACACCTATTACCCCACCGACGACGCCAGCTGCGCAGCCGCGCCCACGACCTGCCCGTACCGCAAAGGCGATTTGTGGAAGGTCACCAATGCCGCCGGCCAGGTGTCGGAAGTGCTGAAGTACGACGGCGCCGGGCGCGTGCTGTCGAGCAAGGACGCGAACGGGCTGGTTACCGACCGAGAGTACCAGCCGCGCGGCTGGTTGACCGCCAGCAAGGTCCGCGGAATCGACAATGCCACCGAGACCGATGACGCGATTACCCGCCTCGAATACGACGGTGTCGGCCAGGTGACCAAGGTCATCCAGCCCGACGGCGTGTTCACCGCGTTCACGTACGACCCCGCGCATCGCCTCACCGCCATTGCCGACAGCCAGGGCAACAGCGTCACGTACACGCTCGACAACGCCGGCAACCGCATTCAGGAGCAGACCAAGAACAACGGCGCCGTGGTCAAGCGCAGCCTGTCGCGTGTCTACAACAGCCTGGGCCAGATGCAGACTCTCGCCGATGCGCTGTCGACGCCGACCGACTTCACCTATGACCTCAATGGCAATGTCGACACCGTCAAGGACGCGCTGAACCGGATCAGCGATAACGACTACGACCCGCTCAACCACCTCAAGACCAGCATCGTCAACGCCACCGGCGTGGCG
>JBBSAA010000121.1:0-8526 GCA_038252715.1 Lysobacterales bacterium | reverse complement strand
GTGCTGCGATGTCCGGCGCGGTGGCCGCAGCCATGCAGTCCCGAAGACCAACTTGCAGCTGACCATCGGCACATTGATACGGCCCACCCGCGACCAAGCCGGCGCCGGCCAATCGGTCCGAAAACGCGAAGTGGACCTGTGTCGCCATGTAGGCGCCGGAAGACAAACCAGCGACATTGATTCGCGCCGGGTCAATGGTGAGTTTGGGCAACCCCGCCGAAGGCTGTTCGGCGCAGGACGCGAGTGCCACGGCCGCCAACAGGCCGGCGAGGCAACGCGCGCCTTGGAAAAAAAGGGCCGCTTGCGCGGCCCCAGGGAAAATCAATGCCATTATCGGCCTCAGAAGTTGTAACGCAGCGACAGGTAATAGTTGCGCGGTGCGCCGTAGTACGCAGTCTGGATGTTGGCCACCGACGAGAACTCTTGACCATCGGTCTTGTAGGTTTCATCGGTCAAGTTGCGCACGCCGCCGCGAACCTGCCACGCGCCTTCCGGCGAATCGTAGATGCCGAACACGCCATACAGGGTGTAGTCCTTCTGCATCAGGCCCGGACGGTTGTCCACGCTGAGCCAAGTGTCGCCACGGTAGGACATATCGGCACCGAGCGTCAGCAAGCCGCCGCTCTGCAGCAAGAAGGCGTGGCTGGCGGCCAAGCGCATCGTCCAATCGGGCGAGAACGGCACGTGTTCATGCACGGTCGCGGCAAACGCGGCGTTGTAGCCCGGCGAGCCCGGGATCAAGCGGTAGTCGTTGAAGCTCTTGTACTTCGCGTCCATCCAGCCGATCTGGGCGCTGAGCTTGGTGCCATCGCCAACCAAGGCAATGCCTTCGAACTCAAAGCCTTCGATCGTCAGCTCGGCGGCATTGAGCACCGGGAAAGACACCGACGGCGTCGGCGAACCCGGGTTGGTTTGCTCGGACACGCGTGCCTGGAAATCCTTGTAGTCGCTGTGGAATACCGAGAAGTTGCCAAGCAGGCGCTTGTCGGCCGATTCGGTCTTCAGGCCCAACTCGTAGGTCCACACGGTCTCGGGATCGTACTCGGCATGGATCACGTCATACGCACTGTTCGAACGGCCGTTGAAGCCACCGGACTTGAAGCCGCGATTGGCTGACACATAGGCGGTGACGTTGTCGCTGAACGCCTTTTGCAGGCTGAACGACGGTGTCCAAGCCTTCCAGCTAGCGCTGGTCTTCGGGAACGGCACCGTGCCGTTGACGAAGCCGAGACCCGCAAACTGCGGCGACCAGAACGTGCTGGTCGTGCGCACGTATTCCTTCTCGTCCTTGCTGTAGCGAATGCCGGCCGAGAGCGTCCAAGTTGGCGTGAACTCCCAGCTGACGTGACCAAAGGCAGCGAAGCTCTTGGTGTCTAGGTCGTCATCAATCGTGCGCACGAAGCCATACGGCGTGCCAAAGAACGCGTAAATATTGTTGCCGTACGCTTCCTGATGCGAAGGCAGCGTTTCATGCAGGTAATACAGGCCGAAGACGCTTTGCAGGTTGCTGCCGTTGTCGTACTGCAGCTGGAATTCCTGGCTGAGCTGGCGCTGGTTGAAATCCACGAGCACGTCGCCGAGTTGGAAGCGCGAGGCGTCAATATCAATGTACGCGCGCGAGTCGAGTTCACGATAGGCGGTGATGCTCTTGAAAGTCCACGGCTCAGAGAGCTTCCAGTTCAGCACGGCAGCGATGCCCTGACTGGTCATCTCTTGACCCTGCCCGGGCTTGAGCGAGGTTTCGGTCTCAAAGTTGTACTCGCCGGTCGGCGCCGGCTGCAGCGTGGACTGGAACGCGCCCAGTCCCGAGTTCAGATACAAAGGCGCTACCGCTTGGCCCAGCGTCGGGGCGTTGCTCTGGTGCGTGTAGTCGAGCGAGACCGCCGCCGAGAAATTTTCAGACGGATGGAAGTTGATCTTCAGGCGCCCGGCGGTGGTGTCGTCTTCGTTATATTTCTTACCGTTACGCGGATCCGTAACGACGCCATCGCTATTGATGCTGGTGAACGCCAAGCTGGCCGACACGCTGTCGCTCAACGGGATCGAGCCGTAGAAATTGCCATTCATGCGGCCGTAGTTGCCGATCGTGAGCTCCGCGCTGCCGCTGGCTTTGTCGGCGTCCGGCTCGCGCGTGGTCAGTTTGATCGCGCCGCCAGTGGAATTCTTGCCATACAGCGTACCCTGCGGGCCGCGCAGCACTTCAATTTGCTTGATATCGAACAGCGAGAACAAGGCGCCTTGGATACGCGAGTAATACACGTCGTCGACGTACATGCCGACGCCAGGGTCAAAGGTCTGCAGCGCATCGGGCTGGCCGATGCCGCGGATGAATACGTTGACGCTGTTGGACGAGCCGCGACCCTGCACGATGTTGAGGTTCGGCACCGAACCCTGCAGGCCATCGACGCTGCTGGCTTGGATCTTCTGCAGCTCCTCGTCGCTAAACGTGCTGACCGCAACCGGCACCTTCTGCGCGTCTTCTTCGCGACGGCGGGCGGTGACGGTGACCGACTCGAGCGTGGTGGCCACCTCGTTCTTCTTGGCTGCGGTGGTTTCCTGCGCGACGGGCGCGCTGCTGCCGGCGTCCTGCGCCTGCGCGGTCGAGGACATTGCCAGGACCATGCCAATGGCGAGGCTGAGGTGGTTGCGGTTCATGAAGTCCCCTTTCGTATTTCAATCGTCGAGCAGCGGGCGGCCGGATAGCCAGTGTCAGCGCAGACTAGTGGCGGCGGCATTTACACGCACTTGTACCTTCGTACAGTGTGCCCGGGCCGGCGCATTGCGGACACTCCCCGGGGCGCACTGTTGCCACGCCGAAAGGACCCGGGGAATGTCGTTTTTGATCGTGCTGGCTGCGTTGTGCTTCCTGATGTTCGTCGCCTACCGCGGCTACAGCGTCATCATGTTCGCGCCGGTCGCAGCTCTAGGCGCCGTGCTGCTGACCGACCCGAGCTTGGTCGCGCCGATGTTCACCGGCCTATTCATGGACAAGATGGTCGGTTTCTTGAAGCTGTATTTCCCGGTATTCGTGCTCGGCGCAATCTTCGGCAAGCTCATTGAAGTATCGGGCTTCTCACAATCGATCGTTGCTGCAACCATCAGAATGATTGGTGGCGGTCGGGCGATGCTCGCCATCGTCATCGTCTGCGCCTTGCTCACCTATGGCGGCGTGTCCTTGTTCGTGGTGGTATTTGCGGTGTACCCGTTTGCCGCCGAAATGTTCCGTCAGAGCGACATCCCCAAGCGCCTGATCCCAGCGACGATCGCGGTCGGCGCGTTTACATTCACGATGGACGCGTTGCCGGGCACGCCGCAAATCCAGAACATCATCCCGGCCTCGTTCTTCGGCACCAATGCCTGGGCTGCACCCTGGCTGGGCACCATCGGCGCCGTTTTCATCCTGGTCTTGGGCCTGACCTACCTCGGCTGGCGTCGACGCGCCGCGCTTGCGGCGGGCGAAGGCTACGGTACCAATCTCCTCAACGAGCCAGCACCGTTCACTGGCGAGCGCTTGGTCAATCCAGCGATTGCACTGCTACCCTTGGTCTTGGTGGGTGTGTCGAACAAATTGCTGACGACGTGGATCCCGAAGTTTTATGGCAGCAGCCATGAATTCATTCCAGCGGTGATGGGCGCGTCCAAACCGGTGGTGCAGGAAGTGTCCAAGCTTGCCGCGATCTGGGCGGTCGAGGGCGCGCTGCTGATCGGAATTCTTTGCGTCCTCGTCTTCGCCTTCAAGCCCGTGGTCAACAGCTTTGCCGAGGGCTCGAAGGCCGCGATCGGCGGCGCCTTGCTAGCATCGATGAACACGGCCTCGGAATACGGCTTTGGCGCGGTGATTGCCGCCCTGCCCGGCTTCCTAGTGGTCGGCAATGCCCTCAAGGCGATCCCGAATCCATTGGTTAATGAAGCGGTCACCGTAACCGCGCTGGCCGGAATCACCGGCTCAGCCTCGGGCGGCATGAGCATCGCGCTCGCTGCGATGTCCGAGACCTTCATTGCCAATGCCAATGCGGCAGGGATTCCGCTGGAGGTCTTGCATCGTGTTGCCGCGATGGCCTCTGGCGGCATGGACACGCTGCCGCATAATGGCGCGGTGATTACGCTCTTGGCGGTGACGGGCTTGAGCCATCGCCAAAGCTACAAAGATATTTTCGCGATCACGCTGGTAAAGACCACGGCTGTGTTCGTCGTCATTGGTGCGTATTACGCGTTTGGCGTGGTGTAGGTTCGAAGCGCGGTTTGATCGCCGCTAGACGAGTAGGAGCGGCGTAAGCCCGCGACAACTCTCGCCTGCACGAAAACGTGCGCTTCACCCATTTATGGGAGGCGACTGTCTTGTGGAAAAGCGATCGCTTTCTGCAAGCAAGTGAGTTCAGGATTGTTGCTACGTAGGAATCAGGTCGCTGTCGGCAAGCATGTGACCTAAAGGTAGGGGCTGACTAGGTAGACATGGTCGCGGGCTTACGCCGCTCCTACATCGCTGCCACGGCACCGCGAGAGGGTCACGTCCAAATCGCCACCAACAAAAAGCCGCCCGAAGGCGGCTTTTTGCTGTCGCTGAAAGGATGGAACGGTCGCTTACGCGCCCTCGCCCTCGCCTTCGTGGACGGCTTTCATCGACAGGCGGATGCGGCCCTGCTTGTCGACTTCCAGCACTTTGACCTTGACCAGATCGCCTTCCTTCAACTTGTCGCTGACCTTCTCGACGCGCTCGTCGGAAATCTGCGACACGTGCACCAGACCGTCCTTGCCCGGGGCGATGGTGACGAAGGCACCAAAGTCCATGATCTTGGCAACCTTGCCCTCGTAGATGCGGCCCGGCTCGACATCGGAGGTGATCTGCTCAATGCGCGCTTTCGCGGCCTGGGCAGCGGCGGCATTGACCGACGCGATGACAATGGTGCCGTCATCTTGAATGTCGATCTGCGTGCCGGTTTCCTTGGTGATGCCTTGGATGGTGGCGCCGCCCTTGCCGATCACTTCGCGGATCTTGTCCGGATGGATCTTGATGGTCAGCATGCGCGGGGCAAACTCAGACAGCTCGGCGCGCGGCGCGACCAGCGCCTTCGCCATTTCGCCGAGGATAAACAAACGACCTTCCTTGGCCTGAGCCAAGGCGACCTTCATGATCTCTTCGGTGATGCCGTCGATCTTGATGTCCATCTGCAGCGCGGAGATACCGTTGTTCGAACCGGCCACCTTGAAGTCCATGTCGCCGAGATGATCTTCGTCGCCGAGGATGTCGGACAGGACGGCATAGTCGCTGCCTTCCTTGATCAGGCCCATCGCGATACCCGCGACCGGCGTTTTCACCGGCACGCCGGCGTCCATCAGGGCCAGCGAGGAACCGCAGACCGAGGCCATGGAGGACGAACCGTTCGACTCGGTGATTTCCGACACGATGCGAATCGTGTACGGGAAGCTCTCCATCGTCGGCATGATCGCCTGCACACCGCGACGCGCGAGACGGCCGTGGCCGATTTCGCGGCGCTTCGGACCCATCATGCGGCCCGCTTCACCGACCGAATAGGGCGGGAAGTTGTAATGGAACAGGAAGTGGTCTTTGTGCTCGCCTTCGATCGCGTCGATGATCTGGCCATCGCGCGCGGTGCCGAGGGTGGCGATGACCAAGGCCTGCGTCTCGCCACGGGTGAACAGTGCCGAACCATGAGTGCGCGGCAATACGCCGGTCTGGACCGAGATCGCACGGACCGTCGACAGGTCGCGACCGTCAATGCGGACCTTGGTCTTAAGAACCGAGGCGCGCATGGTGCTGTACTCGAGCTCGCCGAATTCCTTCGATAGGTCGGCGGCAGCCCAGCCATTCGCTTCGGCCTGCGGCTTCAGCGTTTCCATCACGTTTTTCTTCAAGGCCGAGATCGCGTCACGGCGCTGCAGCTTGTCGCGAACCTGGAACGCAGCGGCGAGGTCGTTGCCGAGCGCAGCTTCGATCGCAGCGATCATTGCGTCGTTCTTGGCCGGAGCCTGCCAGTTCCACGAAGCCTTGGAGACTTCGGTGGCGAGTTCGTTGATCGCGCGGATGGCGACTTGCATCTGCTCATGGCCGAACATCACCGCGCCAAGCATCACTTCTTCCGACAATTCCTTGGCTTCCGACTCGACCATCAGCACGGCGTTCGCGGTGCCGGCGACGACGAGCTCGAGGTCCGAGGTCTTCAGTTCGGTGGTGCTGGGGTTCAGCAGGTACTTGCCGTTCGCGTAGCCAACCTTGGCAGCACCGATCGGACCCGCGAACGGGATTCCGGAGATGGCGAGCGCAGCGGACGCACCAATCAAGGCCGGGATGTCAGCGTGGATTTCCGGGTTCATCGACATGACGGTCGCGATGACCTGCACTTCGTTGCGGAAGTTTTCCGGGAACAGCGGACGGATCGGGCGATCGATCAGGCGAGACGTCAGCGTCTCGCGCTCGGTCGCGCGGCCTTCGCGCTTGAAGAAGCCGCCCGGGATGCGGCCACCGGCGTAGAAACGCTCCTGGTAGTCGACCGTGAGCGGGAAGAAGTCCATGCCTTCTTTCGCGTTCTTGTTGCCGACCGCCGTGACCAGCACGACGGTGTCGCCCATGCGGACGATGACCGCACCGCTGGCCTGACGCGCGACTTCGCCCGTCTCCAGGGTGACCTGATGCTGCCCGTACTGGAATGTCTTGGTTACTTTCGCCACGATTTTAATTCCTTCAGTCGAATCATCCGCGACGGGCACCCCGCCCGCCGCGTGTTGCGTCCTTGCGGACGCCAAAAATAAACGCGGCGCATTTCTGCGCCGCGTTGTGTTTGTCGCTTAGCGGCGCAGGCCCAAACGCTCGATCAGGGTCTGGTAGCGCGTGACATCTTTTTTCTTGAGGTAAGCCAGCAAGCTGCGGCGCTGGTTGACCATCTTGAGCAAGCCGCGGCGGGAATGGTGATCCTGCTTGTGGGCCTTGAAATGGTCGCTGAGCTGGTCGATGCGGGCCGAGAGCAAAGCGACCTGGACTTCCGGGGAGCCGGTGTCGTTGGGCACGCGGCCGAATTCGGTGATGATTTTTGCGCTATCTACGGACATGTTTTTTTCTCTGTGATGCGAAGACCGCAGGAACCTCGCGCATGGCGACGCACCGCGTGACCCGCCGGTTGGATGGAATTTGCTGGAATCAGCCCCGGAATTGTACGTCCGGAGGCCTGCCCGGACAAGGCTTTCAGACGATTACCGACAGTAATTGCGTTGTCCGGCGGGACAATCAGCCCTGCGCGGCCCAGCGGAACAGGCGTCGCGCGCGCAGCAAGCCATTGGCCTCGATATCGGCAAGCCCGAGCGCGCGCCCGTCGGCCGTGACGGCTATGACTTCGCCGGCCAGAGTCGACGACTCGAGCGAAATCGCCTGGCCCAAGCCGAGTCGACGGGCCTGGTCGGCGTCCAAGGGGATCTGGCGCCACTGCACCAGTCCCGCTTCGATGGGCAGCAGGCAGGCGTCCAGCGTTGGTTCGCCCTGCTCGGCCAAGGCCTGAAGGGCCTCCAGCGAAAAAGAAGGCCGGCCGCGGAAGGGATCAACCCACAGGCGACGAAGACTAGCGACGTGGGCGCCGCAGCCGAGCGCCTCGCCGAGATCGCGCACGAGACTGCGAACATAGGTGCCGGAGCCGCAGGTGATGCGCAGATTGAGGCGGTCGGCGGTCATGTCGAGCAGTTCTATCGAGACCACATCGACCTCGCGCTCGGGCACCTCGATCACTTCGCCGCGGCGGGCCTTGGCATAGAGGGGTTCGCCGCCCTGCTTGAGCGCCGAATAAATCGGCGGCCGCTGCCAGATTCGCCCGGTCAGCGGTCGCAACAGGGTTTCAACAAGCTCGCGGGAGATCGCCGGCACCGGGCGCTCGACCAACACCGTGCCATCGGCGTCGTCGGTATCGGTCGTCGCGCCAAGCACTGCCGTGGTGTCGTAGGCCTTGTGGTTGCCCAGCAGGTGGCCAGCAATCTTGGTCGCGTCGCCAAAGCAGACGGGAAGTAGGCCAGTGGCCAGCGGATCGAGGCTGCCGGTATGCCCGGCTTTCTCGGCGCGGAACAGGTGCCGCACTCGCTGCAGGGCCTGGTTCGAACTCATGCCCGGGGGCTTGTCGAACAGCAAGATGCCATCCAAGGGACGGAATACGGTTCGCGGGAGTTTAGGGCGTTGGATCTTGCTCATCGCCTCGGATCCCCCTCCCCTTCAAGGGGAAGGATGGGGTGGGGATGGGTTTGGCGCAGCTCGGGCAACACAGGCGACAAAACCGGCATCGCCTTTACGACGATGACGTCCCGTCGCTGTCCTTGCCGTCGACATCGTCGCCATCGGTAGATTCGTCCGAATCGTCCGACGGCGGGTTATCGCGCAGCAAGGCGTCGATACGCTCGCCTTTGTCTACCGAATCGTCGTAGTGGAAATGCAGCTCCGGCGTGTGTCGCATCTTCACTGCCTGCGACAGCTTGTAACGAATTTCCGGGGCCACATTCTTCAGGCCCTTCACCGCCTCAAGCGAACGCTCCGGC
>JBBSAA010000120.1:0-8542 GCA_038252715.1 Lysobacterales bacterium | reverse complement strand
TTGGTCCAGCGCAGGGTTTCGTCGGTCTGGAAGAAGAAAGACAGTGAGATCGACACGTCCTCGGGTCCGTTCTTAACTTAGTGTCCGCCGCTGGCCGCCGAACTCGCAATTTTCACGCCATTTAGAGCAGCTTCCCGGACAAATCGTGGCAACCTGTGGCCGTGAAAGTCGTCAGCCGCCGCCCGTCCACCCTGCCCGACCCGTACCGGATCGAAAATCTGTGCCTGCCGAACGGTCGTCACGTGCAGATCCGCCCAATCGCCGAACTCGACGCCGTGCCAATACGCGCCTCGTTTCACCTGCTTAACGAGGATGAAATACGCAGGCGCTTCCTGCATCCGATCAAGGCGCTCGGCGAAGAGCATTTGTTCCAACTGACCCATCCGAATCCGGACGATGCCTTTGTCGTGGTCGCCTCCGAGCCCTTGCCGCCCGGTGACGCGCTGATCGGCGCGGCCGCGCGCCTGGCTCGCGACAACGAGGACCGAAGCCGCGCCGAGTTCGGCATCCTGGTCACCCATTTCGTGGCGCAGCAAGGCCTAGGTCGCGTGTTGATGGAACGCTTGTTTGAATGGTGCACACAGCGCGAACTCAAGGTGTTGTGGGGCGATGTGATGGAAGACAACACGGCCATGCTGCGTTTGGCCGCGACCCTGGGCTTCCAGCGGGAAGCCATCCTTGGCACACCGGGCCTGATCCGGATCAACCGGTACTTTCCCTAACCGTTACGCGGCGCCATGCTCACCGACGCGACACGTTGGGCTGGTAAACTTGCGGGCTGATGACGACCCGCCCCAACCTCCCCGCTCCACCGCGTCCGCGCGCCGGCCAACAGCGCGCGTATTGGCGTGCCCCGGCAAGCGCCAGCGCCTTGGCCCTGGGCCTGGCCGAGGCGGCGCGCCGTCACGATGGTCTGGTCTTGGCCGTGGCACGCGACACCCACTCGGCGGCATCGCTGGAAAACGATCTACGCGTGTTTGCCGGCGCAGGCGCAGCCGGAGACACGACTGCCGCCCTGCCCGTCCTGCATTTCCCGGATTGGGAAACCCTGCCCTACGACTTGTTCAGCCCGCACCCGGATATTGTTTCCCAGCGTATCGCCGCGCTGTATCGGCTGCCAACGACGACGCGCGGCATCCTGGTCGTGCCGGTGTCATCGCTATTGCAGCGGCTGCCGCCGCCGAGTTGGATCGCTGGAAATGCGCTCGACCTGAAAAAGGGCCAGAAGCTCAATCTTGATATTGAGAAACGCCGGCTCGAAGCGGCGGGCTATCGCAACGTGCCGCAGGTCTTGGACCCAGGTGATTTTGCCGTGCGCGGCGCTCTGCTCGATCTGTTTCCGATGGGTTCGGACGTGCCGTTTCGTATCGAGTTGTTTGACGACGAGATTGATTCGCTGCGCAGCTTCGATCCCGAGACCCAGCGCTCAGACCACCCTGTGGACTCGATCAAGCTGCTGCCAGCGCGGGAATTTCCGCTCGACGCTGCCAGCGCCAAACGCGTGCGGGAAAAACTCAGTGAGCGGTTTGATTTCGATCCGCGCAAGTTCCCCGTGTACCAAGACCTCAAGGAAGGCGGTTCACCGGCTGGCATTGAATATTATCTGCCGCTATTTTTCGAACAGACCGCCTCGCTGTTCGAACATCTGGGCAAAGACACCCTGGTCGTGCTCGGCGATGGCGTGGACGCCGCCGCCTTGGCGTTCTGGGCACAGACGCAGGATCGTTACGAGCAGCGTCGACACGACGTCGAGCGCCCGATCTTGCCGCCGGGCGAGATTTTCCTGTCGCCCGATCAATTGCGCGCCGAGTTCAACCGCGCCGAACGCATTGAGATTTGCGGCCCCGAGCATCCGCAGCTCGATAAGGCAGCATCGATTGGCGATACGCCAGCCCCGCGCCTGCCGTGGACAGAAAAGGGCGAAGAGCCCGGTACGCCGCTGCGTTCCTTCCTTGGCAATTACCCTGGGCGGGTGCTGCTGGCCGCGGACTCTGCCGGCCGCCGCGAAGCGCTGATTGAGCTGCTAGCGGCTGGCGACCTGAAGCCAGAAACAGTGTCGGGCTGGGAAGAATTCCTGGTCGGCAAGCCTAGCCCTCGTCCTGCCAGTGCAGGTCCGGGCAAGACTGATCTCTTTTCCGGGAACGACGTAGGCTCTGCCAACGCCACCCTGCCCCCGTTTGCGATCACCATCGCCGCGCTCGACGATGGTTTTGCGCTCACGGAACCGGCACTGACGGTCTTAACCGAGCGCCAGCTGTTTCCCGACCGCACCGATCAAAGTAGACGGCGCAAGCGCGCTGCCCGCGATCCCGATCAGGTGCTACGTGACCTCAGCGAAATCACGATTGGTGCGCCCATCGTCCATGAAGACCACGGCGTCGGCCGTTACCAAGGGCTGGTAACGCTGGAATCGGGCGGTGTGCACGGCGAGTTCTTGCTGATCGAATACGCCAAGGGCGACAAGCTGTACGTGCCGGTCGCGCAATTGCAATTGGTCGGTCGCTATTCTGGCGCGTCGCCCGAATTCGCGCCCCTGCACTCGCTGGGTGGCGACGCGTGGGAGAAAGCCAAGCGCAAAGCCGCCGAGAAAGTCCGCGATGTGGCCGCAGAAATGCTGGATATTCAGGCGCGGCGGCAAGCGCGCGTGGGTCTGGCGCTGACGGTGGACCGCGCGATGTACGAGCCGTTCGCGGCTACCTTTCCGTTTGAAGAAACACCCGACCAACTGGCAGCCATTGAAGCCGTGCTCAGCGACTTGGGCAAGCCGCAGCCAATGGACCGTGTGGTCTGCGGTGATGTTGGCTTCGGCAAGACCGAGGTTGCAGTGCGCGCAGCGTTCGTTGCCGCCGTGGCCGGCAAACAGGTGGCCATCTTGGTGCCCACGACCCTGCTGGCGGAGCAGCATTACCGCAATTTCCGCGATCGCTACGCCGATTCGCCGATACGTGTGGAAGTGCTATCGCGCTTCAAGACCGCGAAAGAGATCAAGTCGGCGCTAGCCTTGCTGGCCGAGGGGAAGATCGACGTGATCGTGGGCACCCACCGCCTGTTGCAGGGTGACGTTACTTTCCACGACCTCGGCTTGGTCGTCGTCGATGAAGAGCAACGATTCGGTGTTCGTCAAAAAGAAGCGCTGAAGGCGCTGCGGGCCGAAGTTCACTTGCTCACCTTAACCGCGACGCCGATCCCGCGCACGCTGAACATGGCGATGAGCGGCCTGCGCGAACTGTCGATCATCGGGACGCCACCGGCGCATCGCCTGGCGGTGAAGACGTTCGTGACGCAGTGGGAGAACGCGCTAATTCGCGAGGCGTTCCAGCGTGAGCTGGCGCGCGGTGGACAGATCTATTTCCTGCATAACGAAGTCAACACCATTGAGAAAATGGCTGCCGACCTGCAGGAGCTGGTGCCCGAGGCGCGCATTCGGGTCGCCCACGGACAGATGCCAGAGCGCGAGCTAGAGCAGGTGATGCTGGACTTCCATCGCCAACGCTTCAACGTGTTGGTGTGCACGACGATTATTGAGTCGGGCATCGACATCCCCAGCGCGAACACCATCATTGTCAATCGCGCCGATCGCTTTGGCTTGGCGCAGCTGCACCAGCTGCGCGGCCGCGTGGGCCGCTCGCACCATCGCGCCTACGCCTACTTGGTCGTACCCAACAAGAAAGCGATGACCGGCGACGCCGAGAAGCGTCTGGATGCCTTGGCGTCGCTGGAAGAACTGGGCGCGGGTTTCACCTTGGCCACGCACGACTTGGAAATCCGTGGCGCCGGCGAGCTATTAGGCGAAGGCCAGTCCGGTCAAATTGCTGAGATTGGGTTCTCGCTGTACACCGAATTGCTCGAACGCGCGGTGCGCTCGATTCGCGAAGGCAAGATTCCCGATCTCGACCCGACGATTCGGCATGGCGCAGAAGTCGAGCTACATATTCCGGCGCTAATTCCGGAAGACTACCTGCCCGACGTGCATGCTCGCCTGACCTTGTATAAACGTATCGCCTCGGCGCGCGATGAAGATGCGCTGCGCGAGCTGCAAGTTGAGATGGTGGATCGGTTCGGCATCCTGCCCGAGCAAACCAAGCAGCTGTTCGCGGTGACCGAACTCAAGCTTGAGGCGACGCGCCTGGGCCTGCGCAAGATTGACTTGGCCGATAAGGGTGGGCGCGTGCATTTCCTCGCTCAGCCCAAGGTCGATCCCATGTCGATCATTCGCCTGATCCAGTCACAGCCAAAGGTCTATTCGATGGACGGCCCCGACAAGCTGCGCCTGCGCATGGAATTGCCTGATGCCACGTCGCGGCTGCGGACGGCACGCGGACTGCTGACCTTGCTGAAGTCTTGACGCACGTCCTGTTCATCTGCAGTCGCAATCGGCTGCGCAGCCCGACCGCCGAAGAAGTATTCCGCACTTGGCCGGGAATCACGGTGGCGTCGGCAGGACTCAAGCGTGATGCCGATGAGGTGCTGACGCGCGAGCATCTGGCCACGGCGGACGTCATATTCGTGATGGAAGCGGTGCATAAACGCGAACTGACTCGGCGTTTCGGCGAGGAATTGCGCGGGAAGTCGCTAATTTGCCTTGGCGTCAGCGACGATTATGGCTACATGGATCCGGTATTGATTTCATTGCTGCAGCGGCGTGTTACACCGCATTTGAGGTAATGAGCATTGCGGCGCGCAGCGCAATGACACAGCGTTGCAGCGGCGATGTCCTCGGTGCTGCTAGGCCATGGCATGCTTTGCGCACTGTCAGTCGCAACGGAGCCCGCCATGCCGACCATCATCGCGCCAAAAATGCACGACCTTGGCGGCTTCAGCGTCGGTCGCGTACTGCCCAGTTTGCAGCGCAGAAACATCGGGCCCTTCGTTTTTTTTGACCATATCGGCCCAGCCATCTTGGGTGGCGAACAGCCCATCGCCGTGCGTCCGCACCCGCACATCGGCTTGGCCACGGTGACCTATCTGTGGGAAGGCGCGATGATGCATCGCGACAGTCTAGGGACCGTGCAGGAAATCAATCCCGGCGACGTCAACTGGATGACCGCCGGCCGAGGCATCGCCCACTCCGAACGCACGCCCGCGCGCCTGCGCAACGTCGAGCATGCGTTTCATGGCCTGCAAACTTGGGTCGCATTGCCGCAAGATCATGAGGAAATGGCGCCGACTTTTGCGCACCACCCCAAGGCTAGCCTGCCGGTGCTGGATCGCGACGGCCTGCGGCTCACGATTGTTGCCGGGCATGCGTTTGGCGAACGATCACCGGTCGCGGTACTCAGCGACACCCTGTATGTGTCGATCGAAATGCAAGACGGCGCCGAACTGGCCATTCCTGCCGAGCATGTCGAACGCGCCTTGTTCCCGGTGTCGGGCCAGCTGTTGCTTGATGGGCAAGCGCTAGCTAATGCGCATTTGGTGGTGCTTGATACCGACAGCCTGCCGACGCTGCGCTCGGTCGGTCAGTCGCGGGTGATGCTGCTGGGCGGCGCACCTCTCGATGGGCCGCGGCATGTTTGGTGGAACTTCGTCAGCAGCTCGCGCGAGCGGATTGAAGCCGCGAAGTTGGCATGGGCTGAAAATCGGCTTGGGCAAGTGCCGGGTGAGACTGAATTTATTCCGTTGCCGGAGCGTTGATTCGGTCGCGGGCTTACGCCGCTCCTACGGGTGCAGGATGTACGAGAAGGAATTGATGTGGCGACGTCGCGGGCTTACGCCGCTCCTACAAGAAATTCCGTAGGAGCGGCGTAAGCTCGCGACCAACTTTTAAACTAGAAGCGCCCTTCCTGGAAATCCACGAAGGCCTGCATGATCTGCTCGCGGGTGTTCATGACAAACGGACCGTGACGCGCGACCGGTTCCTTGAGCGGACGGCCAGCAACCAGAATTACCCGCGCGCGCGCGCCGCCGGCTGACAGCGTCACCGACTCGCCCGCGCCGAACACCAGTAAGTCACCTTTCGCGCCCACGTCTTCGCCCGGCAGATGCAACGCGCCCTCATACACATAAGCGAACACGTTGTGCCCCGCCGGCAATACCTGCTCGAACGACGCGCCCGGCGCGAGCGCGATATCCAGGTACGTGGGATCCGTCGCCGGCTGCACCACCGGCCCGACGACTTCACCGACGCGACCAGCAATGACTTTCACGCGCACGCCAGTATCCGGCGTCGCTTCAGGGATGCGATCGGCACCAAATTCTTGGTACTTGGGTTCGGTCATCTTGTCTTTCGCCGGCAGGTTGACCCAAAGCTGGAAGCCGCGCATCAAACCTTGTTCTTGCTCGGGCATTTCCGAATGCACGATGCCGCGGCCAGCGGTCATCCACTGGACCGAACCGGGCGTCAGCAGACCCTCGTTGCCGTGGTTGTCCTTGTGGCGCATGCGTCCGTCGAGCATGTAAGTCACGGTCTCGAAACCCCGGTGCGGATGCGAGGGGAAGCCGGCCAGGTAGTCGCCGGGTTTGTCCGAGCCGAATTCGTCCAGCATCAGGAACGGATCCAGATCGGGCAATTGATTGGTGCCGATGACGCGGGTCAGGCGGACCCCGGCGCCATCGCTGGCGGCTTGGCCGCGCAGGCGACGGGCGACCGGGCGCGGCGTGGGGGCGGAAGACGTGCTCATGGTTGGCTCGGGAAAGCGGGAATGCCCCATAGATAAGGCCTACTGGTAGACAACGCAAAGCCCACGCCTGCAACCCAGCGTTGTCCAGATGACCGTGTCCAGCAACCTCGCCTAGCCAGCATCCGCGTTGACAGCCTCGCCCGCCCCGCCGACCATGGCCCTTCCCCCGATCCGGAGCCCGTCATGACCCTGCGCCTGAGCCTGCTCGCCAGCCTCCTCCTGCTTGCCGCCTGCGGCCGATCCTCGCCTGACGCTACGACAGCCGCCGCAAAACCGGCCGACAAGGGCAAGGACAAGGTCGTTTACGTCTACAACTGGTCGGACTATATCGCCGAAGACACCATCGCTGAGTTCACCAAGGCGACCGGTATCAAGGTCGTCTACGACGTTTACGACTCCAATGAAATGCTCGAATCGAAGCTGATGGCCGGTGCGTCCGGTTACGACGTGGTGTTCCCGTCGGCGCGGCCGTATGCCCAGAAACAAATCGAGGCTGGCGTCTTCGCCACGCTGGATAAATCCAAGCTGCCCAATGCCAGCAATCTGGACCCCGCGATCCTCAAGTCGCTCGAAAGCCTCGACCCGGGCAATACGCACGTGTTGCCGTATATGTGGGGCACGACCGGATTGGGCGTCAACGTCAAGAAGGTCAAGCAATTGCTCGGCGCAAACGTACCGCTCGACAGCTGGGCCCTGCTGTTCGACCCAAAATATTCCAACAAGCTAGGCAAATGCGGCATCGGCATGCTCGACGACGAGCAAGAAGCGTTTGCCGCTGCCCTGATGTGGCAGGGCTTGGATCCAAACACCGCCAATGCCGAGCAAAATGAAAAGGTCAAGGCGGCATTCGCAGCAATCCGCCCGAACATCCGCTACTTCCATTCCTCTCAGTACATCGAGGACCTCGCCAACGGCGACATCTGCATGGCGGTGGGCTATTCGGGCGATATTTTCCAAGCCGCCGATCGCGCCGAGGAAGCCGGCAATGGCGTTGAGCTGCAATACATCATCCCCAAGGAAGGTGCAGTGCGCTGGGTTGACGTGATGGCGATGCCCAAGGATGCGCCGCATCCGGATAACGCCTTGGCGTTCATGAATTTCCTGATGCAGCCCAAGGTCGCTGCCGGCATCAGCGACTTCGTTGCGTACGCCAGCCCGAACGTGGCGGCGCGCGCGATCCAAGACCCGGAGATCGCCAATGACCCGCTGATTTATCCGCCGCCGGCCGTGCTGGCGACCTTGGTTGATCCGCAGACGCTGGAAGCCCAAGCGCAACGCGACCGCGTGCGGCTGTGGACGACGATCAAGACTGGGCAATGAGTGCCCGGTCTTTATTCCGTGCGCATCAGCGACAAACAAACAGCTTGCCAACCTGAAATCGGTTCATTCGCCGAAAGGAACACAATGCGTCGTTCATTGGCTCTACTGTTTTCACTGTTCTCGGCCATGTCATGTCCGGCACTCGCAGAGACCGTCAAGACTGGAGTCGGCGACCTGGCAATTCCTGATGGTCTAGCCATCCTCAGCCAGGACGAGAAGATTGATCCATCGACCGGAGAACCCAGCGGAATCATTGTGTTCAGCAAGGCCGGCGACCTGCCCCGCGCGGTCTTCATCATCACTTACGTGCACGCAGCATCGGGCGGCGAGCCGTTTGATGCGCTGGATACGGCCGTCAAGATTGGCAACCCGTTTGACCCGTCACTATCGGCCAAGGATGCAAAACCGGTAAAGGTCGGCGGAATCAGTGGCGGCCGCTTCGACGGAAGACTGCCCAATGGGTTGCGCGCGGTGAGTTATGCGGTCGAGAACAATTCGTACCGACTGATCGTGCTGCTCAAGGGACCAGCGCAAAATCCCTACAAGCGCCTGACTGACGATTTCGCCAAGGCGGTGGAGGGATTTGTGTGGAACCTTCCAAC
>JBBSAA010000119.1:0-8574 GCA_038252715.1 Lysobacterales bacterium | reverse complement strand
GCACGAGCACGATGAGATTGTCGTCTTGGCCGGACCTGCTTAGGCGACGTTCTAAAGATCGCGGCTTACGCCGCGCCTCCATCGCCGCAATGTAGGCGCGGCGTAAGCCGCGGTCTTTTCCGTCAACAAATTCGCGTCACCTCAACATCGGCGCCAGCTTGGTCCACACATGATCGCGCAATTTCGGTTGCGCTGCGGCGACTGGATGCATGTTGTCGGCCTGAAAATTCTTGCGGTCGGCGGCGACCGGGGCCAGCAAGAACGGCAACAGCGTCGTCTGCCGCAGCTTCGACAGTTCGACGTAGTTGCTTTCGAAACCGCGCGTGTAATCGGGTCCGAAATTCGGCGGCAGGCGCATGCCTACTAGCAAGACCCTTGCTTTCGACGCCTTCGCGGCAACGATCATCTTGTCGAGATTGGCGCGCGTCTGGGCCAGCGACAGTCCGCGCAGGCCATCGTTCGCGCCCAATTCAATCACCACCACGGCGGGCTTCACCCGCGCCAGCTCTGATGCAATGCGCCCAGCACCGCCGGCGGTGGTGTCGCCACTGATGCTGGCATTGACTACCCGCCAGGCAGGATGAGTCGCCTTCATACGATCGGCGGTCAGCGCGACCCAACCTTGCGAGGCCGACAGGCCATATGCGGCCGACAGTGAGTCGCCCATGACCAGCACGGTCCGCGACGGTGCCGTTCCCGCCAGCGCGGGCCCGACCAGCAGCCAGCCGGCAAAAAAGACCAACACGCCCCGTTGAACTAGGCTGCGCCACACTCCATGTCTAGTATTCATTCCAAAGGTTCCTTCGCTCATGACCTCATCCATTGCGGCGCAGACGCAAAATTCAACGGCCCCGGCCGCGTCGCGCGCTGGCGGCAGCCTCACCGCCGAGGACTTGGGCAAACGCGTCAGCCTGCCAGATCACGAGTTGACGATCCTCGACGGCGTCAGTTTTACCATTGCAGCGGGTGAAGCCGTTGCCATCGTCGGTGCCTCCGGTTCAGGAAAGAGCACGTTGCTGTCGCTGTTGGCGGGCTTGGATGTGCCCAGTACGGGCGAGGTCAGGCTTGATGACACGGTGTTGTCAGCGCTAGATGAAGATGGCCGCGCGCGTGTTCGCGGCGAGAAAGTCGGTTTTGTCTTCCAGAGTTTCCAACTTCTGCCGGCGCTCACTGCGCTTGAGAATGTGATGCTGCCGCTAGAGTTGCGCGGTGATCGCGATGCCGAGGCGCCGGCGCGCGCAATCCTTACCCGCGTGGGCCTGGGTGAACGCCTGGACCATTACCCGCGGCAGCTTTCTGGTGGCGAGCAGCAGCGCGTCGCGCTGGCGCGTGCGTTTGTCACGCGGCCAAGCTTGCTGTTCGCCGATGAACCCACCGGCAACCTGGATACAGAAACCGGTCGCGCCATTGTTGACCTGTTGTTTGAACTCAACGCCCAGAGCGGCACGACCTTGGTATTGGTGACGCACGACGAACGCCTCGCCTCACGCTGCTCGCGGGTGATTCGCCTCGACTCTGGCCGTTTGGTGTCGGCATGAAGGTGCCCGGGCTGGCATGGCGCCAGCTGATACGAGACCTTGCCGCCGGGGAAATTCGCATCCTGCTGGCCGCGCTGGTGCTGGCAGTGACGGCGGTGACGGCGGTCGGCTTCCTGACCGATCGGGCCGAGCGCGCGCTGTCGCTGGAGGCAAACCGACTGCTCGGCGGTGATGCCGTGTTGCGCGCCGATGAGCCCTTGGCGCCGAAATGGTTGGCGATGGCTAACGCTCCTGGTCTAAAACGGACCGAGACGCGCGGCTTCCCGAGCATGGTTCGGGTCGGTGAATCCTTGCGCCTAGGTGAAGTGCGCGCCTTGGGCGAGGGCTTCCCACTGCGCGGCAGCTTTACGCTGCGTTTGACCACGGATGGGCCCGATACCCTTGCTCCGAGCGTGCCCCGACCCGGCACGGTCTGGCTGTCGCAGGCGGGTGCGCAAACGCTGGGAGCAACGATCGGTGACGAGGTCCATGTCGGAAACTCCGCGCTGCGCTTAGTCGCCTTGGTGACGCAAGAACCGGACTCGGCCCTGAATTACTTCGCCGCCGGGCCGAAAGTGTTCCTGAATCTATCCGATCTTCCCGCCACTGGCTTGGAACAAGAAGGCAGTCGGATTACCTATCGCTTGGTGGTCGCCGGTGAGCCTGCTGCCGTCGAGACGTTCATCGCGCGCGCGAAAGCGGCGCTGGATCGCGGTCAGCGCTTGGAGACGGCGGCGGATGCGCGCCCGGAAATTCGCAGTGCGCTCGATCGTGCCGGACGCTTCCTCGGTTTAGCCGCCTTGGTATCGGTGGTGCTTGCAGCGGTAGCGGTAGCGATGGCCGCGCGACGCCACAGTGCCCGCCATTTGCAGGGCAGTGCAGTCATGCGTTGCCTCGGTGCGAGCCAGCGCACTTTGGTCGGCATCCACGTCGGTGAACTTTTGATCCTGGGCTTGCTTGGCAGCGGCGCCGGCGTGCTGTTCGCGCTGGGCTTGCAGGCGGTAATCGGTCATTGGCTAGCCGGCGCGCTGAAGGTCGCGATTCCTGCGGCAAGCTGGCTGCCGGCGCTGGAGGGATTTGGAGTGGGGCTCACCGTACTGCTCGCCTTCGGTGTGCCACCGGTGCTGGCGCTGCGACGGGTGTCGGCGCTGCGCGTGTTGCGCCGCGACCTCGACGCCGCGGAGCCCAGTGCATGGATTGCCGGCGCGGTTGGCCTCGTCGGCCTAGGCGTCTTGCTGTGGTGGAAGGCCGGTTCACCGACGCTGGGCACGGCGA
This sequence comes from Lysobacterales bacterium, assembly GCA_038252715.1. Taxonomy (GTDB): domain Bacteria; phylum Pseudomonadota; class Gammaproteobacteria; order Xanthomonadales; family Xanthomonadaceae; genus Arenimonas. Next base: position 5,782 of record JBBSAA010000119.1, on the reverse strand, counting down.
TGCTGGTCGGCATCATGGGGACGCTCGCGGTGTTGTCGGTGCTAGCGTTTGCTTTGATCGCGGTGGTGCGTCGCTTGCGTTCGCGCATGACCGGTCCTTGGCGGTATGGCTTGGCGAACGTCAGCCGTCGCACGGGTGCAAGCGTTGCGCAGATTTCATCGCTCGGATTGGGCCTCATGGTCTTGTTGCTGCTGACTTTCGTTCGCACCGACCTACTGTCGCGCTGGCAACAAGCGCTGCCGGCAGATGCGCCGAATCGCTTCATCATCAATGTGCAGCCGGAGCAAGTGGACGGCGTCGCCAAACAGTTGGCGGCCGCAGGCGTGCGCGCGCCAGTGTTGTACCCAATGATTCGTGGCCGACTAACCGATGTGAATGGCAAGGCGACCAGCGGCAAGGATTTCGCGTCCGCCGATGACGGTGGCCAGGCCCAGCGCCGCGCGGAGCGAGAGTTCAATATCAGTTTCACCGCAGCGCTGCGGGCAGACAACCAAGTCGTCGATGGTTCGTTTTGGCCGAGCGACTACCGCGGCGCGCCGCAGTTGTCGGTGGAAGAGGGATATGCAAAAACCTTGGACTGGAAGCTCGGTGATCGAATTGGCTTCGACATTGCCGGCCAGCCGTATCAGGCCAAGTTGACGAGTTTCCGGAAAATTGACTGGGAGAGTTTCCAGCCCAACTTTTTCGTAATCGCGTCCCCCGGCTCGCTGGAAGGGTATCCGGCCAGCTATATCGGTGCCGTGCACGTGTCGAAGTCACAAACCGGGTTCACCAATGGCTTGGTGAATGAATTTCCCAATTTGTCTGTGATTGATATCGATGCCGTGCTCGACCAGGTCCGCGGCACCGTGGACCAAGTGTCGATGGTGGTTGAAGCGGTGTTCTATTTCTCGCTAGCGGCCGGGTTGCTGGTGTTGTTCGCCTCAGTGAGTGCGTCGCAGGATGAACGGCTGCTTGAAGGCGCGGTCATGCGCGTGTTGGGCGGCAGTCGCCGGCAACTCTTGTTGGCGCAAGCGTCGGAGTTTGCGGTCATCGGCCTATTGGCTGGACTGACCGCGGCGATCGCCGCCACCGTGCTGGCCGGAGTGATTGCCAAGCAGGTGTTCAACCTGCCGTGGACGCCCGATTGGCAATTGATCGGCACCAGTGCCGCAATCGGCACGGTATCGGCCATCGTTGCCGGCATGTTGGCCACCCGCCGCATATTGTCGGCACCGCCGTCGGTGACACTGCGGGAGCTGTAGTTCGCGCTTTTCGTTTTGAACCTTATCGCCAGCAAGCTGGCTCCTACATTTTGCTGAAGGAGCCAGCTTGCTGGCGATCAAGGTCCGCGCGACTACCAAAGCCACGCCACGGCAAACACCACGAACATCAGCGTCGCCAGCGCGAGCTTGATCACCGTGCCGACCGCCAAGCCGAGCCAAGTGGCCACGCCGATGCGCGAGGCGCTGCGCCAATCGCCGCCTTGGATTTTCTGGCCAGCCACGGCGCCGACGAAAGGCCCGAGCACCAACCCCGGCAAGCCGAAGAAGAATCCGGCGAACGTGCCCAATGCAGCACCCCACATTGCGTGTTTCGAGGCGCCGGCGCGTTTCGCACCATAAATTGACGTCAGCACATCAGCGGCAAGCGCCAACAACATGATGATCGCCAGCAACACCAAGGCGCCGGCGCCGACGCGTTCGAACCCATCCACCCAAGCCGCAAGCAACATGCCCACGAACATCAGCGGCAGCCCGGGCAGGGCCGGCAGAATGGTGCCAGCGAGGCCCACGAGGATCAGGATCGCTGAGAGGAGGTAAAGCAAACTGGTGCTGTCCATGGTGTCCGCAATGAAGGAATCACCGACAGCATAAGGCCGACGCGCTTGCGCGCAAGTGGCGCTAGTTACCCTGACTCATTTGCTGGTACTGCTTGGCGAGCCAATGGTCTATCGACAGCCGGCCCGGACCGCGCGCAGCGAGGTAGAGCAAGATCGTCGCCCATGTCCCGTGTACCGGATACGCGTTCGGGTAAACGAAGATCTCGATGACCAAGGTCATGCCGAGCAATCCCAGTGCTGCATACCGTGTGCCGAGGCCGAGCAGGATGAAGATCGGCAACACGTGTTCGGCCGTGGCGGCCATTATCGCGGCAAGTTCCGGTGCCAGCAGGGGCAGGGCGTACTCGTCGCGAAATAAATCGACCGCCGACTCGGAAAGATGTGGCATTCCCCACTGGACCACGCCGTGTACCAAGTCGATTGCAAAGCCTTCCACCTTCGTCTGACCAGACTGCCAGAACACGGCGGCGATGGAGAAACGGCCGAGAAACGCGATGAACGAATGCGGGATCTTGCTGAGGATGGCCACCACCCGCTGATGCAGTCGCACCGGCAGTGCCGCGGTTTCGAATGGCATTGAGGTCACGGTCAGTCTCCAGGGGATGAAACGAGTCGCACGGCTAGACCGTGTTCGATTACTACCGATAGCAATCGGGACACGTCTAGGTGCGAGGCCGACGTCGCGGCCTTTGCCGTCGCCGCTGCGAGGTTGTCGCCCCGTGCGAGGGCATCCAGCCAGGCAGCGCCGCCCTCAGGCAAAAGCAGGACCTGGACGTCATAATTGCTGCGAAAAATGACTACGTCTTGCGCGACATCGAGGTCAATTGAAGCGAGGTTGGGCGCCGCTTGCTGATGCGCGGACCACAATGAGAACACCGGCGATTGAGCACCAAGCCAATGGCAGGCGGGGTGCACTTCTATCTGCAAGGATGCGAGGCGATCCGGCTCGTTCAGCAGGCAGTGGAATTGCTCAGCGCTCAGTGCCGCAGCATCCGCCGCGTGGTGGGACTGGACGCGTAAGAATTCCAATTGCGCAATGTCCGCAAGGTAGGGCAAGCCTGCGACCGGTTCAAAATTGCGGAGGAACTGTGGGAAATCGCCGCCATACGTGGTCAGTGCGGGCGAGCAGGGCGGTGAAGACGCCACATGCCCGCCGGCCATGGCGCGAAAGAACTCGTCGCCGACCAAGGCACTGACCACTGGAAATGTGCTCGCAAGCGCATCAATCAGCGAGGAAAAAACGTTGTTCCGGTAGATATTGAAACGCCGCTCGCGATCGACTGGGTTGCGCGACACGATTTCCGGCCCGGGCAAGCCGGGGTCCAGTAAGGCGGCCGAGAAGGTGGTCGCGTGCTGGCAATCCATCAATTCGTCCTCGTCGGCTGGGGCGATTGGATGGCTGCAAGCATGAGATCGGCCTTGCGCGACTCGGCACGAAGCGTGGCGTAGTCCGGGACGTCGTTGTCCCACTCGATCAAGCTCGCCACCGGGCCGGTGTCGGCAAGCGCCCGCGCATAGATTGACCAAACAGCCCCAGCTACCGGTGCGCCGTGGCTGTCAATCAGCAGTAGGCCGGACGGATCATCATCGATGGCGTGTCCGGCGAGATGAATTTCGCCAACGGCGTGCAGCGGCAGTGCAGCAAGATACGCCTCCGCATCGCGCTGGTGATTGGTGCAGGTGACATGCAGGTTGTTTACGTCCAGCAGCAGGCCGCAGCCGGTACGGCGAACCACCTCGCGGATGAATTCGGTCTCATCAATATCGCTGGCGAAAAATTCGATATAGGTCGCTGGGTTTTCCAGCAGCATTTTGCAGCCTAGCCGCTCCTGCACGCGGTCAACGTGATCGCAAACCAGCTCGAGGCTCGCCTCGGAATAGACCAGTGGCAGCAGGTCGTTGAAATAGCTGCCGCCGTGGGAAGACCAAGCCAGATGTTCGGAAAACGACGCCGGTTCGTAACGCTGAATCAAGGCAGACAGCGTTGCCAAATGCGCTTCGTCCAGCGGTTCAGGCCCGCCTATCGACAGGCCAACCCCATGCAATGACAGCGGAAAACGTTCCCGCAACCGCGTGAGGTGGGCATGCGCCAATCCGCCGGCACCGAAGTAATTCTCGGCATGGACTTCGATGAAGCCCGGCGGCGCCAGATCATCCAATAAGTCCACGAGATGCTGGGGCTTGAACCCGATGCCGGCCCGGGTCGGCAGGCCGGCAAGGTTCGATAGTGCATAGGAGCGCTGTGTCTTTGGCGAAGGCATAGTCATGGCGTCGTCATTGACCTGCGGACGGTTCAGATCAGCCGTTCGCCTTGGCTTTCGCCGCGGTATAGGGCGTCAGTTGGCCAAACTTGGTCGGTGAGGTTTTCGAGGCGGTGGTCACGCAGGTACCGGTCGGTACGTACTTCCAAGCGCTGCCTTGCTGATCCTTGGTAGACGTGCCGGCGCAGCTGGTGCCCGGGCCGGCGGCACAGTCGTTCTTGCCGGCAGCGGCGATGCCGTAGCACTTTTCCTTGCTCGCGCTCGCGCCATCGGCAGCCTGTGCCGGACTGATTGAAGCAAGGGCTGAGCCGAGGGCGGCGGCGAGGGCAAGGCCGGAGATCATTGCGTTGTGACGTGCGGACATTGGGAATTCCTTAAAGTTGGGGCAGAGGTGGATAGGTCACCCACACCCCTAAGAGTGGGGTGGCGAGCCAAAGGATGCGGTAACAAGTAGAAAAATTTCGTTGCCGCCAGAATTGGCGGGGCGTAGGCGGTGCCTTAGAGAGCAAAAGATGCGCCTAGCGCGACGATTCTGCGCAACGTGGCCAGCAAGGGCGTTCTTAATTGGCTGCCCTCGGGTGCGCCGCGAGCCTGATTGACTGACGGACGGCGATCGGCGAGTGCAGCCCGTTCGGGCCCAGGCTTCCTCTCACTAAGATCGCCCGTGTCTGCCATCCACCCTCAAGTGCCATGGCAATGCAGGCGATTTCATGACGGCCAAGGGTGATTGATGTGGCGCCGGTAGCTCAAGATCCGAACGTAAGTGTCGATGTTCGCCCTAATGTCGCACTGGCTCAAAGAAAAACGACCCGCCGAAGCGGGTCGTTCGTCTCGTGTTGCATCGGCCGGCGGTCAATTGTTCGCCGGGTTATTCTCGCCAAAATACTCATGGCTGTCGGCATTGCGTAACGCGTCGGTTGGATTGCTGATCGCCAAGCTCTTGGCGCCGGCCTGGCCATAGACGACATCGTCGGTGTTGGCCACGATGTCAAAATGGCTCATCTCATGCACCAAGGTGCCAGCCTTGGAATCGGTACCGGTGAGCGGCGCGCTCCAGAATGCGTTGCAAACAAAGATCTCGTACGGCTTGTTCGGATACACGTAAGCGTAGTAATTCTGCGTGCAGCCGCAGTTGATCTTGATCTTGCCGCCGGTCTGGTCGAGCGCGGTATCGATCTTGGCGAAATGCGACTTGGCGGTGCCGTAGCGCGAACTCGTGTAGGCGCCGAACCACGTCGTGTAGCGCGAGCCAACCGTGCCCAGGTTCAAATAGCCCTTGGCGTTCTCGGAATAGTTGCGTGCGGCCACTACCGCTTGCCCAGCGGAGGTTTGGCGCGCGCTGGTGCAGCCGACAAAGGTCACGCCGTTCACGACGTTCGTCGCTTTGGCCACGGATGGCGCCTCGGCTTTCTTGAGCGCGCGCAGTGGGCTGGACGCATCGATCCACAATCGCAGCGGCGCACTTTCCAGCGTGGCCATCAGGCCGCCTTTTTTGGCGATGATGCGGCCGCGCTCAGTGCGAGCGCCTTGCAAGTAGGACTTGAAACGTACGTCGTACTGGCCGCCTTGCGAGAGGTCATAGGCGCCAGTGAGGTCGACACTGATGCGTTTGGTTTCGCCCGGCTGTAGGGTGACGTAGTCCGCTTCGGTCGGCGCCGCGCGCTTGATCATCGGTCCGGTGTATTCGATGCGCTTACCT
>JBBSAA010000118.1:0-8630 GCA_038252715.1 Lysobacterales bacterium | reverse complement strand
CTTGATCGTCGACAAAGTCAATGCGCGTGTGTTCGTGTTCGATGCCGGCGGCCACCTGCAAGGCGCTGACGCCGCCTTGCTGGGCATGGCGCGCGGTGACCACTCCGACACCGGTATCGGCAGCCGAAAACTGTCGGCGATCGCACCGGCTGATCGCATTACGCCGGCGGGTCGTTTCATGGCGTCGATCGATCACGACCTGCATGGCGGCGAGATCCTGTTGATCGACTACGCCGCCTCGATTGCGCTGCATCCGGTGGTCAAAGGCCAGCCCGCCGAACACCGCGCCGAGCGCTTGCGCAGCCCGACCTCGGAAGACAACCGAATTTCGTTCGGATGCATCAATGTGCCGCTGAACTTCTACGCAAAAGTTGTCAGCCCGGCCTTCATCAAGACCAACGGCGTGGTCTACATCCTGCCGGAAATGGGCAGCGCGAAGACGCTGTTTGAGTCGCCGTCGGCCAAGGCGACACGCGCGAATTGAACCAGTCTGGATTTTCTAGCCGGACGCGACGCGCCTAGCGAACGGATGGGCACGCTCAATACATTTCGTATTCAAGTTCGAAGCGTACGGTCACGTCCGGTGCGGCGTCGTTGATGCCGGCCAACACGGCCGCATCGAAGCCAAGCTTGTTTCCGCTGGCCAGCCGCTTCTTGCCGAACAGCGCCGGACCGATGCTGTGGCTATCGTCCTGCCCAACGTTGTCCAGCTTGCCGAGGCCGCCGAAACCCTGCACGCCCCACTCCAGGCTCTGCGTGCCTCGCCACTTCACTTCCCAGGCGTAGTCAAGTTCGATATCGCTGCTCGCGCCCGGACCGACCTGCCGTTCAAAGATCAAGTTGAGATTGGCGATGGTCGGGCCGATTTCCTTCATGAATAGCGGGCCGACTTTCAGTTCGTCGGGGCCGCTAGCGAAGCGATGTTCGTATTCGACCAGCAGGCCTACGTCAATCCAGTGCTTGCCCTGCTCGGTGAGCACGAACACGTTCTCCCACTCCATGGCTTCGAGCTTGCCGCCTTGACCGGTCAGGCCCGAATACTCGAGCACTAGTTCGGTCTGCCAGCGATCAGTAACGCCATAGCCGACGTCAAACACGGTCGCGTATTCATTAGCCGAGCCCGCGAAATCGCGATAACCGCCGCGCAGTTCGAACTCGGTTTCGCCTTTCTCAACCACGGGCCGGTAGACCTTGTTGGCTGGCCCGGCAAGTGCCGGCGTGGCGGCGACGATGGCGAGCGCGAAGGCGAGCAGCGACAGTGTCGGGTGGGGTAGGCGATGGAATTTCATGGAAAGTCTCATGGTGAGGGCAAAACGATAGTGGCCAGGGACGGGCCCCGGATCTGGAAACGTTTGCTACGGCGTCGCGTGCTTGTGTCGCGCGCTTACTTCGCGATCAAGACGCCCTGTGCGGTATCCATATGGAACTCGCCAAAGAATGGATAGCGGCCCGGTTTCAGCGGACCGACATAGACGCTGATTCGGCCCTTGCCGGTGACGATCTTTTCGCGATTGAGCTCGTGACTCTCAAACTCCTCCGGCGTTGCGTCCTCGTTGACCACCACCAATTTGACTTTGGTGTTGGCCGGGATCGTCAGCTCGGCGGGCACGAAGCGATGGTTGCGCAGGGTCAAGGTGTATTCCTTGATCTCGGCGTGGGCGGACGCAGCAACCAAGCTCAGCAGAAGCATTAGAACGTATCGCATCGGGTCTCCGGGGTCAGGCAAGGGCGCGCGGCGATCTGGCCACGGGCGGCGGGGAAGGAAGGCGCGACAGACGCATGCCGACAAGCAGGACGACGACGGTGACAGCGTAAAAAATCATTTGAATACCGCTGGGCTGCGCCGTGTAGCCAATCAAGATATGCAGGGTGTGGCCAACCAACGAATCTTCGGTAAGCAACCAAGACGAATCCCAAAGCGTGTCGATTAGGGTGGGCAAGGCGTCGGCCTGAACCAGTTTGCCGGCGGCCGAACTGGCCAAACCGGCGGCGAGCAGCACCAGCAGACCGTTGGTGGCGGAGAAGAAATGCCGCATCGGGATTTTCAGCAAGCCAAGATACAGCCCGAAACCGACCGCGACGCCGATCACCAAGCCCAGTGCGCCGCCCATGGCCAGCGAACCCGCCGACGAGCCACCAGCCAACAGCCCGTACCCGAACAGCACAACCTCCGAACCTTCGCGCAGCACGGCTAGGGCCACGACCAACATGAGCGCGGTCAGTGGTCGGCTCCCGGTCGTCACCGCGTTGCCGACCGACTTCATGTGTTGGGACAGCTCTCGGCCATGCCGAGCCATCCAGACCACGTGCCAGCCGATCATCAGCACGGCGGCCAGCAATACCGCGGCGTTGAACCATTCCTGACCCATGCCGCTCATGGCGTCGGCGATGCCACCGGCGAATGCGGCCACTAGCCCGGCGCCAAGCAGGCCGAGCGCCAGTCCGGCGCCGATCCAGCCGCCTCGGCCGGCGACACCGCGCGTAGCCGCCGCGACGATGCTGACGATCAGGGCCGCCTCAAGGACCTCACGGAATACCAAGAGTAGGGTGGCAAACATGAAAATTACTCCTTAACTACCGTAATAATAATGATTCGTATTTAGATTACAAGTCTTTTGACCGTTTTGGGGGCGAAACTTACTCGGCGCGATCGCGGGGTTCGGTCCGCTAAATCGACGGCTCCGGGAGCGATTGCGTTAATACGCTACCGATGGCGTGGAGGTGCTTTGGCGCACTCGGCGCAGCTGGCACTGCGTTCGACGCGGCCGCAATAGTCGAAGTCATGCCCGATTCTCAGGCCCGAATCCGAATCTTATTGGGCGCGGAAATGCCGACGCGTCTTGGATCGACGTTCTATGCCAGGGCAGCGCCGAACTGGCTGCGTGACGTGGAGCCGGTTTGATCGCTACTGGTGTTTGAGATGGCACCGCTGATGTTTACTGGCGCCACCGCCGCGGCTCGATGGCTTCCGTCGCTTTCGACTCGAACTACTTCGAGGACTACCTGGGCGTTGCTAAGTCTTTACTTGCTACGGAAACAAAGCGGTGGTGGCCGCCGGCGGCACCGACATCGGCCGCATTGATCCCCGAAGGCCAGCACAAGCGGCAACACGAACTTCGACGAGACAGGCTATAGACAATTTCCAACGACGGTCGGCATCGATATTCCGCAAGGCTATCCGTCGCTAATCTCGTTGCTCAAAAGAACACGCTCAACTCGTTTTGTGCACACCCCATGAGCATGAGCATCAGCGTGAGCTGCGGGTGAATTTCTGAGCATGCCCCTCGTTGAGCGTGAAGCGTCGCCGATTGAATTCGAAATGTCAGTGCCGAAACCCGCGTTGCGATCGGTCATCGGAAATGTGAGTTCCAATACACATTTCCTACACCTGAACGAGAGTTAACTCCGTTCCGCTTGCAAGGAAGCGAGCTGATACCTGAGCCACCAAACGGTTCGCTGCCGGTTCAATGCAGGACGAGCTGTTCGCTGGCGCCGGTATTGACTGGGAGTCGCGTTCGGGGTCGCTTTTTTCCCGCCGCGTTGATCACACCTGGATCCATCACGCGCCCGGCAGGGCAAAAAACCATCACCAGCCGCCATCGGCATTCGGAGCCATCACATGGAAGCTTTGACCGCAGGCCAGTTCTCACTGGTCTACAACTCTTTTTCATTCGGCATCGCCACGTTTGCAGCCGCAACATTGTTCTTCTGGTTCGGCCGCTCGCAAGTCTCGCATCACTACAAAACTGCCCTGACCGTTACCGGTTTGGTTACCTTCATCGCGCTCTATCACTACTGGCGAATCTTCAACAGCTGGAGCGAGACGTATGAAGTCGCCAACGGCGTAGTCAGCATGACCGGCGTCGCGTTCAACCATGCGTATCGCTATGTGGATTGGCTGCTGACGGTGCCGCTGCTGTTGGTGGAACTGATCTTGGTTATGCGGCTATCGCAGGCTGAAACGGTGTCGAAGTCGCTGAAGTTGGGCGGTGCCGCGGCGTTGATGATCTTGCTGGGCTATCCGGGTGAGGTCTCTGGTGGTATCGACTCCAACCGTATGATCTTCGGCGTCTTGTCGATGCTGCCGTTCCTGTACATCGTGTTCTCGCTCTACAGCAGCCTAGGCTCCGCGATTGAGCGTCAGCCCGATGCGGTCAAGGGCCTGATTCGTCTTGCACGCAACCTTGTCGTGGTGTCGTGGTTCTTCTACCCCGTCGTTTACTTCTTGCCGTTCGTGGTGAGCATGAATGGCGGCACCTCCGAGGCCGTGATCCAGCTCGGATACACCATTGCCGACATCACCGCCAAGGCGATCTTCGGCCTAGTGATCTATGCGATCGCGGTTCGCAAGTCGGAAGCTGAGGCTGGCAAGGCCTAACGGCTGCGTTCAGTTGAAACGAGGGGCGGGGCCGACGTCGCGTGGTCCCGCTCTGTTAGTCAACGGAGTCTTCGCGCGAGGCTGCCATGAACAACAATCACGCTAGAACCAGCTTGGGGCAAGTCGAGCGATTGATGCTCGAACTTGTGCAGCAAGGCACGGGAGACGCCGGCACGGCAGCGGCGCATCATCTTTCCGCCGGCGGCGCACGGGTACGAGCGCGGCTTGCACTCCATGCCGGCCGGGCACTGGGCCGGCCAGAGTCAGAATGTATTGCCATTGCTGCTGCCTGCGAATTGCTGCACAACGCCTCTCTAGTCCACGACGATCTGCAGGACCGGGACGAGCAGCGTCGCGGCCAAGAAGCGGTCTGGCGACGCTACGGCGACGCCGTCGCGATTTGCGTTGGCGACTTGCTGCTGTCGGCAGCCTACGGCGCCCTCGGCGCCGTTGGAGTAAGTGCGGCTCGACTTTCCTCCAAAATGCATCGTCGAATCGCCGAGGTTATTCACGGGCAATGTGCCGACCTCGCGCTGTGCGGCGGCGCAAGCACGACATTGGAAAATTACGAGCGGGTGGCCAGCGCAAAGTCGGCACCGCTGCTGGTCCTGCCGCTGGAGCTGGCTTTGACCTTGGCGGGCCAGGAAGAGGCTGTCGCTGCGGCGACTAAGGCCGGCTCACTGTTCGCCGTCGGATATCAGATCGCAGACGACCTTGACGACGACAGCCAGGATGCAAGGCATCAGGAATTGAACATCGTCTCTGTGCTAGCTGCGACCGGTGCAGCGGCGCCGCGTCAGCACGCACGCGAGCTGGCCATTCGGCGGTTCCGTCAGGCCCATGCGGCCGCCGCAACCCTGCCCTCGGCGTCGGGCGAGCTATTGGCGGCCCAAGCGGCCGAGCGGATTGATCAGTTGACCCTGGTCCTGGCGCCGGCATGAATCGCGTCCTCGTTATTGGCGGCGGCTTCGGCGGCATAGCCGCTGCACTTCGCGCGCGCGCCAAGGGCCATGACGTCACCTTGGTGGATCGCTGCCCTCGACTCGGTGGCCGGGCGCAGGTGTTCGAGAAGGACGGGTTTCGGCATGACGCCGGTCCGACCGTCCTGACTGCACCGTTCCTGTTTGAGGAGCTGTTTACGCTCTTCGACAAGCGGATTTCTGATTACGTCGAAATCGTGCCGCTGGAACTCTGGTATCGGTTCTATTTTCAGGACGGCGATACCTTTGACTACGGCGGCGGCCTCGACAAGACCTTGGCTGAGATTTCCCGAATCCATGCGCCCGATGCGGCCGGCTATTTGGCGCTGTTGGAACAGTCGCGCCGTATCTTCGATATTGGTTTCACCGCCTTGGCCGACGCGCCGTTTCATCGTTTCAGCTTCATGCTCAAGCAGATCCCGCACTTGCTCCGACTCGGCGCGTACCGCACGGTCTGGCAAATGGTGGCGCGCCACGTCAAACACGACAAGATCCGGCAAGCGTTCTCGATCCAGCCATTGCTGGTGGGCGGAAATCCGTTTGATACCACCAGCATCTATGGCCTGATTCATTTCCTCGAGCGCGCCCACGGCGTTCACTTTGCGATGGGCGGCACCGGTGCCTTGGTCGACGCGCTGGCTCGGCTTATGACCGAGCAAGGTATTTCGATCAAGCTCGATACCACCGTGGCGTCGATCGAGGTCGTCAACGGCGACGTCAGCGCGATTGTTACCGAAGCCGGTGAGCGCATCGAAACCGACCACCTCGTGTCCAATACCGACCCGGTGCATCTGTACGACAAACTGCTGCCGAAGTCGGCCAGCAAGCGTTCGGCCAAAATCAAGGCCAAGCACAGCAAACAGTCGATGGGGTTGTTCGTATTGTATTTCGGCACCAGCCAGCAGTATCCCGAGGTCGCGCATCACACCATTTGGTTGGGGCCGCGCTACCGCGAACTGCTTGAGGACATATTCAATCGCAAGGTCTTGGCGGAAGACTTCTCGATTTACCTGCATCGCCCAACCGCCACTGACCCCAGCTTTGCGCCGGAGGGCTGCGACAGTTTTTATGCCTTGGTGCCCGTGCCCAACCTAACGGCCGGTATCGATTGGGCCACGGAAGCGCCGAAACTGCGTGACCGCGTGGTGGCGGCGCTGGGCGCGACGATATTGCCGGGATTGGCCGACACGATCCGCGCTGACTTTTGCATGACGCCGGAGGATTTCGAAACCCAGTACCTGTCCCCGGCTGGCGCGGGGTTCTCGATCGCGCCCGTGTTCACGCAGTCGGCCTGGTTCCGATTTCACAATCGCGGCGAAGGTCCGCGCAACCTGTATTTAGTCGGTGCCGGCAGCCATCCGGGCGCCGGCCTGCCGGGCGTGCTGTGTTCAGCGAAAGTGGTTGATCAGTTGCTGCCGGCGGCGAATGTGCCGCTTGTTCAGCCTGTGCGAAAGACGGCCTTGGCATGAGCGCCGTCGCGCTGGCACCAGGGGTGGAAGCGGGCACGATCAATTCGGCGCGTGTAGTCCTGCGTGCGCAAGGTCGAACGTTTCACTTGGCCAGCCGGCTGCTCGGCGCGCAACACGCAGAGCGCGCTGCGGTGTTGTATGGATTCTGCCGACATGTCGATGATTTGGCCGATGAAACCGGCGATCCTCAGCTCGCGAGCGCGGCACTCGACGGTGTTCGCCGTTCTTTGCTTACGGGCCGTGCGGACGACCCGTGGACGTCGGCCTTGTTGGCGCTCAATGCAGGGATCGCTTTGCCGCTCGCGCCGGCCCACGCCCTGCTCGATGGCGTCCAGAGCGATCTGTCGCTAGTGCGGCTATCCGACGAGGACGCGCTGCTCCGTTACGCGTATCGCGTCGCCGGGACGGTTGGAGAAATGATGTGTGCGGTGTTGGATGTCCGGGACTCGCGCGCCCTGCCTTTTGCGATCGACCTCGGTATCGCGATGCAGCTCACCAACATCGCCCGGGACATCGGCACGGATGCGCGGATGGGGCGTCGCTATGTTCCGGCGAACTGGATTGGCGACGTGCACGCCAACGAACTTGCTGCGCCGACGTTGTCTTTGCAGCGCGACTTGCGCCAAGCGACACGGCGGCTGCTGGCCTTGGCCGATCGCTACTACGCCAGCGGCGAGGCGGGGTTGGGATTTCTGCCGTTGCGTGCGCGCTTGGCCATCCTGACTGCCGGCCGAATGTATCGCGCCATTGGCGGTCAGATCGCGGCGGCTGAGTACCGCAGCTGGGATCGGCGAGCGGTGGTCAGCCCTGCAGGCAAGGCGATCATCGCCGCGCGATCGTTGCTGTCTTTCGTGTTCTCGCCGCGGCTGCATCGTCGTACTGCCGTGCACGACGCCAGCCTGCATCGCGCGCTAGATGTCCCGGAGCTGCGCCATGACTGAGCCTGTCGATCTGGTTGTGATCGGTGCGGGTCTGGCCGGTCTATCGTTGGCGGCGACGCTTGCGCGCGGCGGCTACGCGGGGCGCGTTGTGCTGATAGAGCCTCGCAAAGAGTACGTAGATGATCGTAGCTGGGCGTTTTGGACACCGGACGGAAAACCCTTGCCGGTAGCGCCGGCTAGGCAGTGGCGCCACTGGCAGTTCTCCGAGCAGGGCGGTGAGCCGCATGTGGGCAGCGCGGAGGGCTGGCATTACGCCTATGTTAGGTCGCTCGATTTCTATCGCGCTGCGGTGCAGTCGATTTCCGCGCGGCCGAATTTCAATCTGATTCTTGGCGCCGAGGCCAGCGCGGTCACCAAGGTGGGCGATCATCTCTCGGTAGCCACCGGCGACGGCGCCGTGTCAACGCGATTCGTGGTCGATACCCGGCCTGCGGCGAAGGAGCAATTCGCCGGTTCGATCCTGTTCCAGTCGTTCTTGGGCCGTGAACTGAAGTTCGATCAACCGCAGTGCGATGACAGCCGAGTTGAGTTGATGACCGACATGCGTTCGGATGCACTCGGCTTTGTGTTCTCGTATGTGCTTCCGCTCTCGCCGCACCACGCTTTGGTCGAGGCGACGCGTTTTTCGTCGCGACCGGTGGGCCAGACCGTTCTTGCCAACGACGTGGACCAGCTACTATCCGAACGCGCTTGGTCGGACGCCAAGGTGCTGCGAACCGAAAGCGCGGTGCTGCCGATGGGCTTGCCGGCGCCAAACCTTGCCGAGCCAATGTCTGGTCTCGTTCGCGCCGGCATCGGCGCCGGGGCGCTACGGGCGGCATCGGGGTTCGGCTTCGTACGAATCCAGGCCTGGGCGGAGCGT
>JBBSAA010000117.1:0-8668 GCA_038252715.1 Lysobacterales bacterium | reverse complement strand
GGTGTCCTTGGAGGGATCGCCGACGGTGTCGCCGGTGACGGAGTCCTAATGGGCTTCCGATCCCTTGCCGACGAGGTGGCCATCCTCGATGTACTTCTTGGCGTTTTCCCTCGCGCCGCCGCCGGAGCACATTGAAATGGCGACAAACAGGCCGGTGACGATGGTGCCCATCAACAGGCCGCCCAGCGCCGCGGCGCCGAGGAACCGGCCCACTAGCACCGGGATGATCAGCGGCAGCAAGGACGGCACGATCATTTCGCGGATCGCAGACTTGGTCAGCAGGTCCACGGCCTTGTCGTACTGCGGCTTGCCGGTGCCTTCCATGATGCCGGGGATCTCGCGGAACTGGCGGCGGACTTCCTCGACCACCGCACCCGCCGCACGCCCAACGGCCTGCATCGCGAATGCGCCGAACAGGTACGGAATCATGCCGCCAATCAACAGGCCGATGACCACGTTCGGATTGTCAAGCGAGAAGTTCACCGGATTATCGGGCCCAAAGTGTTCAACCAGTTTGTGCGAGTAATCGGCGAACAACACCAGCGCGGCTAGACCGGCCGAACCGATGGCGTAGCCCTTAGTCACCGCCTTGGTGGTGTTGCCGACGGCGTCCAAGGCATCGGTGATCTTGCGGATCTCCGGACCGAGGTGGCTCATTTCGGCAATGCCGCCGGCGTTGTCGGTGATCGGACCATAGGCATCGAGCGCAACAATCACGCCGGCCATCGACAGCATCGACGTCGCCGCAATCGCGACGCCATACAGGCCAGCGATGTGGTAACAGGCGCCGATCGCGATCGCGACGGAAATCACCGGCGCGGCGGTCGACTTCATGGATACCGCGAGGCCAGAAATCACATTGGTGCCGTGACCGGTTTCAGACGCTTTGGCGATTTGCTGCACCGGGCCGTATTCAGTTGCGGTGTAGTACTCGGTGATTACCACCATCGCCGCGGTCAATGCCAGGCCAACCATGGCGCACCAGAACAGCGGCATGCCGAGATCTTTCGGGAACATCGTGTTGGTAACGACCCAAAACGCGGCCGCTGCCAGCACGCCAGCGACGATCAGGCCGCGATACAGCGCGTTCATGATCTTGCCGCCGTCGCGCACCTTGACGAAGAAGGTGCCGATGATCGAGGCCACGATCGACACCGCACCGAGCATCATCGGGTAGATCACGCCGGCCCAGCCGTAGGTGCCGTAAGCAATCGAGGCGATCAACATCGCCGCAATGACGGTGACGGCGTAGGTTTCAAACAGGTCAGCAGCCATGCCGGCGCAGTCGCCGACGTTGTCGCCGACGTTGTCAGCAATCACCGCTGGGTTGCGCGGGTCATCCTCGGGAATGCCGGCTTCGACCTTTCCGACCAAGTCAGCGCCGACGTCGGCGCCCTTGGTGAAGATGCCGCCGCCCAAGCGCGCGAAGATCGAGATCAGCGAGCTGCCGAAGGCCAGGCCGATCATCGGTCCGAGCGCGGCATTGAGCGATTCCAGACTCGCACCGCTGCTGCCAAGCAGGTACATGAAGTAGCCAGCGACGCCGAGCAAACCCAAGCCGACCACCAGCATGCCGGTGATCGCGCCACCCTTGAAGCTGATGTTGAGCGCGGCGTTCAAGCCGTTCGTTGCCGCCTGCGCGGTGCGGACGTTGGCTCGCACCGACACGAACATGCCGATGAAGCCCGCCAGGCCCGACAGGACGGCGCCGATGGCGAAGCCGGCGGCGGTCTGCCAGCTGTGCAGGCCGAAGCCGATGATGAGGAATAAGATGACGCCGACAATGGCGATGGTGCGGTACTGACGCCGCAGGTAGGCACCGGCGCCTTCCTGGATCGCCGCAGCGATTTGCTGCATGCGCTCATTACCGGCGGGCTGGGCGATGACCCAGCGCGCCGCGAAGATGCCGTACAAAATCGCGATGACCGCACAAACCAAAGCAATCTGTAGACCGTATTGCTCGAAAACGACGTTTTGCTCAAACATGCAGACCCTCCCCAGAGTTCCCAACAGATGAGAGCGGCCCGAAAGGCCGCCTCACCCGAGTATGTCAAAGGGGCAGGTGCCGCGCCAGCGCCAGCCTAATGGGCCTAGAAACAGACTTCAGGCCAAGGACTCATTGAGAAAGCGTGGTCGTTTCGTCAATGAAGGCTGGGATTATCGCGCCTGGATTCATCTCGACATCCTTGCCGCGTTTGAGCAAGCCCAGTGGGCCGAACAGGACGGTTAGCGCCACCGTGGAGCCGACCTTGCCGTCACCCTCTTTGCCACTGCTGGCGCGAAGGCGAACGCGCTGCTCGCCAACAAGCAAATAGTTAATTTGCACATTGAGGTCCCCGGCCTTGCCCATGTGGCCGCGCTTGTGTGCGCTGACCACGGTACCTACCGCTTTGGCGCCATGAGGGACGACCACCTGATCGCCGACGCGAATATCGTCCTCAAGCACTAGGTTGAAGCGCTGGCCTTCGACGGCGGTAGCGGAGCTGAGTTTTTCTGCAAGCGATAGCCGAACTTCCGTTCCCTCAGGAATGCGCAGATCGGCGGCCCACAAGGCGGAGCTTTGCAGCATTAGCGCCAGCAGCGTGCTGGCAATGAAACAGGAGCGATTGTTCATTTCAGGTGTCCTAGTTGGCTTAAATGGGTGCGGCTTTCATGCAGGCCGCAGTATCGTCTAAGCGGCATCACAGTGAAAATTTTGGGAGCTTGCGCGGCAACAACGAAAACGAATGCTGCACATACTTGGGCAGCCCATTGGGACCAAACGGCGGCGGCGATTCGCCGCGGATCAGTGGCTCAAGGTAGCGACGGCAGGCGGGCGTGATGCCAAAGCCATCTTTGCTGATGAAGTTAGCGGGCATCTTCTTTTCGGCGTTGGCGATGTTGTCCAAGCGCTCGGGCTGGATTTTCCAGCGATAGGGATTGTCGGAGGTGCGCACGATGATCGGCATCACGCCGTTCATCGATTTCATCGCGTAATCCACCGCGGCCTTACCGACCGCCAGCGCTTGGGCGAGGTCGGTCTTTGACGCGAGGTGGCGCGCGGATCGCTGCAGGTAGTCGGGCACGGTCCAGTGCACTTTGACGCCAAGCTTGTCCTTGACGATGCCGGCAATCAGCGGGCCAACGCCGCCAAGCTGGGAATGGCCGAAGGCATCGACGCTGCCCTCGCTCTCGGCAACGAACTTGCCGTCGGCATTCTTCAGACCTTCCGACACCACCACCACGCAATAGCCGACCCGGGCCACGGTCGCCTTGACCTTGGCCAAGAATTTCGACTCGTCGAACACCACTTCCGGAAACAAGATGATGTGCGGCGCCGCGTCCGGGCCGTCGCCGGCAAGGCCGCCGGCGGCCGCGAGCCAGCCGGCGTGCCGACCCATGACTTCGTAGACAAACACCTTGGTCGAGGTTTCCGCCATCGCGGCTACGTCCAGCGTCGCTTCGGCGATTGAGACCGCGGTGTATTTCGCGGCTGAACCGAAACCCGGGCAACAGTCGGTGCCGACCAGGTCGTTGTCGACGGTCTTGGGCACGGCGACGCAGGTCAGCTGGTAGCCGCTGGCTTCAGCCAAGCGCGAAATCTTCAGCGCCGTGTCGGCCGAGTCGTTGCCGCCGTTGTAGAGGAACCAGCGCACGTCATGGGCCTTAAACACCTCCAACAGGCGCTCGTAGCGCGCGCGGTCGGCGTCTAGCGACTTGAGCTTGACTCGGCAGGAGCCGAACGCGCCGCCGGGGGTATGGGCCAAGGCCTTGACCTGGGCGAGCGTCATCTGGGAGGTATCGATCAGCTCCTCGCGCAGGGCGCCGAGGATGCCGTTCTTGGCCGCCAGGACCTTGATTTTCTTGGCCCGCGCGGCCTGGATCACGGCACTGGCGCTGGCATTGATGACGGCGGTGACGCCGCCGGATTGGGCGTAAAGGAGCGTTCCCTTGCTCATGTTCGTTCTCTTCTGAGGCGGATTTGTTTGACTTAGCAGGCCCCGGCCGTTAGCGTTTCCCTGTCCGCACGGCCAGTCGGCGGCCCCACTATAGCCAAACGGGGTGATGACGGTGCCGTGCGATTTTTTTGGGGGTTTTTGACACTATGCGACTGGTACTTCTCGGCGCGCCCGGTTCGGGCAAGGGCACGCAGGCAACTCGCCTGCGCGAACACCTGCAGGTGCCGCACATTTCCACCGGCGAACTGCTGCGCGCAGCGGTCAGCGCCGGCACGCCGCTCGGGCTGCAGGCAAAAGCGGTGATGGCGGCCGGCAACTTGGTGTCCGACGATATCGTGCTGGGCATGCTTGAAGATCGCTTCAAGCAAACCGACGCCGGCAACGGCTTCATCCTCGACGGTTACCCGCGCAACCTAGCCCAGGCCAACGCCTTGGACACCTTGTTGGGCCGCATCGGCCAGCCGATGGACATCGCGGTACAGCTCGACGTCGGAATCGAAGTCTTGGTGGATCGCCTTGCCGGTCGCGCGGCCGCTGAAGGGCGCGCAGACGACACCCCCGATGCGGTGCGTAATCGGCTCAAGGTCTACGACCAACAGACGGCGCCGGTGGTGGAGTTCTACCGCGCGCAAGGAAAGCTTGCGCATCTGGACGGCGTTGGCTCGCTCGATGTCGTTTTCACCCGCATCATCGAGGCCATCAGCCCGCACGCGGATGTCGGCTGAAGCAAGCGCGTTAAGCGACGGCCTTCACTTGCGTTCTTGTCGATGATTCCCGCTCTTCGCTTTATTGTCCTCACCGTAGCCTTCGTTCGTGAGCGGTTGACGGTGAAGCCGTCGGTTTGCGGGTTCGGTTCCAGCCTGACGTTCGTCAACTCGCGAGTGAGGTTCACTTGAAGCTTCATATTTTGGGTATCGCCGGCACGTTCATGGGCGGCGTCGCTGCGCTGGCGCGCGAGCTTGGCCATACCGTTGACGGCTCGGACCAGAATGTTTACCCGCCGATGTCGACGCAGCTTGAGCAGCTCGGCATTACCCTGAGCCAGGGCTACGATCCCAAGCACATCACCGCCGATACGGATGTGGTTGTGGTCGGCAACGCGCTCTCGCGCGGTAATGCCGCGGTGGAGTTCGTGCTTGATAGGCAGCTCAACTACACCTCGGGTGCCGAATGGCTGCGCGAGAACGTACTGCCTGGCCGCGCCACGCTGGCGGTCGCCGGCACGCACGGGAAGACCACCACGACTTCGATACTTGCTTGGCTGCTAGAAGCTGCTGGACGCGATCCGGGTTTCCTGGTCGGTGGCGTGCCGGAGAATTTTGGTGTTTCCGCACGCTTGGGCACCGGCCGTGAGTTCGTGGTCGAGGCCGACGAGTACGACACCGCGTTTTTCGATAAGCGCTCGAAGTTCGTGCATTACCGCCCGACGATAGCGATCCTCAATAACCTCGAATACGACCACGCGGATATCTTTCCCGATCTTGCCGCGATCCAGCGTCAATTCCACCATTTGGTTCGAATCGTGCCCGGTAGTGGACGATTGATCGTCAACGGTGAAGACGCGGCGCTTGCCGAGGTGCTCTCGATGGGCTGCTGGACGCCGGTCGAGCGTTTCGGTTTCGATCCCGGCTTCGATTGGAGCGCGCATTTAATTGCCGCCGATGGCTCCGAATTTGACGTACTGCGTGCCGGTGTCGTCGTCGGACGCGTGTCATGGCCGATGGTTGGGCGGCACAACGTGCTCAATGGCCTGGCGGCGCTGGCGGCAGCGAATGCCATGGGCGTGGATGTTGCCCGGGTTATTCCCGCCTTGGCCGACTTCGTCAGCGTCAAGCGCCGCTTGGAAAACCTAGGCAGCGCACGCGGCATCACCGTGTACGACGATTTCGCGCACCATCCCACCGCGATACGCACCACCTTGGCCGGCCTGCGCGCGCGCGTTGGCGCTGCGCGAATCGTCGTTGCCATGGAGCCCCGCAGCAACTCGATGCGCCTGGGCGCGCATGCGGCCGAAATTGCCCCGTCATTGGACGACGCCGACGTGGTGGTGTTCCTGCATCGTCCGGAACTGGCCTGGGACGCCAACAGCGTGATGTCGGCGTTGCGTGGCACCGGCAATGCCGTGGCCACCGTGGACGCTCTCGTCGAGCGCCTTGGGGTAATTGCGCAACCCGGCGACCACCTCGTATTCATGTCTAACGGTGGCTTCGAAGGCGCGCCGCGCCGCACACTGGCCGCGCTGCTCGGCTGAGGCGCCTGCACCTTTCCATCATCGAACCTGCCACTACACTGTCTGGATGAACCAAGACTCCCTGCCGCTCTTTCCGCTCGGCACCGTGCTATTTCCCGGCGGGCTATTGCCCTTGCGAATATTCGAGCCGCGCTACCTCGATTTGATTCGCGACTGTGGCCGGCAAGGCAGCAGCTTCGGTATCTGCCTGATCCTGACCGGCTCGGATGTCGGTACGCCAGCGATGCCCATGGACGGGCGAGTGTCGCGGGAGGCAGGAAGCCGGGAGCGACCGACGCCCGCAGCCGTCGGCTGCGAGGCGCGAATGGTCGATTTTTCATCCACCGACGATGGCCTGCTGGGCATCACTGTTCAAGGCGGCCGCCGTTTCCGCGTGGCGCAGACGCGGGTGCGCGACAACGGCCTGATCGTCGCTGACGTCGAGTGGCAGGCCGAGGCCGATGCCGCCCGCATTCGTCCCGAGCACCAGCTGCTCGCGACCTTGCTTGAGCGAATCCTCGACCGCGCCGAGGCAGATTTTGAACGCAGTCAATTGCAGGATGCCGCATGGGTCGGTTGGCGGCTGGCGGAATGGCTGCCGCTGCAGATGACCGATCGCCAAATGCTGCTGCAAGAAGCTGATCCACATCGTCGGCTGCAACTTTTGGTCGAGCAACTCCCTGATTTTCAACCGGACTGACCCCGCGACTTAAAGCGGCGGCATGAGACACTGCAGGAAACGACGGAGACTGGCATGAGCGATCTGCGCGGGAAGACCCTATTCATCACCGGCGCCTCGCGCGGCATTGGCTTGGCAATCGCCCTGCGCGCGGCTCGCGATGGCGCCAACGTCGTGGTCGCCGCGAAGTCCAGCGTTGCAAATCCGAAATTGCCCGGCACGATCCACGAGGCCGCCGACGCGATTATCGCCGCTGGCGGTCAGGCGTTGGCGATCAAGTGCGACATTCGTGAGGACGAGCAAGTGCTAGCGGCCGTCGCGCAAACGGTGGATCGCTTCGGCGGCATTGATATCTTGGTCAACAATGCCAGCGCGATCTGGCTGCGCGGCACGCTTGATACGCCGATGAAACGTTTCGACTTGATGAATCAGGTCAACTCGCGCGGCAGTTTCCTATGCGCTCAGGCCTGCCTGCCGCACTTGTTGAAATCAGCGAACCCGCACATCCTGACCCTAGCGCCGCCGCCGAACCTCGATCCGCGCTGGTGGGGCCGGCATGTCGGCTATACGCTGGCGAAAATGGGTATGAGTTTCGTGACCCTCGGCCTAGCCAACGAGTTCGGCCCGCAGGGCGTGGCGGTCAATGCGCTGTGGCCGCGCACCGTCATCGCGACTGACGCGATCAACATGATCCCGGGCGTTGAGCTCAAGCACTGCCGCAAGCCGGCGATCATGGCCGATGCGGCGCACGCAATCTTGACCACGCCGGCGCGCGAGCTGACCGGCCAATTCCTGATTGATGAGGCGTTCCTACGCGAGCGCGGTACCGCTGATTTCGAGCAGTACGCCATGGCGCCGGGCAATTCCCTGCTGCCGGACTTTTTCCTCGACGAGGCGCCGTAATGAAATACCTGCATGCGATGGTGCGCGTCACCGACCTCGATGCCTCGACGCGATTTTTCCGCGACGGCTTGGGTTTGGTTGAAACTCGTCGCCGCGATTACCCGCAGGGGCGTTTTACGCTTGTCTACTTCGGCGCGCCGGGCAATCCCGAGGTTGAGATCGAGCTAACCTACAACTATGACGTCGAGGCTTACGGCGGCGCGCGGAATTTTGGCCACTTGGCTTTCGCGGTCGATGATATCCACGCGCTGTGCGCGCATCTGCAGGCGCAAGGCGTCACCATCAACCGCCCGCCGCGCGACGGCCGCATGGCCTTCGTGCGCTCGCCAGACGGAATTTCCATCGAGCTATTGCAAAAAGGCGAGGCGCTGGTGCCCGTCGAGCCGTGGCTGTCGATGGCCAATACCGGCAGCTGGTAACGCGGTTCTCGGCTCGGCCATGCCCGCCCAAGAAAACGATTGCATGTTCTGCCGGATCATTGCCGGCCGGGAACCGGCAAGTTTGGTCCTTGATCGGCCGGAGCTTTTGGCGTTCGTTGATGTCCGCCAAGGCGTGCGAGGGCATGTGCTGGTCGTGCCGCGCCGGCACGTCGAGCGGCTGCACGAGCTCGACACCGTCTTGGCAGGCAAGCTAATGGCGGCAGCCGTGGAAATCGCCCAAGCAATGCACCGGCGCTGGGCACCAGAAGGGCTAAACCTCTGGCAATCCAATGGCGAGGCTGGCGGCCAGGAAGTCCCGCATGTGCATCTGCACGTGCAGCCGCGCCGAATGGAAGATGGCTTGCTGCGAATTTATTCCACACCGCCGCCCAGTCCCGACCGCGGTGAGCTAGATGCGATTGCAGCGGAGCTCCGCGACGAACTTCCGCCACGTTGTTGAACGCAGCGGCCTAGTCGGCCAGTGCCTGGCGCAAATCGT
>JBBSAA010000116.1:0-8749 GCA_038252715.1 Lysobacterales bacterium | reverse complement strand
GGGCGTACGAAACGGTAGCTGCCAAAATCCATCCAGCCGGATTGGCCGGGAGCAACCTGGGTTTCTATCAGGCAGGTGCCGCGACACAGGGCCCGCGCAACGCGCAGCGCGCCGATCGGGTTTTCGAGGTGATAAATCAGCCCGAAGCACAGCACCAGGTCAAACGTGCCGAGGTCGTCAGCGTGCAATGCGTGCACGTCTGACTGGCGAAAGGTCGTGCGTGAATGGCCGAGTGCTTCGGCCATCAGGCGCGCATCGGCCACGTGTTCAGTGCGCGCGTCCACACCGACGATTCGGTCGAAGCCGAACTCGTGAAGTTTCGCGCTGAACCAGCCTTGATGGCTGGCCAGATCAATCGCGGCCAGCTTGCTCGGCAGTGGCGCACCGAACGCCGAGGCAATCGCGTCGCGCATCATCGTGGTGCGCGTGTGGTGAATCGCGTCGAGTTCGCCGTCGTGATAGCTGGGCACCGTCTTGCCCGAGGGCAACACGAACGGATAGAACCACTGTTTTTGCAGGCAAGGTGCTTCGGATTCGGACATGGTCGGTGCTGTCGGCGGCGAATGCAGATGATCGCATGGCGATGCGCAAGGCAAGAACCCGCCTCGCGGCGGGTTCCTGTTAATTTCTACGGAGTACGTCGGCAATCAATCGTCCGAGGGCAAACCGTCCGGGCGTTTGCGGAACGGCGGTCGCGGGCCGGCCGGCTTGCGAGGACCATTGTTGTTGAACGCAGGACGCTCACCCTGCGGACGTGGGCCACGCGGTGCGCCGTATGGGCTGTCGCCCTGCGGGCGCGCCGGCTTTGGGCCACGGGACTGGTAGGGGCTATCGCCTTGCGGACGCGGGCCGCGGTTGCCGCCCGGACCATTGCCGCCCGGAGCATTGCCCTGCGGTCGGGGGCCACGCGCGCCCTGCGGACCGTTGCCGGCGGGACGTGGACCACGCGCGCCCTGCGGGCCATTGCCTGCCGGACGCGGACCACGATCACCGTACGGCTTCGGGCCGCGCGGTGCTTGGCCACGCGGCGGCGCGACTTTCGAGCCGGTTTCAACGCCATCGGGCACGTACCAGCTGCGGAACTCGGTCGGGTTGGAATCATGGCCGCTGTGCGGGCTGGACGAATGTGGTTTGCCCTTGGCGAAGTTGCCCGGGCCATTGCCGCGCGGCGGACCGCGATCATTGAACGGGCGGTCGCCCTGCGGCGGGCGCGGCTGGCGATCGCCAAACGGTTTCGGAGCGCGCGGTGGACCACGGTCGTCGGCGCGATTGCCTACGTCGGCGCGGTTGCCGAAGTTGTCATCGCGCGGGCCGGAGGGCGCGCCAAACGGCTTCTTCGGCTTGAACCCGGGCTTGCCACCGCCCGGTGCGCGCGGACCATGCGTACGCGCCGGTGCATCGGCGCCCATCGGGCCGGAAAACGGCTTGCCGCCGGCCTTGCCTTTGTAACCGCCGCCGGGTTTGCCACGGCCCGGGCCAGCGCCTGCACCGGGACGGCCGCGGCCGCGCGGTTTGTCTTCGCGCACGTGGTCGAAGCGGCGCAATTCGCGCGCTTCGTCGTTGACGTGGCCGTTGACGTAGCCGGTTTGTGCCCGGTCCTTGCCAATGCGGATTTCGGTCGGGCGCGACTTGCGCTGGCCAATCACCGGCTGCAGGGTCAACACCGGCGCATTGTTTTCGAGCGAGAAATGCGCACGCAGCGCGTCCACTTTCTCAATCGGCAATTCCGCCGCCGCTCCGCGCTTGAGCAGGCGCGGCAGGGTGATGTCGCCGTAGCGCACGCGCTTGAGGCGGCTGACTTGATAGCCCTGCGATTCCCACAGTCGGCGCACTTCGCGGTTGCGCCCTTCGGCGACCACGACTTGGAACCACGCGTGCGAGTCGCTCGAGCCAATGCGCTCGATGCTTTCGAATTTTGCCGGGCCATCTTCAAGCGCGACGCCGCGCGCGAGTCGGTCGACGATGTTGTCGGGCACTTCACCGTGGATGCGGCAAACATATTCGCGTTCAATCGCGTTCGACGGATGCATCAGCGCGTTGGCAAGCTCGCCGTCGGTGGTTAGCAGCAGCAGGCCGGTGGTGTTGATGTCGAGTCGACCGACGGCGATCCAGCGCGCGCCCTTGAGGCGGGGCAGGGCGTCGAAGATCGTGGGGCGACCCTCGGGGTCTTCGCGCGTGGTGACTTCGCCTTCGGGCTTGTTGTAAATCAGGACGCTAGCCGGTTCGGTCAGCGCGCTGGCGACGAACACCTTGCCGTCGAGTTCAATGCGGTCGCCGCTGCCGACCTACAGGCCGGTTTGCGCGACTTCGCCATTGACCTTGACCAGGCCTTGCGCGATGCGCTCCTCGAGCGCGCGACGCGAGCCAAGTCCGGCCTGCGCCAGCACCTTGTGCAGGCGCTCTTCGATGCGTGGGGTGCTGTCTTCGCTGCCCTTGAGTTTCAGGGACAGGGTTTTCTTTGATTTCGTGTCGCTCATTTGCCTTGCTCCGGCTCGGCGTCAGCGCCGGCCTGTTCGTTCGTTTCGGCGGTCGTCGTCTCGACGATGCGGTCTTCGTTGGGTTCGTGGTTGGGATCTGACTCGTTGCTGGACAATGCCTCGTCCAATTCGTCGTCTACGTCGGTGCTATCTGTGGCATCCGTATCTGCGTCGTCGAGGTCCGCCACATCGGCCGACAGCGCCGCATTGGCAACCACGGCGGGCGTGATATCGAAGGGCAGCTGTGGGTCGAGTTCGCCGATGTCCTTGAGTTCGGCCAGCGGCGGCAGTTCGTCGAGACTCTTGAGGCCGAAGTAGTCGAGGAAGCCACGCGTGGTGCCAAACAGCTCCGGCCGACCGGGGACGTCGCGGTGGCCCACCGAGCGAATCCACTCGCGCTCTTCCAGCATCTTGATCATGTTGGCGTTGACGCCGACACCGCGGATTTGTTCAATCTCGCCGCGGGTGATCGGTTGCCGATAAGCAATCAGCGCCAGGGTCTCGAGCGTTGCACGGGTGTACTTGGTGTGCCGTTCGGTCCACATCCGGGTGACATAGGCATGGACGTCGGCCTGCACCTGGAAGCGATAACCCGAAGCCACTTCGACCAGTTCCACACCACGCGTGGCGCAGTCGGCGCGAAGCGCGTGAATTGCCTGTTCGATGTCGCTGGGCGGCACCGGTTGGTCCTCGGGAAACAGCGCGGACAGCTGTGCCAACGTCTGCGGCTGCGGGGCTGCCATCAGGGCCGCCTCGACGACGCGTTTCACCAGCAAACTCGAATCCAATTCTTGATCCATGGTCTCTGCGGTCATGTGAGTCAGCGGTAATCGCTGTCAGTAGTGGTTATGGACACGCCGTCGTCGATCACGACTTCGCGGTCGGAGGCGGCCAGCGACTTGACGTAGATCGGGGCGATCGGACCTTCTTGCACGATTTCGAGCAGCTGTTCTTTCGCCAGCTCGAGGATCGACAGGAAGGTCACTACCACGCCGAGCCGACCCTCTTCGGGATTGAACAGCGTCTCGAAGCCATGGAAGGCGCCGTTGGCGAGTTTGCCGAGCACCTCGCCCATGCGCTGGCGCACCGACAGGGCTTCGCGCTTGATCGCATGGTGGGTGAACAGATCTGCGCGCCGCAGCACGTCGCGCAGCGCCATCAGCATTTCGCGCAGCTCCACCGGCGGCGGCGTGCGCGGGATGGTTCGCTCAGGGACGAACACAGACGCAAGGCTGGTATCGCGATCCAGCCGATCAAGCTGGTCAATGTCTTCGGCGGCCTTCTTGAAGCGCTCGTATTCCTGCAGGCGACGCACCAGTTCTGCGCGTGGATCGGCTTCCAGACCTTCCTCAGTGGGCGGCCGCGGCAGCAGCATGCGTGATTTGATCTCGGCCAAGATCGCGGCCATCACCAAATATTCGGCGGCCAGCTCGAAGCGCATGTCCTGCATCACGTCGATGTAGTCAACGTATTGCTTGGTGATCTCGGCGACTGGGATGTCGACGATGTCTAGGTTCTGGCGGCGGATCAGGTACAGCAGCAGGTCCAGCGGGCCCTCGAAGGCCTCGAGGATCACTTCCAGCGCGTCCGGCGGGATGTACAGGTCCTGCGGCATCTGCAGGACCGGCTGGCCCTTGAAGACGGCCAGCGGCATTTCCTGCTGTTGCGGCGAGGTCGGGAACGCCGACTCTGGCAGCACGGGCGCGACGGGCGCGGGTTCGTTGTTCATCAATTCATCGAGTTCTGGATGGGCTCTGGTTCAGAGCGGGCCTTCCGGGCCCAAAGGCGGTGTTCGTAGCTTGCGTCCGTGCTTGAAGCGTTGTTAGCGGGTCCGGCGCGTCAGGTCCGTTCCGAGGACCTACAGACTTACCGGGTGGAAGCCCTGGCGCACGACGAGGAATTCGTCGCCCGTGCAGTCCACCACGCTGGTCGGCCCTGGTTCGCAGTCGCCCGCGTCCAAGATGACATCGACCCAACGCAAGCACCGCTCTACCACTGCTTCGGCTTCATGACTGGCGAGGTCGGGCTCGTCAGGCAGGATCAGGCTGGTGGAGAGCAGCGGTTCTCCCATTGCCTCCAGCAAGGCCTTGGCGACCACGTGGTCGGGCAGGCGTATGCCGATGTCGCGGCGTTTGCTTCGGCCGCTGTTCTTCAGGCGTTTGGGCAATTCCGGTGAGGCCGGAAGGATCAAGGTGCAGGGACCGGGCGTCAGCGATCGCAGGAGCCGGAAGGCGGGATCGTCGAGCCGTGCCAAGCGGCCAGCCTCACTTACAAGGCGACAGAGTAAGGTGAAAGGGTGCTTGCTGTCCAGTTGGCGCAAGCGCTGGACCCGCTCTTCGGCCGCGGTCCCGTTCAAGGCCCAGACCAAGGCATAGCCGGCATCGGTCGGGCACAGGGCCAAGCCGCCGCCCTTCAGGATCTCGGCGGTTTTCTGGACCAGTCGGTCCTGCGGATTAACGGGGTGCACTTCGAAGCGTTGGGTCATGCCGCTATCATGCAAGCTGATTGTTGAAAGGCAAAGCGCATGTGGTACGCCATTGTTGGTACCGACGTTGAAAACTCGCTGCCAGCGCGCATCGCCGCGCGGCCGGCGCATTTGGCCAGGCTTGAGGCCCTGCGTGATGCCGGCCGCCTGCGACTGGCCGGCCCATTTCCGGCGATTGATGCGGCCGATCCGGGCCCTGCGGGATTCACCGGCAGTCTGATCGTTGCCGAATTTGCCTCGCTGGACGAAGCGCAGCGCTGGGCCGATAGCGACCCTTATGTGGCCGCTGGCGTGTACGCGAGCGTGTCAGTGCGTCCGTTCCGGCACGTGCTGCCGTGACTGCCAACGCGGGCCGGCTGGCCCTGATCCGCGCCGCGCTGGCCGCGCTGGCGCCGATCCAGCTGCAGGTGGTCGATGAGAGCCATAAACATGTCGGGCACGCCGGTGCGCGCGATGGCCGAGGTCATTTCGCCGTCGAGATCGTCTCCGCGGTCTTTATCGGCCTGGCCCCATTGGCTCGGCATCGCCGCGTGTACGAGGCGGTCGGCGACTTAATGCAAACCGACATCCACGCCCTGTCGATTAAAGCCAAGACCCCGCAAGAAGCCCTGTAGGAGCGGCGTCAGCCGCGATCATGCCTGCCACAGCAGAAGCTAGTTTTAGGTTGTCTGCTTGCCGGAATCGAGATCTGTGTAGGAAGGGATCGGAGCTGACGCCGCTCCTACAAGGCCACAGTCAGCAGCCTCCAACGCCCTCTAGCGCGCTGGTATACTGACCTCCGACCGCCATTCCGGCGCTCCTAAATCCCATATAAAACAATTAATTGGGATGCGGCGAGCCCGGGTTTTCGGACCCCCTGAAACCACGCGGCGGCGCCTTGGCGCTGCAAGCCGGCTACTGACCGGCTCCGCTCTCACTATTGCCGCCCATGCGCCTTTCGACGATCAAACTGTCCGGCTTCAAATCCTTCGTTGACCCCACGGTCTTGCACCTGCCCACCAATATGACCGGCGTGGTCGGTCCTAATGGCTGTGGCAAGTCCAACATCATCGACGCCGTGCGTTGGGTGATGGGAGAAAGTTCTGCCAGCCGACTGCGCGGCGATTCATTGACCGACGTCATTTTCTCAGGCTCCTCGACGCGCAAGCCGGTCAGCCAGGCCATGGTCGAGCTGATCTTCGACAATTCCGAAGGCACCGTTGGCGGCGAGTACGCGCGCTTCAGCGAAATCTCGGTCAAGCGTTCGGTCAGCCGCGATGGCCAATCGAACTATTACCTCAACGGCGCACGCTGCCGCCGGCGCGACATCACCGACCTGTTCCTTGGCACCGGCTTGGGCGCGCGCAGCTACTCGATCATCGAGCAGGGCATGATCAGCCAGATCATCGAGGCCAAGCCCGAGGACTTGCGCGTGTATCTGGAAGAAGCCGCCGGCATTTCCAAATACAAGGAGCGTCGCAAGGAAACCGAGACCCGCATCAAGCACACGCGCGAAAATCTCGATCGTTTGAACGACCTGCGCGAAGAAGTCGACAAGCAAATCGACCATCTCAAGCGTCAGGCGCGCGCCGCCGAGCAGTATCAAGCCCTGCAGGCCGAGCGCCGGGAAAAAGACGCCCAGCTCAAGGGCCTCGAATACCGCAAGCTTGACGCTGAATTGGGCGGCATGCGCGAAGCGATGACGCAGGATGAGCTGAAGCTGCAGCAATTCCAAGCCGAGCAGCGCTCCGCCGAGGCGCAGATCGAAACTTGCCGCGTGCAACACACCGAGGCCAGCGAAGCCTTGGGCAAGGTGCAGGCCGAGGGCTACCGGATCAGCGGTGAGCTGGCCCGAATCGAACAGCAGATCACCCACCAACGTGAACTTAAGCAGCGCTTGGAAACAGCGCGCGCCGAGGCCGACGCCGCGTTTGCGCAGATTGGCGAGCACATCACCGGCGACGAGCGCCAGATGGGCGAACTGCGCGTCAGTATTGAACAAGCCGAGCCCAAGCTCGCAACCCTGAGCGGTGACGACGGCGCGCGTCAGGAAGCCCTGCGTGTCGCCGAAACGGCGCTGCAGGATTGGCAGCAGCGTTGGGACACTTACGCCAAGGCGCAGGCCGAGTCAGCGCGTTGGGCGGAAGTTGAACGCACCAAGATCGAATACCTTGAAAAGCAATCGCTCGACGAGGGCCGTCGCCGTGAAGTGCTGGGCAATGAGCGCGGCGGCCTCGATACCGGCGCCTTGCTGTCCTCGTTGTCGGCAATGACCGAAGACCACGACCAGAAAAAAGCCGGGCTCGACCAGCTTGCGACCGACCTCGAGTCGCGCAAGGCCAATTTGACCGCGTTGCAAGAACAGCAGCGCCAGCACCAGAACGAGTTGTCCGAAGCGCGCAAGCAATTGCAGGTCGCACGTGGCCGCTTGGCCTCGCTTGAGGCCCTGCAGCATGCAGCGCTCGGCCAAGAGAAGAACGTTGCCTTGGATTGGCTCAAGAGCCAGGGCATTGACGGTAATAAGCGCCTCGGCGAAGCGCTCGAGGTTGAATCGGGCTGGGAAACGGCCGTTGAGACGGTGCTCGGCAGCTTGATTGAAGCGGTCACTGTCGATGCGCCGACGGAATGGCTGGATGCTTTGTCCAGCCTCGGCCAAGGCCGTGTGTCCTTGGTGTCGACTGCCGCAGGCAATGTCGACGCCCCGGCCAATTCACTGGCCGCGAAAGTGCAGGGGCCGGCGGCTGTGCGCCGCTTGTTGGCTCGTATCACCGTGGCCGATGACGCCGCGTCCGCGCGGGCAATCGCTGATCAACTGGCCGAGGGCGATGCGGTCATTACCCGCCAGGGCGAATGGCTCGGTGCCGGCTGGCTGCGCGTGGTTCGTAGTGGCGAGGCGCAGCAGGGCGCGTTGGCGCGCGAAGCTGAGATCAAGGCGCTGCGTTCGGAGATTGATGCGTTCGGAAAGAAGGAACAGTCCATCAATGAAGCGCTGACCTTGATGCGCGATAAATTGCTCGAAGCCGAGCAGCATCGCGAGGATGCGCAGCGCACGATGTACCTCACGCACCGTGGTGTGTCCGAACTCGCAGGGCAGATGCAGGGCCATAAGAGTCGACTCGAATCGGCGCAGTCGCGCATGGCGCACATCGATACCGAATTGGCGACGCTGTCGCAGACCTTGGACGAGTCGCAAACGCAAATCCGCGAGGCGAGAGCGCGCCTCGAGCAAGCCGTCACCAAGATGGGTGACCTGGAGACCGAACGCCAGCAACTTGATGCGCAGCGACGTTCGCTCAGCGAACAACGCGACACGGCCCGCAGCAGTGCCCGTGAGGCGCGTGATTCCGCGCACCAGTTGGCCTTGTCGCTGGAATCACAGCGCGCACGCGTGTTGGCACTGACGCAGTCCCTGGCGCGCATGGGCAGTCAACGCGCGCAGCTTGAGCTGCGCTTGAACGAACTCGTTGCGCAGCTGGCCCAAGGCGACGCACCGATCGTACAGCTGCAGTCCGATCGCCAAGCGGTGCTTGACCAGCGCATCGTGGTCGAAAAAGATCTCGCCACGGCGCGGTCCACCCTCGACGGGATCGATAACGAATTGCGCAAATATGAGCAAACTCGCCAACAGCGCGATCAGCAGTCGCTGGTGCAGCGCGAGGCGATCTCAGCCCGTCGCCTCGACGCGCAGGCGCTGACGCTGAAATCCGAACAGCTGTCCGAAGCCATCGTGGGCGCTGGGCTGGAGTTGGCAGCGGTCATTGCTGCCTTGCCGGAAAAAGCCGATTTCGACGGCTGGACCAAGACGCTC
>JBBSAA010000115.1:0-8808 GCA_038252715.1 Lysobacterales bacterium | reverse complement strand
GGGGGGAATAGAAAGAGCTTTTCGCCAGCAAGCTGGCGCCTAAGAGGAGGTGCGCCATTAGAAGTAGCCCTCCTGCTTTTTCTTTTCCATCGACGCGCCCGGGTCATGATCGATCAAGCGACCTTGACGTTCGGACGTGCGCGCGACCAGCATCTCGGCAATCACCTTTTCCAAGGTATCGGCGTCCGAGGTGAACGCCCCCGTGAGCGGATAGCAACCCAGCGTGCGGAATCGAACCTTCTTCAGTTGCGGCACTTCCCCAGGCAAAAGCGGCAAGCGCTCATCATCCACCATCAACAGGCCGCCTTCGCGCTCGACCACGGGCCGTTCCTTGGCAAAGTAGAGCGGCACCACTGGAATATTCTCGCGGCTGATATAAAGCCATACATCGAGTTCGGTCCAGTTCGACAGCGGGAATACGCGCACACTCTCGCCGGCATGCACCTGCGTGTTGTACAGGCTCCACAACTCGGGGCGCTGTGCCTTGGGGTCCCAGCGATGCTGGGCGCTTCGGAAGCTGAATACGCGCTCCTTGGCGCGTGATTTTTCTTCATCTCGGCGAGCGCCGCCGATAGCAGCGTCATATTTGCCACGATCGAGCGCTTGCTTCAGTGCCAGGGTCTTCATCACTTCGGTATGCAGCGAAGCGCCATGGCTGAATGGGCCAATACCCTGCGCCACTCCCTCATGATTGATGTGCACGGTGAGGTTCAACCCGTACTCAGCAACCAAGGCATCGCGGAACGCGATCATCTCGCGGAACTTCCACGTGGTATCCACATGCAGCAGCGGAATCGGCGGCGGCGCCGGCGCGAACGCCTTGCGAAGCAAATGCAACAGCACCGATGAATCCTTCCCGATCGAATACAGCAATACCGGGCGACGAAATTCCGCGGCAACTTCTCGAAGGATCTGCAGGCTCTCTGCTTCCAAGCGGTCGAGGTGGGAGAGTGTCATTGCTGGTGCTGCCTCACTGCCATCGGGAAACCAGGGTCACTTCGCGTCACGTCCATACACATCCTCGAAGCGGACGATATCGTCTTCGCCGAGGTAGCTGCCCGACTGCACTTCAATCAACTCGACCGGCACGACGCCCGGGTTTTCGAGCCGATGCTTGCTGCCCAGCGGGATATAAGTGCTCTGGTTTTCGCTGAGCATGAACACCTTGTCATCGCAGGTGACACGTGCGGTGCCGGTCACAACGATCCAGTGCTCGGCACGATGGTGATGCATCTGCAGGCTCAGCGCCGCGCCCGGCTTGACGACAATGCGCTTGACTTGGAACCGCTCGCCATTGTCGATCGAATCATAGTTACCCCACGGCCGGTAAACTTTGCGATGCCACGTGGCTTGTGGTCGCTTCGCCGCCTTCAACTGGGTCACGATGTCTTTGACTTTCTGCACGTGCTCGCGTTTGGCAATCAGCAATGCATCATCGGTATCGACCACGACAATGTCATCGAGCCCCAGCACGGCCACCATGCGCCGCTCGCTCATCACCAAGGTATTGCGCGAGTCGATCGACAGTACGTCGCCGCGATGCGCATTGCCGTCGGCATCGCGTTCGCTTACTTCCCACAACGCCGACCATGAGCCCACGTCATTCCAGCCGACATTGATCGGCAGCACGGACGCGGCATTGGTTTTTTCCATGACCGCGTAGTCAATGGAATCGGACGGACACGCCGAGAACGCGTCCTTATCCAGGCGCAAGAAATCAGCATCGATTCGCGCCTTGGCCAAGGCTTCACGAGCGCTGGCAACCATCGCCGGTTGGGTCTTGCCTAACTCTTCGAGATAGCGCGACGCGCGGAACGCGAACATACCGCTGTTCCAGAAGTACTCGCCGCTGGCCACGTATTGCTGGGCCGTGGCCAGATCCGGCTTCTCCACGAACTTGGCAACCGCACGCACGCCCTCGCCTGCCGCCGCCTTGATATAGCCGTAGCCGATTTCCGGCCCCGAGGGCACGATGCCGAAAGTCACCAAGCGGCCCGCTTCGGCCGCCGGCATGGCGGCAACGATGGCGGCGCGGAACGCGGCTTCGTCACCAATGACGTGGTCTGAAGGCAAGATCACTAGCACCGGATCGCTGCCATCGACCATCGCCTGTAGGGCGGCGACGGCAATAGCCGGCGCGGTATTGCGACCAACCGGCTCAAGGATCAGCGCCGACGGCTTGATGCCAATTTGCTGCAGCTGCTCTGCGACCAAGAAACGGTGTTCTTCGTTGGCGACCACGATCGGGGCGCTGGCGCCAGGCAAGCCGCGCAGGCGCAGCCAGGTGTCCTGCAGTAGGGTCTTGTCACCGACCAAGGGCAGGAACTGTTTGGGGTGGGCTTCACGAGACAGCGGCCAGAGGCGGGAGCCGGAACCACCGGAGAGAATGACGGGGATAAGTGCAGTCATGGGCCTTCAAGTACGCAGGAGTCAGGGCGAGCAAACGGAAACCAGGGGGATATGGTGCCATGAAGCCGCCAATTCACGCGCACCACGGGCTTGCCGCATACTTCAATGACGAACTTTGCGAGATCCCTGATGAGCTTGCCACCCCGCGAAACCCAGCGTCTGGCCTGGACCCGCGCCGCCCTGTCCGATCCCAGTGCCAGTATTGAAAGCGCCTCGGTCGACGCCAGCTTCCGCAGCTACTGGCGCAGCCAAAGCGGCGGCCGGACCTGGATTATTATGGATGCTCCTCCGGGCAAGGAAGATATCCGCCCTTGGCTCGACATGGCCGCTCGTCTCAACGACGCTGGCCTGCACGCACCGCAAATCCGCGCCAGCGACGCCGAACTGGGCTTTGTGCTCATGGCCGACCTGGGTTCGCGCCTGTATCTGGCTGAACTTGATCAGCGTCGCGACGACCGAACGATCGTCGATGGGCTGTACGTCGACGCGCTGGACGCCCTGCTGGTAATGCAAACCCGTGTGCCCTGCGATGATCTGCCGCTCTATGACGACGCGCGCTTGATCTCAGAAATGGAGCTGATGCCAGAATGGTTCCTTCAGCGGCACTTAGGGCTGGTTCCCGGTTGCGACAATTGGGACCAGATCGAACTGGCGTTCCGGGCCCTGGCCAACAACGCCGAACACCAGCCACAGGTTTTTGTGCACCGCGACTACCATTCGCGCAATTTGATGATCACCGACGCCAACAGTCCAGGCATTTTGGATTTCCAAGACGCGGTGCGCGGCCCGGCAACCTATGACTTGGTGTCCTTGTTACGCGATGCCTACGTCACTTGGCCCGATGACCGTGTTTATGGCTGGGTCGAAGACTATCGACGCAAACTGGTGCACTCGGGCCTGACGACCGTCACTAGCGACACCTTCAAACGCGCTTTTGACCTGATGGGATTGCAGCGCCACATCAAGATCCTCGGCATCTTTTGCCGCCTCTGGTACCGCGACGGCAAAGCCGGCTACCTTGGCGATTTGCCCTTGGTCTGGCGCTACGTTCAAGACGTCGGCCGACGTTATCCCGACATCGCGCCCTTGGTCACGCTGATCGAGTCGGCGATTGGCGATCGCGATATCCGGCAGCCTAGCCCGTGAATAAATCTCCCGACGCAGGAGCCAGCTTGCTGGCGACACGCAACATTTCAAAACCTTTGTCGCCAGCAAGTTGGCTCCTACGAGGGCTGTTATGCGCGCGTTGATTTTCGCGGCAGGCAAGGGTGAGCGCATGCGTCCATTGACGGAGCACACGCCCAAGCCCTTGCTGTCGGTTGGAGGCAAACCCCTGATCGCATGGCATTTGGAGAAACTCGCGGCGCTCGGCGTCTCCGATGTCGTAATCAATACCGCTTGGTTAGCCGACCGTTTTGAACCCACGCTCGGTGATGGTCGCCGCTGGGGCTTGCGACTGCACTATTCGTACGAAGGCGTCGAGCCGCTGGAAACCGGCGGCGGCATGTGGCACGCGCTTGCAACGCTTGGTGATGCGCCCTTTATCGCCGTGAACGGCGACATCTGGTCCGACTACGATTTCGCTCGATTGCCGCACGAACCCGTCGGCGCCGCGCACTTGGTGTTGGTCGACAATCCGGCCCACAACCCGCGCGGCGATTTCGCCATGGACGGCACTCGCGTCCGCTCCGACGGACACAGCCGCCTCACCTTCTCGGGTATCGGCATGTATCGCGCCACACTGCTCGCTGATTGGCGGAAAATTATTGGCCAGGCTGCCGGCAGCGAACTGGATCCGCCGCGATTCAAGCTTGCGCCCCTGCTAAGAGCGGCGATGGCATCGGATTTAGTCAGCGGCGAGCATCACACGGGCAACTGGACCGACGTCGGCACGCCTGAGCGTTTGGCCGAACTGGACGAAGCACTCACGCGCTAAGCGCTAGCGCGTTTTCCCCGCGTCCAATACACCGCGCAGGAATGGCACGGTGATGCGCCGCTGCGCCGCCAAGCTTTCACGATCAAGTTGGTCGAGCAGCTGGGTTAAGGTCGCCAAATCACGGCCTACGCGTCGGAATAAATAGTCGAGTACCGGTTCGTCGAGTTCGAGACCGCGGCGCGCGGCACGTTGGCGCAGCACGTCCCGGCGCGCCGATTCATCCAGCGGCTCCAGCGCCAAACGCGTGCATTGTTCCAGCCGCGAACCGAGGTCCGGCACGACCAAGGCGAGCGCTACCGGCATCACCCACGCAGCGTAGATCAGCCGAACTTGCGTAGCGCGGGCACGATTATGAAAATGAAACAGCGCAATTTCATCGACACGATGCCCGGCAACGGCTTCAATGCCGTCCAGGCAGACCAGGTCGCCCTCTTCTAGTCCGGCAAGCGCTGGTTCCATCTGCCCGGACAGCGCCGGCATTGGCAAGTACGCCGCGCGCCGCCCGAGTGATTGCGCGTGCGCGCACGCGGCCAGCAACAGATGCGTCTTTCCGCTGCCTGCAGGTCCGGCCAAATAGAGCCAGTCGGAACGCAGGCCGGCCGCGACGCTGGCGACCAAGTCGCGCACATCGTCGCGACCGACATACGCATCAAGGCGCTGATCGGTCGGGAATTTGAGCGTAAGTGGCAGCTGCGGACTCACACGCTGTTCGCGTCGGGCTCGTCGTCGGGAAGGTCATGCGACGACAGGATGATGGACGAAGGCTCTTCCGCATCGGCCACGTACAAGTTACTGAGCTTGTATTGCTCATGCGCGTAACGCAGCAGCACCATCGCCACCGCAGCGACGGGCAAGGCCAGCAATACACCGAGGAAACCAAACAGCTGGCCACCGGCCATGATCGCGAAGATTACGGCGACCGGGTGCATGCCGATCTTGTCGCCGACCAGCCACGGCACCAGCACAAAACCTTCCGCGGTTTGCCCGATCATGAACACCGCGAGCACCAAGACTAAATGCGTTAAGTCGCCGTGTTGCACGAGGGTGGCAATCACCGCGGCACTGACGCCGACGATGGCGCCGAGGTAAGGCACGAAACTTACCAAACCGGCGACAAA
Source organism: Lysobacterales bacterium (assembly GCA_038252715.1). GTDB lineage: Bacteria > Pseudomonadota > Gammaproteobacteria > Xanthomonadales > Xanthomonadaceae > Arenimonas. The sequence continues at coordinate 3,345 of JBBSAA010000115.1, read as the reverse complement.
TCCAATCAGCAGCCCGAGGTCCAGACCGACTGCCCATAAACCCACTGCGTAAATAGATCCCAGCGCCAACATTACGCTGAGTTGTCCGCGCAAAAAGCCGCCCAAAACCGCGTCCGATTCCGAAGCCAGGCGAATGACCGTCGGCTCCATTGGTCGCGGCAGCAGTCCGCGCAGTTGCGCCATCATTGGCCGCCAATCGCGCAGGAAGTAGAACGTCACCACTGGGATCAGGGCGATGCTGGCAAGGAAGCCGAGCACAGCCAAGCCTGATTTGGACAAGCCACCGAGCACGGTTGTCGCTACGCCGCCGGCGGTCTGCCAGTGACTCTTGAGCAGCTCGAGCAGGTAGGTTGGATCGATATAGCTGGCGAGCTTCAAGCCAGTGCGTTGCTCAAGCCAAGGAATGGCCGTGGTCTGGATCCACGTTGCGAGTTGCGGCAGCCAGTCGATCAACTTCAGCACCTGGCTTTCGAGCAAGGGCACGATGACCAACAAGGCCAGCACCAAAATCAGCACCATCAGCACGAACACTATTGACACTGCGACCGTGCGCGACCGGCCCGAGCGCTCAAGCCTGGCCACTAACGGATCGCCCATCCACGCCAACAGGGCCGACACCACGAACGGCGTCAAGATCGGCCCGAGCAACCAGAGCAAGACAAACCCGGTCACGATCAGGGCCAGCCAAAAGCTGCGCCGCGCGATGTCGTCTGTCATTGCCTGCTCCTGAGTGCGCGTACCGCGCGGGTTCCGTACCGCCAGAAATAGTCCATACCGCTCACAACCGTCATTACTGCCGTAGCGAGCACCAAACTTTGCAGCAGGAGCAGCGGCACGGGGCGCACGGCCACATTGACCCAGAATACCGCGACCAAAAGCAACTGCACGGCGGTGTTGGTCTTACTTAGCGGGCTCGGGGCCGGCTTGAGCGTCCCAATCACGCGCCACCAAGCAAACGCACCGGAGACAATCAAGGCATCGCGCACCAGCACCAGCACCAGCAGCCAGGTGGGAATCTGGAACGACCACCACAAGCCGATGAAGCACGCACTCAACATCAGTTTGTCGGCAATGGGATCGAGCACACCGCCCAGCGCCGAACGCCAGTCGTATTTCTTCGCGATGAACCCGTCCAACAAATCGCTGACGCCCGCCAACAGCGCAAGCACCAGCGCTGCCGGGAAACGGCCGTTCATCAGCAACCACAGCAGCGGCAACGCCATCACCATGCGGGTGATGGTGATCGCGTTGGGAATCCAGCGCCGGCTCGCCCAGCTCGGACTCACTTCAGCTGGTATCGGGGCACGACGGGCGCGGCGATAGCGCCGGGCAGGGTCGGTGCCTGATCGGAATCGGGGAGCGACTGCAGGGTGTCGTCGGTTTCGACCATCGTGCGAAAACCGCGCAGGCCGATGCTCAGGTCCAACTGCAGCCGCAGACGCGCATCGGCCGCTTCAACGACCGTGACGCGCTTGACGATCGCGACGCGCTGCAGGTAGGCCATCAGGCGCACAAAATCATCGGAACTTTCGACATTGACCACGTCGATGGCGTAGCTGCCAGCCGGACCAATGTCGAGATACACGGAATCTCGCTTGGCAATCGTGTCGGCAGCGGTGTCGGCGCCCGACGCAATCACCCGGCGCGCTTCGACATCGCTGAACGACCATTGCGCCAACTGCGTACCGCCTTGGCTCAGCTGCCAGTCAGCACTCCAGCCGGAGCCCGCGCGATACACCCGCCCCACCAACTGCGCATCGTTATTGTAGCGAGACGTCAGCACCTGCAAGGCTGGGCCGTTGAGCGCCAAGACCGAGACCAGCGCCGATTGTTCTGTCGCGCTGCCGCTAGGCAGGCCGAAACGCAGGCCGCGCTCGACGCCGCGCAGGGCCAAGGGGCGCACGACATTGATTTGCTTGGCCGTGACCAAGCGTGCGCCGCTGCCGTCGTCGATCGACAACCACAGGATCGGCTTCGGGCGCACCCCGGTCCAATACTTGAGTCCGGCGCCGGCAATCAACATATCAACCGCCACGGGATCGAAGGACAGCGCCATCGTCGTTTTAAAGATTGGCGCGCCGCCAACCGCGGTATTGCCTTCCGCGTCCGACGCGCCGGTTTCGGTGGTCTGGTCGCTCACATACGCTTGCGCGTTCCCTAGCGCGCGGCGAATCACCGGGTTGCCGGGCGCCTGCGTGTTGCCGGTCAGCTTGACCACGACCTGCATGAGGCCGCGGCTGGTCGCCGACCGACGTTCGGCGTCGCCTTGCGAGGTCAACGTAACTTCGGTGCGGTACAGCACCGGGTCGCGCATTGGCTTGATGCGCGGGGCGGCTATCTCGGCTGCACCTGAGTCCCTAATTGGCGCCTGGGTGGGCGGCGCGGTGATCGGACGAGCGGGCGCTGTCTGCGCCTGTCCGAAGGTCGGCACAGCGGCTAAGACCAAAAGGGCGGTCAGTGAGCAAAAGATGGGTCGCATGGGTCGCCAGAAGGGGTCAAACGCAGGCTGCATGTTGCCGCAAGCTGGCCAAAGCGTCCAACGGGCACCAATCGATCGCGCCGATCTGGGTCCGGCCTAGGCGGCGGAGGCGCTGGTAGAATGGTGGTTTGGATCGCACGCCGCGCCTTGGACCCTGCCAAATGAGCCCATCCACTCCCCTGACCTATCGCGATTCCGGCGTCGACATTGATGCCGGAAATGAAGTTGTCGAACGTATCAAGCCCCTGGTCAAGCGCACCTTCCGCCCGGAAGTCATGGGCGGCTTGGGCGGTTTTGGCGCCTTGTTCAACCTGTCGGGCAAGTATCGTGAGCCCGTGCTGGTATCGGGCACGGACGGCGTCGGCACCAAGCTCAAGCTCGCGCAGCAGCTCAACCGGCACGACACGATCGGCATTGACCTGGTCGGCATGTGCGTCAACGACGTCTTGGTGCAAGGCGCCGAGCCGCTGTTTTTCCTCGATTACTTCGCCACCGGCAAACTGCACGTGGACACGACGGTAGCCGTAGTTGGCGGCATCGCCACCGGCTGCGAACTGGCCGGCTGCGCCCTGATTGGCGGCGAAACCGCAGAAATGCCCGACATGTACCCGCCCGGCGAGTACGACCTGGCTGGCTTTACCGTCGGCGCGGTCGAAAAATCGCAGCTGCTCGACGGCGCCAAGGTGCGCGCCGGCGACGTCTTGCTCGGCATCGCGTCCAGCGGTCCGCATTCGAACGGCTATTCGTTGGTCCGCAAGATCTACGAGCGCGCTGGCCGCCCCGCCGACTTGGACGTCGGTGGCGTCAAACTGATTGATGCGCTGATGGCGCCGACGACGATCTACGTCAAACCGATCCTTGCGCTT
>JBBSAA010000114.1:0-8904 GCA_038252715.1 Lysobacterales bacterium | reverse complement strand
TCCCAGCAAGGGGCTACTTTCAACATAAACCCCCTGCCGGTGCGGCGTACGCCGCTATTTTTTGATTGGCTCTTGGGGTAAAAAGTTCGGGGCTTACGCCGCTCCTACAATGCGTCCCGGTTAGGTGCGAAGCAAAAGATCGCGGCTTACGCCGCTCCTACAGTGCGTGACGATTAGGCGCGGTGGTAGGGATGATTGGCTAACAAACTGCAGGCGCGATACAGCTGTTCGGCGACGACCAAACGCACCAGCATGTGCGGGAGGGTCAGCGGACCCAGCGCCCAACTTTCATCGGCGACGGCCATCACGTCTGAAGAATGACCTTCCGGGCCACCTATCAAGAACGCCAAGTCGCGCCCCTGCTGGCGCCAAGCCTCGACGCGCTGCGCTAGCTGTTCTGACGAGTACGGTTTGCCGCGGCCATCCAGCGTGACCACCAAGGCCTGCTTCGGCAGCGCAGCAATCACGCGTGCGCCTTCGTCGGCGGTCGCGCGTGCGGCATCCCGGCCCTTGCCGCGAATGCCGGCAGCAACTTCGATCAACTCAAGGGGCAACCAGTGCGACAGCCGCTTCTGGTAATCGGAAAAGCCACTAGCCACCCAGTCCGGCGCGCGCTCGCCGACCGCGATCAAGCGCGCTTTCACGAACGCGGGGGCAGCGCCGGCGCAATTTCATCGACGCGTACTGCGGTGCCATAGCACAGCACCTCGGTAAGTCCGGGCATCAACTCGGTGGCGTCGTAGCGCATGCCAATGATCGCGTTCGCACCGACCTTGTCGGCGTCACGGCACATCAGGCTGAACGCTTCCAGCCGCGCCTGTTCGCACAGCTGGGTGTAGATGGTGATGTTGCCGCCAAACAGGGTCTGGATGCCGCCGAGGAAATTACCGACCACCGAGCGCGAGCGCACGGTGATGCCGCGGACGATGCCGAGGTTCTTCAACACCCGGTGTTCCGGCAATTCAAACGCGCTGGTGATCATATTGCGTTGCATGGGATCACTCCGTAGTTTGAATTTTGGAGGCTAACGACGTGAGAGCGGGCATGACCGCGAGTTCAGCTGCCGAGGCGTCGGCATCGCGATCATGCCCGCGCCCACGATGCTGCTGCCACGATGGCGCTGCCAGAATACTGGCTGCTGCTTACGCTTGCTCGGGCGGCTGATCGCCAACCGTCCACAGCCGCTCCAGCGCGTAATATTCGCGCACTCGCGGCAGCATGACGTGGACGATGACATCGCCGAGATCAACGAGCACCCACTCGGCCTCGCGCTCGCCTTCAACACCCAAGGGCATCACGCCGCATTTCTTCGCGAACTGCACCACTTCATCGGCCACCGATTTCACGTGGCGGGTCGAGGTGCCGGACACCACGACGAGATAGTCGGCGATGCTGGTTTTGCCACGCACGTCGATTTCAACGGCGTCCTTGGCTTTCATTTCTTCCAGCGCGGCGTGCACTTGCTTGAGCAGCGCTTCCGGCGACGGGGCCGGGTCGGGCATTTTGGTCTTGATGACGTGGGCTTGAGCGGTCAAAGCGATGTCTCTTGGGATCGGGAAGGTCGGCGCAGGGCAGGACAGGAAACCTGCCTCGGCCAAGACCGGGGGCCGATTATACGCTTCCGCCGTACAGACCCTGGCGTCGGATGTATTCAGCGACCAGCGGCGGCAGCCAGCCGCGGTCGCCCCGACCGCCGGTCAGGGACCGGCGAATGCCGCTGGCCGAGGCCGGATGCGGCGGCAGGGATAGGCGATACAGCCGCCCCGCCGGCTCTGCCGCCAATTGAGCTGGATCGGTCGTCCAGCGGCCTTGGCTGGTCTGGGCGAGCGGCGCAGACAGGTTATCGAGCGAATACCCGGGGCGTACGGCCACGGCGAAATGCGCCAGCTCGAACAGGGTTCGCCAATCGTGCCAGCTGGCGAGCTCGCGGAAGGCGTCGTCACCGATCAGCCAAGCAATGGCGGCGTCCGGGCCGAGCTGGCTACGGACCTCGCGCAGGGTGTCGACCGTCCAAGACGGACCGCTGCGGTCGAGTTCCCGCCGGTCGAGCAGGAAATCAGGCTCGCCGGCGATGGCCAGCGCGATCATCCGCACACGCTGCTCGGCGCTGGCGCCGGGCTGGGGCCGGTGCGGCGGATCGGCCGCTGGCAGGAAATACACCTTGGCCGCCAGCGCCGCGCGAGCCGCGCGAGCCACGGCCAAATGGCCTTCGTGGATCGGATCGAAGGTACCGCCGTACAGGATCCGCAGCATCAAGACACCAGCAGCCGGCGTGCCTTGGGTTCGGCCATGGCTATGAGCAGTCGTTCCAAGGACAGCCAGGCATCGCCTGCTTCACGGCCTTTGGCGATACGGTCGATCCGACCGGCCTCGCCGACGAAAATTTCCCAGCGCGTGCCCGGATGGCGGTCGATGGCGCGTTTGTACAGGGCCTGCTTGCTGTCCCATACGCGCGCATCGCGCATTGCCGACATGAGGTTGCCGCCATCGGCGGCGACGCGCGCGAGCTGGGCCAGGCGCAGCACTTCCATCGCCAACATCGGCAGCAGCCCCGGCACCTGCTCACCCTCGGCGCGCAAGGCGTGCAACATTCGCGCGCTGCGCGTAGCGTCACCGGCAAGGGCTGACTCGACCAGTTTGAAAACATCGAAGCGCGCCGAGTCAGCGACAAATCCATCCATCGCCTCCTCATCGAGCTGGGCGCCCGGAGACAGCAGCGCAAGCTTGTCAACTTCCTGCGCGGCGGCAAGCAGGTTGCCCTCGACGCGCTCAGCCAACACCGCCACTGCCGCCGGCGTGGCCGTCAAACCGCGCAGGCGCAGCCGCTTGCTTAGCCATTCCGATAATTCATGCGGCTTGATCGGCCATATCGGCACCAAATGGCCGGCCCGGGAAATGGCTTCGGTCCATTTACCGGCGTGGCTTTTGCTCCAATCTTGCGCAGTAATCAGCAGCACCGTGTCAGGCGGCGGATCGGCGCAATAGGCCTGGATGGCTGCGCTGCCGTCCTTTCCCGGTTTGCCGGTCGGCAGGCGCAGGTCGAACAAACGGCGCGTTGAAAACAGACTCAGCGCCGCCAGCCCCATCGTCAACGAATCCCAGTCAAAGCTGCCCTCGGCGTCGAACACCTCGCGTTCACCGAAGCCCTCCTCGCGGGCGCGGGCGCGCACGGCGTCGGCAGCTTCCTGCACCAACAGCGGCTCACCGCCGGCGATTAGATAAACCGGGCGCAGGGGCTCGCTCGCGAGCTGCCGCTCGAGGCGGTCGGACCGCAGTTCCATCAGGGTGTCTTGTTGCGCAGCGCGATGTCGATGCGGCGCAGGATCGCCGCCTGCATGTCACGGCGCAATTCGCGCTGGATCAACTCCTGCTCGGCCGGGCTGCCTGCGGACGCATTAGCGTCGTAGGTGTACTCGCGTGACAGTTCGATCGACTGCGCCTCGATCGTTGGCTTGCCGTCGGCGCCCTGCAGGACGAAATCGACGCGGTACCGAGTCAAGTACTCGCGCACTTGGGCAAATTGGTCGAGGGCCAGCGGCTGGGTCGACCAGGCCTCGGCAGTGATTTTCAGAGTGGCCGAGGGTTTACCTGCTTCCGGCGCGACTGCGCCTTGGCGGCCCAGCGCACTGGCCAACTCGGTTCCGAGCGGGCTGTACGGATCGGCGGTTTCCACCTTCATCGGGCCGACCGCATCGGAGATCTTGATCTGCTGGCGCGGATGAAAGCCGCAAGCGGTCAGAGCGAGCACGGCGAGTACGGTTAACAACGACAGACGCATGAATCACCCCGCCACGATGTTGACGATCTTGCCCGGAACCACGATGACTTTCTTCACCGACAGGCCCTCCAGGAACTTAAGGACGTTTTCCTCGGCCAAGGCGAGTCTCTCGATCTCATCCCGCGCCGCAGTCACCGCCACCTCAATGGTACCGCGAAGCTTGCCGTTGACCTGCACCGCCAGCGTTACCGAATCGCGAACCAAGGCCGAGGCCTCGGCGACTGGGAAGCGCTGGTCTTCCAAGGTTGCTTCCGGCTTGCCCAGCAGCTGCCAAAGCGCATGGGCGGTGTGCGGCGTAATCGGATTGAGCAGCAAGGTCACCGCTTCGAACGCTTCTTGGCGCAGAGCCCGCGCCGCGTCTGAGGCCTCGTCGAATTTGGCCAAGGCATTCAGCAGCTCCATAACCGCAGCGATCGCGGTGTTGAAAGTGTGGCGGCGACCGTAGTCGTCGCCGACCTTCTGAATGGTCTCGTGCAGCTGGCGGCGTAGCGTCTTCGCCGCCGGGCTCAGCGCAGCAAGGGTCAAGGCCGGTGCCGGACCATCGGCGACATGTTTGTGCGCCTGTGCCCAGAGCCGGCGCAGGAACCGCGCCATGCCTTCGACGCCAGATTCATTCCAATCCAACGATTGCTCGGGTGGCGCGGCGAACATCGAGAACAAGCGCACGGTATCGGCACCGTACTTATCGACCATCAGCTGCGGATCGACACCGTTGTTCTTGGATTTCGCCATCTTTTCGGTCCCGCCGACCAGCACCGGCAAACCGTCCGACTTTAGTGTCGCGCCGGTCACGCGTGCGCGCTCATCGAGCACCACCTCCACATCGGCCGGGTTGAACCATTCATTGGGCGCACCGGGCACTTCCCGATAGAACGTGTCTGCAATCACCATGCCTTGGCACAGCAGATTCGTTGCCGGTTCGTCACTGTGCACCAGGCCCGCATCGCGCATGAGCTTGTGGTAGAAGCGGAAATACATCAGGTGCATGATCGCGTGTTCGATGCCGCCAATGTACTGGTCAACCGGCAACCAATAGTTCGCGCGTTCGTCCACCAAATCGGTCGCGCCGGGCGAGGTGTAGCGCGCGTAATACCAGCTCGACTCCATGAATGTGTCGAAAGTGTCGGTTTCGCGCTCGGCTGGGCCGCCGCACTGCGGGCACGTGGTCTTGCGCCAGTCAGGATCGGATTTGATTGGCGACAGGACACCGCTAAACGCAACATCTTCGGGCAATACCACCGGCAGCTGGTCTTCGGGCACCGGCACCGCGTCGCACGTTGCGCAGTAGATGATCGGGATCGGGCAACCCCAGTAGCGCTGACGGCTGACGCCCCAATCGCGCAGGCGGAAATTAACCCGGCGCTCGCCCTTGCCCTCGCTGGCGAATTTTGCCGCGAGGTGGTCGAACGCGCGGCGGTAGTCCATGCCGTCAAGCTCACCGGAATTGACAATGATCATGTCGTCGCGGTTCTTGTCTCCGTACCAGTCTTTCCACTGGTTCGCGTCGTATGCCAGATCGGGCGCGAGATGCGGCGGCAGCGGCGTGCGCAAGGCAATCACCTGCTTGATCGGCAACGAATACTTATGCGCGAATTCCATGTCGCGCTCGTCGTGCCCAGGTACCGCCATCACTGCGCCGGTGCCGTAGCCCATCAGCACGAAATTGGCGATCCACACCGGCACTTTGTCGCCGGTCAGCGGATGAATTGCGAACAGGCCCGTGGCCATGCCCTTCTTTTCCTGCGTCTCGAGCTCAGCCTCGGACACGCCGCCATGTTTGCATTCGTCAATGAAGGCGGTCAGCGCGGCATTGCCAGCGGCGGCTTTTTGCGCCAATGGGTGTTCGGCGGCCACGGCTACATAGGTCACGCCCATCAGCGTGTCGGGCCGCGTGGTAAAGACCGTCAGCGGTGCGCTGTCGTTTTCCACGGCAAAGTGAATTTCGAGGCCTTCGCTGCGACCGATCCAGTTGCGCTGCATCGTCTTGACCGCATCGGGCCAACCCGGCAGCGTGTCCAGCCCGTCGAGCAATTGCTGCGCGTACGCGGTGATCTTGAGAAACCACTGCGGAATTTCGCGTTTTTCCACAATTGCGCCGCTGCGCCAGCCGCGGCCGTCGATCACCTGCTCGTTGGCGAGCACGGTGTGGTCCACCGGGTCCCAGTTAACCACCGAATTCTTGCGGTAAACGATGCCCTTCTTGAACAGCCGCGTGAACATCAGCTGTTCCCAGCGGTAATACTCGGGCGTGCAGGTGGTGACTTCCCGAGTCCAATCGATCGCATAGCCGAGCGACTGCAGCTGCTCGCGCATGTGCTCGATATTGGCGTAGGTCCATTTCGCCGGCGCGGTCTTGTTCTTGATCGCGGCGTTTTCCGCCGGCAGGCCGAAGGCATCCCAGCCCATCGGCTGCAGGACGTTGAAGCCCATCATTCGCTTGTAACGGCTGACGACGTCGCCAATGGTGTAGTTGCGCACATGACCCATGTGCAGCGCGCCCGAGGGGTACGGCAGCATGGACAGGCAGTAATACTTTGGCTTGCTGCTGTCTTCAGTGACCTCGAACGCGCGCGTCGCGCGCCAATGGGCTTGCGCGGCGGTCTCTACGGCTTTCGCGTCGTAGGCCTTGGGGTCGTGGGCCGGAGCGTCGGCAGCCTGCGGTTCGTGGGGCTGAGGCATGGAATTTTGGCGTCTCGGGGCAAGAGGCCTAGGGTAACAAATCCGCCCTGCCCTCAGGCTGCCAAGCCCGTCCGACGGGACCTTGCCGCGCTGTCTTGACGCAAATCGCAGCTCAAGCCAGCGCTTTGCGCACGATGATCCCGAAACACGTCGAGGGGATGCCGTCGATCGACAGTTTCAGGTGCGCGACGGGCTTCGCCCGTTTGTCCCAGGGCAGGACATAGCCCTCCTCGGCGTCCCAGGCATAGGGAGGCACATCGATAAAGCCGTCCAGGATGCCGGTGCCGACGTCGAAATCCGGCCCAAGCAGGGTGTGCCCGCGAGCGGCCAAACGCTGCGCCAGGTCCTCGAAATGCCGGCGTTGGAATAGCACCGTCTGCCAGTTATCGACGGTTTCGTCGTCGCGACTGTAGTTGAACTCAGTGGTGTGGATGGCCAGGCCACCGGGCTTGAGGGTCTTGAGCGCTTCCTCGACGAAAACCAGACCTTTTTCGATGCTGCCCAAGTGCTCGAGCGCACAGATCGACCAGCAAAAATCGTAAGGCTCCTCGACCTCGGGCACGGAATTCATGTCTAGGAACTTGTGGTCGACTTGGCTCAGGAACCTCGCTTCATCCACTAGGTCCGGATGCCAGGCCTGGCGCAGGGTCGAGGCATGCTGGCCGGTATTGGTCCAGCCCATCCCGGCCACTTGCTGCGGCGAAAGGTCGCTAACGGTGACAAACAAGCCGCGCGCGGCGAAGAAAGACGCCAGCGGTTCTTCACCGCAGCCAAAGCCGAGGCCGCGCTTGCCCGCCACCAGCAGCCCTGCCTCATGCAAGGCCTGCAGGGTGAAGGCAAATTCCCAAAGCTTGCGGTGGTAGACCGGTGCGATTCCGAGGGCTTGGCACCAGTGCACGAACCAAGCGCTCTCAACGTCCGACTGCGTAGTCGGCTTGCTAACCAAGCCACGAATTGAGGGCTCGCCCTGAACGTCAATCCGCTGTAATGCCGGCGCCATCATCTTCGCCAATTCGAAACCGTAATTCTTGACGTTTATCCGCATGACGTCGATATCGCGCAGCTGCGCCCACAGGCCATTGATATTGGGATGCTTCTGCCCATCCGTAAGCGGCGCCATGCGTTCGATGACTTGTCGAACCTGAGCATCAAATACATCGGCGGGAAACAAGCGTCCGCGAATACTGCGTTTGAGGCGATTGAGGTGTTTGCGGAAGAAATTGGCCATGATTCGGGTCCGGGGGGCGACAGGGGGGAAGTCTAGTCGACTGCACGGTGGGCCGGCCGTCTGGGTAACGGTTCGGTGCAGCCGCCATTCACGGGAAAGAGCGCTGATTGGACTCGAGCATTCGGTCGTTTTCGTCGTTGCCGCGCACTTGCTCTATGATCGGTTCATGCATGCCGCGACTGCCGAAAAACAACGCCCGTGCGATACTGAACGCCTGCGTCTGCGGCCTTTGGTCGCCGACGATGCTGCTTTTATCCTTGAACTGCTCAACGATCGCGCGTGGCTGCGCTTCATCGGCGACCGCAACGTCTCGTCGCTGGACGCGGCGGCAGCCTACGTGCGCGACGGACCCGCGGCCAGCTTCGCAAAACACGGCTTTGGTCTGTGGCGTGTGTCACTAAAGTGCGATGACATGCCCATTGGCCTATGCGGCCTGCTGCAGCGCGATGCACTGACCGATCCAGACATTGGCTTTGCCTTCCTTGAGCGCTTTCGCAGTCAAGGCTATGCGTTTGAGGCCGCGACCACGACGATCGCCCATGCCCGACATTCTTTGGAGCTCACGCGTTTACTGGCGCTGACCCGACCCGACAACGAGGCGTCAATCGCCCTACTCACCCGTTTGGGAATGAACTTGGCCGGACGCGTGTCGCTGCACCCGGCCGACGTTAGCTGCCTGTTCGCGATGGATTTGAATCTCGCGGAGAAATGATTGCGGCGGGTGGTTGACCAACGACCGGCACATGGGTCGCGCCGGCAAAACCGTGATACTGACCTACGCCAATGACGGCGGCCCTGCCGGCAAGCCAAGGACGATCATGACCGCTGCCATTCATACCCGCGGCCTGACGCGTCGCTTCCAGGGCGGCTTTGGTGTCCAGGATGTCGACCTCAACGTACCAGCCGGCACCATTTATGGTTTCCTTGGCCCCAACGGCGCTGGCAAGACCACGACCATTCGCCTGCTGCTGGACCTACTGCGGCCCGATTCGGGCGATATTGAATTATTTGGACAAGCGCTGACACGCACCCATCGCACCACGCTGGGCTTGGTCGGCGCCCTAGTTGAGTCGTCTTCGCTGTATTCGCATTTGTCCGGACGCGACAACCTCGAGATCACCCGCCGCCTGATCGACGCGCCGCGCTCGCGCATTGACGAATGCTTGGAACGCGTGGGGCTGCGCGACTCTGCCGATCGCCGCGTTCGCGATTACTCGCT
>JBBSAA010000113.1:0-9034 GCA_038252715.1 Lysobacterales bacterium | reverse complement strand
GCATCGCGCCAGTGCTGATGGCTAATTCAAGCACCCCGACGCTGAACCCAATGCTAAGATTTTCGTTAAGGCGTAGGCAAGGCTTGCTAAACTCGGGCTATGGAACTGCGCCTTTATAACAACCTGCACCGCCGCCTTGAAGCCTTTTCACCGCTAGACCCAGAGCGCGTGACGATGTACCTGTGTGGCCCGACGGTTTACGACTACGTCCATATTGGCAATGCGCGTGGACCGGTCGTGTTCGACGTGCTGGCGCGGCTGCTGCGTCGCAAGTTCAAGCACCTCGTCTACGCGCGTAACATCACCGACGTCGATGACAAGATCAACGCCGCCGCCGCCAAGCTGGGTGTGCCCATATCCACCATCACCGACAAGTTCACCGCGATCTATCGCGAGGACATGGCGCGCTTGGGCGTGGTCGCGCCCGATATCGAGCCGCATGCCACCGTGCATATGCCGCAGATCATCGTGATGATCGAACAGCTGATCGCCTCGGGCCACGCCTACGTGGCGGACGGCCACGTGCTGTTTTCAGTGGCGACGTTTCCCGCTTACGGCCAGCTCTCACGCCGATCAACCGAGGACATGATTGCCGGTGCCCGGGTGGAAGTGGCCCCCTACAAGAAGGACGCTGGCGATTTCGTGCTCTGGAAGCCGTCCACACCCGATCTGCCGGGCTGGGACTCGCCTTGGGGAATCGGCCGCCCGGGCTGGCACATCGAATGCTCGGCGATGGCCGCTGCCCATCTTGGCAGGACCATAGATATCCACGCCGGCGGTGTCGATCTGCAGTTCCCACATCACGAAAACGAAGTGGCGCAGAGCACCTGCGTGCACGGGGGCGACGTGTTTGCACGGTTCTGGCTGCACAACGGCATGCTCAATTTCGGCGGCGCGAAGATGTCGAAGTCGCTGGGCAATGTCAGCGTGCTTCATAGCTTGTTGGAGTCGCAGCCGCCTGAGGCGCTACGTCTGGCCCTGCTGTCAGCGCACTATCGGCAGCCGTTGGATTGGTCGGAGGCGACCATTGAACAGGCGATCCGCACCTTGGATCGTTTGTATGGGACCTTGCGTGACCTGGCGGACGTCGATGCATTGCCCGGCGACTTGCCAGCGGCGATCGAAGAGTCCTTGTGCGACGATCTCAACACGCCAAATGCATTGGCAGAGATTTCGCGCTTGGCTAGCGAAGCGCGAAAGGCGGAGTCGCTGAATGAAAAGCGCCTCTTGAAGTCGGATTTGCTTGCCGCGGGCGCGGCATTGGGCCTACTGCAGCAAGACCCAGCCGCGTGGTTTTCCCGCGGCAGCGTGGATGGCGACGAAGCCCGCATTCAGGCGCTGGTGGATGAACGCACCACCGCGAAGAATGCGCGCGATTTCTCCCGCGCCGACGCCATCCGCAAACAACTCGCTGACGAAGGTGTGCTGATCGAAGACACGGCCGCTGGCGTGCGATGGAGGCGCGGCTAATGCTGTTTCCGACCGAACCCACGACTGCCGCAGCACAAGCGGCCATTGGCGAAGAATTCGCTTTCTTTGGCGACTGGTCCGAGCGTTACCAGTACCTGATCGACCTGGGCAAGAAGTTGCCGACGATGGATGAAGCCCTGAAGATAGAGGACAACCGCGTATTAGGTTGCCAGTCGGCGGTTTGGATCGTGGCCCAAGGGGATGCGGACCGGCTCGATTTCCAGGCCAATAGCGACTCGACTATCGTGTCGGGCCTAATTTACCTGGCTTTGCGCGTGTACTCAGGCCGCAGCGCGGCGGAAATTCTCGCTGCCTCGCCCGACTACATCGCCGACATCGGCCTAGCCAAACACCTATCACCGACGCGGACCAATGGCTTAGCGTCCTTGCTGCAATTCATCCAGACCACCGCGCAACACCGCCTGCCCGCCTGATCGGAGTCTCCCATGCCGTTTGCTCCCCGCCTGTTGCTACTGTGTTTGGGAGCTCTATTTGCCGGCCCGGCGTTCCCAGCCGAGGCGCCGGCTATCATTCCAACGCTGCTGGATATGCCGGTCAATTCACAGCGAATAGCGCCGGTTTTGCAGCGTTTTGAAGCCGATCTGGCCAGCGTTGAACACACCCACGACATCACCGCGGGCCCCGAACGCGAGGCGGCGTTGCGGGCACTGTACCAAGGCTGGCAAAAGCGACTGGGCGAATTCGACTACGCCACGCTCGGGCTGGAAGACCAGGTCGATCTCGCCCTATTCAAGCGCGAACTTGGCTACCAGCTTAAGCAACTGGACTTCGAACGTCATCGCTACGAGCAGGCGTCGCCCCTGCTCCCGAAAGCGGACTCACTGATAGCGCTGGCCGAGGCGCGTCGTGCCCTGCACTACGCCGATGCCCGAACCAGCGCCGAAGCCTTGGAAGCTGCGCGCAAAGCGCTGTCGAAATTACAGTCGCGTATTGAGCATGACAAGAGCGCCGCGCCGGTCACCGACCCGATCGTCGCCTTTCGCGCCGCGCGACTGCTAGATGGCGTGCGTAACGACCTCAAGGATTGGTACACCTTCTACAACGGTTATGACCCGGCTTTTAGCTGGTGGAATCGCCAACCGTATGAAGCGCTCGACAAGCAGATGACCGCGTACGCGAAAGTCTTGCGCGATGACCTCGCCGGCGCGTCAGACCCGGAAACAATCATCGGCGATCCGATTGGCCGCGACGCGCTGGAAGCCGACCTGCAGCACGAGATGATCCCGTACACGCCCGAGCAGATCGTGGCCCTTGCCGAGCGCGAACTCGCATGGTCGCAAGCCGAGATGGCCAAGGCGGCGAAGCAGATGGGTTACGACGACTGGCATCAGGCGCTGGAGAAGATCAAGGGCGATGGACCTGCCTTGGGCGACCAACCGAAACTAGTCGTACAGCTCGCCGACGAAGCCATCGACTACGTGACGAAAAACGACCTTGTCACCGTGCCGGAGTTGGCCAAGCGCGATTGGCGCATGACCATGCTGACGCCCGAATACCAGCTGCAAGCACCGTTCTTTCTCGGCGGCGAAGATGTCTGGGTGGCTTACCCGGCCGATAGCATGCCGCAGGAAAAACGGCAAATGGCGCTGCGCGGCAACAACCGCTATTTTTCCCGCGCGGTGGTGCACCACGAGCTGATTCCCGGTCATCACCTGCAGTTTTTCTACAATGAGCGCTATCAGACCCAGCGCAAACTATTCGATACGCCGTTCTGGAGCGAGGGCTGGTCGCTGTATTGGGAAATGAACCTGTACGACCGCGGTTTTGCCGCAACGCCCGAGCAGAAACTGGGAATGCTGTTCTGGCGCAGCCATCGCGCCGCACGCATCCTGTTTTCCCTGTCCTTCCATTTGGGCAAGATGACGCCTGCACAGGCCGTCGACTTGCTGGTGAGCCGCGTCGGCCACGAGCGCGAGAACGCCGCGGCGGAAGTGCGGCGCAGTTTCGCCGGCGATTACGGGCCGCTGTACCAGGCGGCCTATATGCTTGGCGGCCTTCAGTTTCGGGCGCTGCACAAAGAACTCGTTGAGTCCGGGAAGATGACTGACCGGCAATTCCACGACGCCATTTTGAAGGGCGGGCCAATGCCGGTTTCGGTGGTGCGCTCGCGATTGCTGGGCCAAACGCCGAAGGAAACTCTGCCGGCGGAATGGCAGTTCTACGAAGGACTGTAGCGCCACTGCATCCGCGGAAACGGTCACGTGGGCGCGGGCATGACCGCGATGCCGCTAGCCTAGAAACCTAAACTCGCGGCCATTCCCGCTCCCACAAGTTCTCAATATTTCGCCGGGATCAAGTCGCCAAATTAATCCAAGTCGCCTTGAGCTCGGTGTACTTGTCAAAGGCATGCAGGGACTTGTCGCGACCGTTGCCCGATTGTTTGTAGCCGCCAAAAGGCGCGGTCATGTCACCGCCGTCCCAGTGATTGACCCAGACGCTGCCGGCACGCAATTTCCGCGCGACGCGGTGCGCACGCGAAAGGTCATTCGTCCACACGCCGGCGGCGAGGCCGTACGGCGAATCATTGGCGATCCGCAGCGCATCCTCCTCGCTATCGAAGGTAATCGCCGACAGTACTGGCCCGAAGATTTCCTCTCGGGAAATCGCCATGTCATGTCCGACGTCGGAGAAGATCGTGGGCTGGATGTAAAAGCCACCGGATTCGGTCAGCACGCGCTGGCCACCCAACGCCAACTGCGCGCCCTCGGCACTGCCTTTTTCGATATAGCCCAGCACCCGATTCATCTGGCCCTCGTCAACCATGGCGCCCATTGGCGCATCTGGCTCGAACGGGTGTTTAGGCTGCATTTTGCGACCGGCCTCGACAACCATTGCCAGGAATTCTTCTTTGATCGAACGCTCAACCAACAGCCTGGACGCTGCGGTGCATACTTCGCCCTGATTGTAGAAAATTCCGCTGGCCGCTGCGTCCGCCGCCGCCTGCAAATTCGGCGCATCGGCAAACACCAAGTTCGGACTCTTGCCGCCGCACTCCATGTACGCCCGCTTCATGTTCGAACGCCCGGAACACTCCAGCAAGAACTTGCCGACCGCCGTCGAACCGGTAAATACCAGCCCATCCACATCCATATGCAAGGCAAGTGGCTCACCCGCGCCTTTTCCAAAGCCGGGCAACACATTGAACACACCCGGCGGGATGCCTGCATCGATGGCCAGCTCAGCGAGGCGGATGGCGGTCAGCGGCGATTTCTCCGACGGCTTGAGCACCACCGAATTACCCATGGCCAAGGCCGGCGCGATTTTCCAGGAGGCCATCAGCATTGGGAAATTCCACGGCACGATCGCGCCGATCACGCCTAGCGGTTCGCGCGTGATCAGGCCCAGCTCGTGACGCCCCGTCGGCGCGACTTCGTCGTAAACCTTATCGATGGCTTCGCCGGTCCAGTTCAAGCAGCGCACGCTGGCCGCAACGTCCACGGCCAGCGCATCGCCAACCGGTTTTCCCATGTCCATCGATTCGAGCAGGGCAAGCTCCTCGCCATGCTGCTCGATCAACTGCGCAAAACGAATCAGCACTTTCTTGCGGTGTACCGGCGTGCTCTCGGACCATGAGCCGGCATCGAATACCCGGCGCGCAGCGCCCACCGCCCGATCCACGTCCTCCGATCCGCACTCGGCAACCGCTGCGATGACCTTGCCGTCGCTGGGACCAATGCAGGCAAAGGTCTTGCCAGACGCGGCATCGACATAGCGACCGTCAATGAACGCCTGGCCGCGGATCGTCAAGGCGGCGGCGCGATCGTGCCAGTACTGCTTCGAATGTGGGGTGGTCATGGGGAACTCCGGTTGTCTCCGGTGAGGGTCGCCCTCTCCCCGGCTCTCTCCCGGCGGGAGAGGAAGTGGTTCTGCCTAGAAGGTCGGGGGCGTGCTAGCGCTGACGATGATGGCCGGCTCGGTGCCGACATTTCGGAAACGGTGCGGTGTGCGGCTTTCAAAATAATAGGCCTCGCCGGGGCCAAGCACGCGGACGCGCTCGCCCACGGTCACTTCCACTTGGCCCGCCACGATCACGCCGCCCTCTTCGCCATCATGGGCCAGCATGCTTTCGCCGGTATCGGTGCCCGGCCCCATCACTTCGCGCAGGATGCACATCTGCCGCGAGGCGCGGCGCTTGCCGACCAAGTAGTAGTGGATGCCGTTGTTGCCCAAGTCCGGCAGGTCGTCGGCCTGATAGAACGGCCCGTCCGTGGCGTCATTGGCCAGGTCGAGGGTAAAAAAGTCGGCCAGTGAGATCGGGATACCGTCCAACACCTTTTTCAGCGAGCTGACCGAGGGGCTGACTTTGTTTTGCTCAATCAAGGAGATCGTGCTGTTGGTCACACCGACCCGTTTGGCCAGCTCTCGCTGGCTCAGCCCCTTGCCGGTACGGACCGAAAGCAGGCGTGCGCCGATATCCATGGATGCCCTGATTTATGTGATGTGGAATATTTAACACCCAAGGCGAATTTGGTCAATTCGGCAACATTCGGGTGAAGTTGTAAATTTTATTCAACACTGATACGTTTTTGTTGCCCCAAACCCAGAGCCCGCCCCGATGAGCCCGACCGCCTCCGAACCCCATGCAGCCCACCACTTTGGCGATGATTACCAAGCCCAAGCGACGGCCCAGCCAGACGATTTGGGCGCATTTTGGATGCCGTTCACCGCCAATCGCCAGTTCAAGCAGCATTCCCGGATGTTGGCGAGCGCTGAAGGTATGTTCTATCAAACTGTGGACGGTCGAACCGTGCTCGACGGCACAGGTGGACTGTGGTGCTGCAACGCCGGTCACGCCCGACCCCGAATTATCGAAGCGGTCAGCCGGCAGATCTCGACGCTCGATTTTGCCCCCACCTTCCAGATGGGGCATCCCCTGCCTTTCGTACTCGCCGATCGCCTTGCTGCGCTCGCGCCGGACCCGCTTAAGCACATCTTCTTTACCAACTCCGGTTCTGAATCGGTCGATACCGCCCTCAAGATCGCCTTGGCCTACCATCGCGCCCGCGGTGAGGGCCAGCGCACGCGCCTGATTGGCCGCGAAAAGGGCTACCACGGCGTTGGTTTCGGCGGCATGTCGGTCGGCGGCATGATCAACAACCGCAAGTTCTGGGCTGCGTCGATGATCCCGGGCGTGGACCATCTCAAGCACACGCTCGATATTTCCCGAAATGCCTTCAGCCGTGGCCTACCGAAGCAGGGTGTCGAGCTTGCCGACGAACTCGAGCGCCTGGTGCAGTTGCACGATGCCAGTACGATCGCGGCCGTCATCGTCGAACCGATTTCTGGTTCCGCTGGCGTGATCCTGCCGCCGGAAGGCTACCTGCAGCGCTTACGCCAAATTTGCGACAAGCACGGCATCCTGCTGATCTTCGACGAAGTCATCACCGGTTTCGGTCGCATCGGCCATGCGTTTGCGGCGCAGCGGTTTGGCGTGGTGCCTGACATCATGACCACCGCCAAGGGTCTGACCAATGGCAGCGTGCCGATGGGCGCGGTGTTCGTGTCCAACGGCATCCACGAGGCCTTCATGCAAGGTCCCGAGAACGTCATCGACCTCTTCCACGGCTACACCTACTCCGGCCATCCGCTGGCCTGCGCGGCCGCACTGGCCACGCTAGACACCTATGCCGAGGAAAACCTGTTCAATAAGGCGCTGGAAATTGGCGGCTATTGGGAAGAAAAGATCCATGCGCTGGCCGACCTGCCAAACGTCATCGATATCCGCAACTTTGGCCTGATCGGCGCGGTAGAACTGGCCCCGCGTGACGGCAAACCCGGCGCCCGGGCCTACGACGTGTTCACCAAGTGCTTCAATGACAAGGACTTGATGGTCCGTACTACCGGGGATGTTATCGCCATGTCACCGCCACTGATCCTGGATCGTTCACATATCGACCAAATTTTTGGTCGCTTGGGCGAAGCGATCCGCGAAACGGCTTAGTACAATGGCCGGCGCGGCGCTGTTACCTACGTGACGGCAGCCGGCGCGCACCAACCAAAACAATGCGTCATGCCCCGGGAGGGCAACCCCATGCTTATCGGCGTCCCCAAGGAAATTAAGAACCACGAATACCGCATCGGCCTGACGCCCTCGGGCGCGCGCGAGTTAGTCGCCAATGGCCATCAGGTCATCGTGCAGCGCGACGGCGGCAAGGCCATTGGCCTGACCAATGAGCTGTACGAGAAAGCCGGCGCGGAAATCGTGGATACGGCGGAGGAAATCTTCAAGCGCGCCGACATGATCATCAAGGTCAAGGAACCGCAGCCGAACGAATGCAAGATGCTGCGCCCCGGCCAAGTGCTCTACACCTACTTGCACCTTGCGCCGGATCCGGAACAAACCAAGGCGCTGATTGCCTCGGGAGCAACCTGCATCGCTTACGAAACGGTCACTGATCGCAAGGGCGGCCTGCCGCTGCTGGCGCCGATGAGCGAAGTTGCTGGACGCATGTCGATCCAGGCCGGCGCGCATGCGCTGGAAAAAGCGCAGGGCGGTTCGGGCGTGCTGCTCGGCGGCGTCCCCGGCGTGAAGCCGGCCGAAGTGCTGGTGATTGGCGGCGGCGTGGTCGGTATCAATGCCGCGCGCATGGCGATGGGCCTGAACGCCCACGTGACGATTCTGGACCGTTCACTGGATCGCCTGAAATACCTCGATGAGGTTTACGGCGACAAGCTCACTACGATCTATTCCACGCATGACGCGATTGAAGAGCGTTTGCCCGATACCGACCTGGTAATCGGCGCGGTCCTGATCCCCGGTGCCGCTGCCCCGAAACTGGTCTCGCGCGCGCAGCTCAAGCTGATGCGTCCGGGCTCAGTACTCGTTGACGTCGCCATCGACCAGGGCGGTTGCTTCGAAACCAGTAAGGCCACGACGCACCAAAATCCGACCTATGAAGTGGACGGCATCATCCACTACTGCGTCGCGAACATGCCCGGTGGCGTCGCCCGTACGTCGACCTTTGCCCTCACCAATGCCACCCTGCCCTTCGCTGTGCAGCTGGCGAACAAAGGCGCGAAAGCGGCCATGTTGGCCGACGAGCACCTGCTCAATGGTCTCAACGTTCACGCCGGCAAATTGACTTATGAAGCCGTCGCCAAGGATCTGGGCTACGAGTACGTGCCGGCAGCAAAAGCGCTGGCCTGACGCAACGCAGTAGGAGCCAGCGTGCTGGCGACAAGTGGCTTTGTCGCCAGCAAGCTGGCTCCTACTAACCGAGGTTTTAATGACCGACACGCCCGCTACGCTTGCGCACTTCATCGATGGAAAGGAAGTTGCCGGCGGCAGCGGCCGATTCGGTGATGTCTATGATCCGGCAACCGGACAAACCACCGGCAAGTTGCCGCTGGCGTCGAAAACCGACGTGGAAGCAGCGATAGCGGCCGCCGAGACGGCGTTCCCAGGCTGGGCAAAAACCACGCCGCTGAACCGGGCCCGCGTGTTGTTTAAATTCAAGGCGCTGCTTGAACAGCATGCCGACGAAATTGCCTTAGCCATCACTCGCGAGCACGGCAAGGTGCTGTCGGACGCCAAGGGCGAACT
>JBBSAA010000112.1:0-9174 GCA_038252715.1 Lysobacterales bacterium | reverse complement strand
TTTTCCATCGGCAGTTCCAGCATTTGCAGGATCACCGGCTGGTCCTTGCCGAGCATCTCGCCCGACGCAATACGGAAGACAAGTGAGTAACCGATCTGGCCGGCGGCGCCGGTGACTGCTACACGAACGGGGGATTTCACGGTGACAACTCCTTGAGTCTGTTGCTGAATTTTTTCGTCATCCCAGCGCAAGCTGGGATCCATGGCGGTCGCCGCATCAAAACTGGACCCCAGCTTGCGCCGGGATGACGACGAGAAAAAGACGTAGGTCAAACAAGTTCGGAGAAAAATTCCTTGAACCGGCGCAACCCTTCCGGCAGCTGCGCCGTTGGGCAGGTGTACGAGATGCGCAAAGCGCGCGGCTCGCCGAACGCCGAGCCCGGCACGCAGGCAACGCCCTTGGACTCCAGCAGCGCGTTACAAAAATCAACGTCGCTCTCAATCTTCTTGCCATCGTGCGATTTGCCGAAGGCGCAGCTGATGTCGGGAAACACGTAAAACGCACCCAGCGGCTTCGGGCAGACCAAGCCGGGAATCGAGTCCATCACTGCCATTACTTGGTCGCGCTTGGCTTGGAATTCGGCATTTTTTGCCGTCGGCACGTCCTGAGGTCCACTCAAGGCGGCAATGGCCGCGGCGGTAACGACTTCAGGAATATTGGTGATGTGGTTGGAATTGAGGACGGTCAAGGCCTTGGCCACGCTTTCCGGGCCGGCGATGAAACCGACGCGCCAGCCGGGCATACCATAGGTCTTGGACAGCGAGTCAACGAAGATCACGCGGTCGCGCAGCTCCGGGCGGAAATGCACGAAGTTGTGGTAACCAATGCCGTCGAACACCATGCGGTTGTAGATGTCGTCGGCGATGACCCAGGTGTCGGGATACTTGGCAATGACATCGGCCAGCGCGCTGATCTCGTCGGCGGTGTAAACCATGCCGGTCGGATTGTTCGGATTATTGAACAAGAACACCTTCGGCTTAGTCGCCAACGCGGCATCAAGCTGGGCCGGGGTGAGCTTGTAGTTCTGGCTCGCCGGACACGGCAATGCGAGGCTCTTGACGTTGCAGATCTCGGCGATGTCGGCGTACGTGGTCCAGTACGGCACGGCGTAGGCCATGGTGTCGCCCTCGTCGAGCAGGGCCTCCGCCAAGTTGTACAACACGTGCTTGGCGCCGATGCCGGTGCTGCAGTTAGCGCGCGTGTAGCCGGTCAGGCCGATCTGTTCGATATGCGCCAGGAACGCATCGAGCAAGGCGTCAGAGCCGCGATTCGAACCGTACTGGCCCGAGTCCTTGCCCAGCGCTTCGCGTGCGGCGGCATAAACATGCTCACCGGGCAGGAAATTGGGCACACCGATCGAGAAAGAAATGATGTCGCGGCCGGCAGCCTTGAGTGACTTGGCTTTATCGGCAACGGCCATGATGGCGCTGGGCTTGGCGCGACCCATGCGCCGGGCGAGCTGGAGCATCGCGAACCTCGGCAATGTATGAGGAATTCGCCGACGGATGTCGGACGAAACAGGCGGAAAACCGCCACGAAATGGCCAACAACCGACCCTTTCGAGCCCGAAAATTGTAGCACAGCGACCCCGACGGACTGGGGGACTTGCCAGCCCGCGAGCAGGGCCTCAGTCTTGGCCCCGGAGGTGACCATGACTCGATTTCCCCTGCTTGCCCTGACGCCCCGGCGCCGCAACCTGATGCTGTCGTTGCTGCTAATGCTGGCCCTGCCCGCGCTGGCGCTGGCCGACAAGAATCGCGTCGCCACCGATGCCAACGGCAAACCGCTGCGCATCACCGGCACCGTGGTGATCATTGAGCCTGATATTCAGCTGTCCGAGGTACTGGCCGGCGGCGTGCAAGAGCCGCGTCGGGAATGGACGGAAGCGGCGCGCAAATTGTATCCGGCGGCGGTCCGAACACGACTGACCAGTGCCGGCAAGGAAATGAAGCCTGACTACCTGATCGACGACACGATGCCGCCCGAATCGCGGCTAGGACAGATGATCCGGCTGAACGAAGCGGTGTCCTTGAGCGTGCTGGCGTATTCCCAGCCCGGCAATCGGCTGGCGACCAAGGGCAAACGCCTGGACTGGACACTGGGGCCGGGCGTTGAGGAGTTGCGTAAAGCAACGGGCGCCGACTATGCACTGTTCACCTACCTGCGCGACAGCTACACCAGTGCTGGCCGCAAGGCATTGCGCGTCATTGGCTTCCTCGCCTTGGGCGGTGATATCGGCGGCGGTTCACAGATTGGTGTGACCACCTTGGTCGACCTGCGTACCGGGCAAGTGGTCTGGTTCAATTTTCTAGCCAAGCAGACCGGCGACCTGCGCGACGCCGACGGCGCACGCGCCACGTCCAACAACATGCTCGAAGGGTTGCCGCTGTGAAGGCCTGGTTGAGCCTGGCGGTGGCTAGCAGCCTGCTGGCGATTGCGGTGCCCGTCGCCGCGAGCACAGCGATCGGCCCAGCCCACCCGGGTGACCGCCCGACACCGAAGTCCGACGAAGCCGAGCTGTGGTTCGCCATGGATGAGGCCGAAATCGAGCTGCGCAAATCGCCCCAACTGGTGCGGGATCTGGCCTTGAACGCGTACGTGCGCGATGTCACCTGCAAGGTCGCTGCCGATTTCTGCCCCGACTTGCGCATCTACATCGTCGAGATGCCGTATTTCAACGCCTCAATGGCGCCCAACGGTATTTTGATTGTCTGGACCGGGGCCCTGCTGCGCATGCAGAACGAAGCCGAACTCGCCTTGGTCCTGGGCCACGAGTTTGGTCACTACCGTGAGCGGCATTCGCTGCAGCAATGGCGCAAGGTGAAGAAGGATTCGGCGTTTCTGAGCACCTTTGGCGTACTCACCGCCGGTGCCGGCGTTGGCATTGCTGGCAGCCTAGCCGGCATCGCAGGCTCAGCGGGACTGTCGAAATTCAGCCGCGACAAAGAACGCGAAGCGGACCAAATTGGCTTCGGCACACTGGTCGAGCAAGGCTACGATCCCAGCGTCGGCGGCGTACTTTGGAATGCCATGCTGCGCGAAGAAAACGCCCGCGACTATGGCAAGCCCATCCCGGTGTTCGCCAGCCATCCCAAAACACAGGAACGTCGCGACGACCTGATCGCCGCCGCTGCCGCGTCGGGCAAGGTCGGAGGCGATTTGGGCCAGGCGCGCTATCGCGCGCAGGTGCACCCGTATTTGGCCGGCTGGCTGGAAGGCGAGTTGAGTCGGCGCATGTATGCGACGTCGATCCAACTGATTGGCGACCTGCGCGAGACCGCCGATGCCAATGACCGCGGCCTCTATACTTTTTTCTTGGGCGAAGCCCATCGTCGCCGCAACAAAAATGATGACCGCGCCCAAGCGGCCGCGCTGTATGCGCAGGCCACCATCGAACCGGGCGCACCTGCCGATGCTTGGCGCGAGCATGGCATGGCATTGCGCGAGGCGGGCCAATCCACCGCTGCCGCAGCCGCCTTTCGCCGCTACTTGAGCGATGCTCCGGCCGCTACCGACCGCGCCTTTGTGCAAAGTTACCTCGATGCCTTGGAGGGCAAGCCGTGAGCCGTTTCCTGCGATTGGCCGTAATGGCCCTGTGCCTGCTCGCGCTTGCCGCCTGCGGTCCCGGGCGAAAATTAGTGGTCGCCAATAACGGCGTCACTGTGCTCGACCTGCAGTTGGACACCTCGCTGGATTGGTCGCGGGACAAAGGGCCACGGGTTGAGGTTTGGACCATCGACGGCGTGCCGCTGAATCGTTTCCTCGTGGTGTCAAAGGTAAAGTCGAACGAACACGTGTTCCTTGCCGCACGCGAACGCAAGAGCCGCCCCGACGGCCCCTGGTTCCGCGCCGGAATGCGCGCCGATGAAGTACGCGACGTATTGGTCGACGCGTTTCGGCAAGGCGGCTGGTCACGCATCACCACGACCAACCTGCGTCCGGTGAAATACGGCAGCGTCGACGGTTTGCGCTTTGAGGCGACGATGACCAGCGACAGCGGGCTGATCTACAAGGCGCAGTTTGGTGCCGCCGAACACGACGGTAAACTCACGCACTTCCAGTGGCTGGCACCGGCCGAGTATTACTATGACCGCGATGCGGCGCAGGTTGACCAGATGATTGCGTCGATTCGATTCATCAAGTAGCGCCTTGAATCACCAACGAAAAACGCCACCGGTGAGGTGGCGTTTTTTTCGGCGCGCGCGCGCCCCACGTCTCGTGGGAGCGGGCATGACCGCGATCTAAGCCGCCTGATAACGCGGCGTGGAAATTAGCCAGGTTGCCACGGCGATGCCGCCGCGTTGATTAGCGCGCGTCGAGCACCTTGTTCCACTCGGCAACGCGATCGGCCTGCGCGGCGAGGACGCCGGCGGTGTCGCCTTCGATGGTCACTTTCTCGATCGCGTCCGAGCCGCGGACTGCGTCGACGACCTTTTGGTCTTCCGCGCCAAGGATTTCACCGAACACGGTGTGCTTGCCGTCGAGCCACGGGGTCGCGACATGGGTGATGAAGAACTGGCTGCCATTGGTGCGCGGGCCGGCATTAGCCATCGACAGCACGCCGGGCTTGTCATGACGCAAAGCCGGCGTGGTTTCGTCTTCGAACTTGTAACCCGGGCCACCGGTGCCGGTGCCCTGCGGGCAGCCGCCCTGGATCATGAAATCGGGGATGACGCGGTGGAAGCTCAAACCGTCGTAATAGCCGCGCTGGGCGAGGTTGACGAAGCTGGCCACCGTGATCGGGGCCTTGTCGGCAAACAAGCGCAGGCGAATCGGGCCGCGAGCGGTGTGGAAGGTGGCGATAAGATCGGACATGTCAGGTTCTCGGTCGGTTGAGGGAGGAGGATCGGCCGCGAACGGCCAGGAGCAGGGCAATGGCCAGGCCGGCACCCAGCACCAGCGCGCCTAGGATCATCAGGACCAGCGCCAGCGGCGGTTTGGGGCCGTCAGCGGCCGGTGCCGAGGACCACAGCACGAAGCCGTACACCAGCAGACCTAGGCCTAGGCTGTCGAAGGCCAGCAGGGCCAAGATCAGCTTGGCCAGGGGCTTGCGGGTGGCGAGATCGGTCGGCATGGGCAAAGGATGCCACAAACCGGGCTTTAGGCCATTCACTCGGCCATTCAGGCTATAATATTCGGCTTACTTCCCAGAGCCAGCGCCCTAACCGGCGCCATCCCAATGTCCATCGAAAAACTGCGCAATATCGCCATCGTCGCCCACGTCGACCATGGCAAGACCACCCTCGTCGATCAGCTGCTCAAGCAATCGGGCACGTTCAGCGAGCGCACGGTCACCACCGAACGCATGATGGACAGCAACGACATCGAAAAGGAACGTGGCATCACGATCCTGTCGAAGAACACCGCCATTCGCTGGAAGTCGCCCGAGGGCGAGGAATACCGCATCAATATCGTCGACACCCCAGGCCACGCCGACTTCGGCGGTGAGGTCGAGCGCGTGCTGTCGATGGTGGACTCGGTGCTGATCCTGGTCGACGCGATGGACGGCCCGATGCCGCAGACGCGTTTCGTGACCCAAAAAGCGTTCGCGATGGGCTTCAAGCCGATCGTCGTCGTCAATAAGGTTGACCGTCCGGGCGCGCGCCCGGGCTGGGTGCTCGACCAAACTTTTGATCTGTTCGATCGTCTCGGCGCCACCGACGACCAGCTCGACTTCCATACCGTCTACGCCTCGGCGCTGCATGGTTACGCCGGCCTCGATCCGGAAGTGCGCTCGGGCAACATGGACCCGCTGTTCCAGTCCATCGTCGACCACGTCAAGCCGCCGCCGGTGAACATGGACGGCCCGTTCCAGATGCGTATCACCTCGCTCGACTACAACAACTACGTCGGCATCATTGGCGTCGGTCGCGTGCAGCGCGGAACGATCCGCACCAACATGCCGGTCACCGTGATCGACCGCGACGGCAAGCCGCGCAACGCCAAGGTGCTGCAGGTGCTCGGCTTCATGGGCTTGGAACGTCATGAAGTGAAAGAAGCCAATGCCGGCGACATCATCGCGATCTCGGGCATTGAAGGCCTGAGCATTTCCGAAACCGTTTGCGATCCGTCCGCCGTTGAGCAACTCGAAGTGCTCACCGTTGACGAGCCGACGATCAGCATGACCTTCCAGGTCAACAACTCTCCGTTCGCCGGCAACAAAGACCGCAGCGGTGGCAAGTTCTTGACCTCGCGCCAGCTGCGCGATCGTCTGATGCGCGAGACGCAGCACAACGTCGCGTTGAAGGTTGAAGATACCGAGGACGCCGACAAGTTCAAAGTTAGCGGCCGCGGCGAACTGCATCTGTCGATCTTGATCGAAACGATGCGCCGTGAAGGTTACGAGCTGGCCGTGTCGCGCCCGGAAGTGATCATCAAGGTTATCGACGGCCAGAAGCAGGAACCGTTCGAGGCCTTGGTCGTCGATCTCGAAGAGCAGTTCCAGGGCGGCGTGATGTCGCGCCTGGGCGAGCGTCGCGCGCAAATGCAAAACATGGAACCGGACGGCAAGGGTCGCGTGCGTATCGACTTCATGATCCCGGCCCGTGGCCTGATTGGCTTCCAGACCGAGTTCCGTACCATTACTGCCGGCACCGGCCTGCTGTTCCACGTCTTCGACCATTACGGCCCGAGGGCGGACGGCAACATTGGCCAGCGCCAGAACGGCGTGCTGATTTCCAACGGCACCGGTCCGTCGCCGGCGTACGCGCAAATTGCGATGCAAGAGCGCGGTCGCTTAATGGTTGAGCCCGGCGAAGAAATTTACGAAGGCCAGATCGTCGGCATCCACGCCAAGGACAATGACCTCACCGTCAACGCCCTGCGTGGCAAGCAGCTGACCAACTTCCGCGCCTCGGGCACCGACAAGGACGAAGGCCTGATCCCGGCCATCAAGATGTCGCTGGAGCAGGCGCTGGAATTCATCGATGACGACGAACTGGTGGAAGTGACCCCGGTCGCGATTCGCCTGCGCAAGAAAGAGCGCACCGAGAACGATCGCAAGAAGGCCAACCGCGGCTAATTCCCGCGCTGGCCGCCGGCCATGGGCGTGGAGCTGTGGCTGTTGACCGGCCTGGCCGGGTTTGCGGCCGGCCTGCTCGACAGTATCGTCGGCGGCGGCGGCCTGATCCTCACGCCCGCGATGCTGAACCTGCATCCGGGCCTGAGCATCCTGCAAGCCATATCGACTCAGCGCACCAGCTCCATCGCCGGCACCAGCGTAGCGGCCTGGAACTACTTCCGGCATGTCGTCGTTGAGCGACGCATCGTTCTTCCCGCCTGCGTCGCCGCGCTGTGCGCCTCGGCATTCGGCGTGCAGTTCGCCAAACGCATCGACCCTGACGCACTGAAGCTGGTCGTGCTGGTGATCTGCGTGCTGCTGGCGATTTACACCGTATTTCGCCGCGATTTGGGCACCCGTGAAGAACGGCGCTTTCAGCCCCGCCATGAGGCCTGGGCCGCGGCAGGCATTGGCGCCAGCTGCGGCTTCTACAACGGCTTGATTGGACCGGGCACCGGCACCTTATTGGTGTTCGCCTTTGTCAGCGTGATTGGGCTCGATTTCCTGAAATCATCGGCCGTATCCAAGGCCACCAATCTGTCTGGCGACATCAGCTCGTGGACGGTGTTGGCGATCGGCGGCTATGTGCAATGGCTGCTGGCGATTCCACTGGTGATTGGCAACATGCTCGGCAGCTATGTTGGCAGCCATCTGGCGATCCGCCGCGGTGATCGCTTCCTGCGCGCGGTGTTCCTGGGCGTGGTGGTGCTGTTGGCTGCGCGCGTGGCCTGGGGCCTGCTGCACTAGCCTCGTTGCAGCGGACGGCATCGCGGGCAATACTCCGCTGTCGCCCCAGCGCCAACTCGCGCCGGGGCCCGGACATTGCCGAGGAAATCCCATGCGTCGCATCCTGTTGCTGGCCTGCATCACCACCCTACTCGTCGCCTGCAAACCCGAATCGGCGACGCCGCCGAACGGCCAAGCCACGGGCACCGAGGTCACGACCAGTCCCGCGGACGCGGTAGCCGAGCTGAGCTTGGTGGACGCACAGGCCCAACTCACGTCGGGCGCGCTGACCTCAAAGGCGCTGACCCAGTCCTACCTCGACCGTATCGCGAAAATCGACAAGGCCGGACCCAACCTCAATTCGATCATCGAACTTAATCCCGATGCGCTCAAGGACGCCGAGGCGCTAGACGCCGAGCGCAAGGCCGGCAAGACCCGCGGCCCGCTACACGGCATCCCGGTGCTGCTGAAAGACAATATCGACGCGGTCGGCATGGTCAATTCGGCCGGTTCGCTCGCCTTGGCCGACAACCGCCCGACGACCGACGCGTTCTTGGTCGCGCGCCTGCGCTCCGCCGGCATGGTCATCTTGGGAAAGACCAATCTCAGTGAGTGGGCGAATTTCCGCTCAACGCGTTCAACCTCTGGTTGGAGCTCGCGCGGCGGTCAAACCAAGAATGCGTATGTGCTCGATCGCAACCCCTGCGGCTCCAGTGCCGGCACCGGCACGGCGATTGCCGCGAGCCTAGCAACCATCGGAGTCGGCACGGAAACCGACGGCAGCATCATTTGCCCCTCGGCCGTGAACGGCTTGGTGGGCTTGAAGCCGACCGTCGGCGTGGTCAGCCGCAACGGCATCATTCCGATCTCGATCTCGCAAGACACGGCCGGCCCGATGGGTCGCAGCGTCGCTGACGTCGCCGCGTTCATGAATGCACTCGCGGGTGTCGACGAGAAAGACCCGTCCGGCCATGCCGCGACCGGCAATATTCCGGAGGACTACACGGCCTTCCTGAAAACTGATTCGCTGAAAGGCAAACGCTTCGGCCTGCTGCGCCAGGCAATGGGCTACAACCCGGACGTCGATGCGGCCACCGAAAAGGCCGTCGCGGCCTTGAAGGCCGCTGGCGCCGAGGTCATCGACGTCAAGATTGCCAACTACGACAAATGGAACGCGGACGAGAACACGATCCTGCAGGTCGAGTTCAAGGACGGGTTGAATAACTACCTGAAGTCCAGCAGCTCGGCGCAGAAGTCGCTAGAGGCGCTGATTGCTTGGAACACGGCGAACAACGACAAGGCGATGCCGATCTTTGCGCAGGAAATCTTCGAGCAGTCGCAAAAGCGCGGGCCGATCACCGACGCGGCCTACCTGAAGGCGCGCAATG
>JBBSAA010000111.1:0-9201 GCA_038252715.1 Lysobacterales bacterium | reverse complement strand
CCGAACACGCGATGCAGCACATCGCTCAGCGCCGCCAGCGGTACGGTCGAGCCAGGTTCGAAATTACGACAGGTCGTTCGACTTTCGAGCAGCGCATCGAGGGCGGTCTTGGACGGCGCGGGCAGCGCCTGCCACGACTCCGGGTCAGTGACGTCGACCACCTCCGGCGGTGGCAAGCCGTTGTCGGCAATCATGCGATTGAGTGAACGTTTACTGCGCACGGACTCTTCGCTGGACACGTCGACGCCCTCCCAGCGCCCGAATGCGCTAGCCACCGCGGCCAAGGGCCACCAGCTGGTGACGCTAAACGCTTCGTCGCGCTGGCGCATCACCGCATGTGCGTCCTCATCGCTGATAAGTAGGCCGGCAGCGAGTAAGCGATCAACGCGCGCTGGGTCGAAAAGCCGCTGCAGCGCGTCGCTGTCGCGCCAGTGCTCGGGCCCGACC
Organism: Lysobacterales bacterium; assembly: GCA_038252715.1. Classification (GTDB taxonomy): domain Bacteria; phylum Pseudomonadota; class Gammaproteobacteria; order Xanthomonadales; family Xanthomonadaceae; genus Arenimonas. The sequence continues at coordinate 8,754 of JBBSAA010000111.1, read as the reverse complement.
GCCTCGATGATTCGCAGGTCCTCCAGTTCAAGGACGACTTCTTTGCCAATATGCGGCGCCAGGCCAATCCACTGGCTGGTTGCGACGACACCGGCCCCGCCCGACAACAAATCGTCCAACGAGAACTCGTGGTTCTCGCGGCGTTGGACTACAAAGATCGTGCAACGCCTTAGCAACATCAGGACGGCTCCGCCGCGGTTCGAGGCGGCATTATCGACCATCACCGGTCGCTCTGGGCCTCGTCGACAAGTCCCTCTCATTTGCGCGCACGTGTTCGGCCAAGCCGCTGGCCTCGCATCCGGGCCGGCACGGTGGTCGGCAACCCGCGCCGGAATCGGGCGCCGGAACGCTCGTGTTGTCGACGCTTACCCGTTTGGCTAGACTCCAGTCGCCCATACCGGGCCCAGGGGATACTGACGTGGTCAAGCGATTTGAACCAAAAGTAATCGACGCCTTGCTCGACAAACTGTCCAACGACGATGGCTTCCGCGACTTGTTCCAGTCCGATCCGCGCAGTGCACTGGCGCAGGTGGGTCACGTCACGCCCGATGAGTTGGTTGGCGTATCGGCCAAGGATCCGGTGTTGTGCGTGCAGACCAGCGCACTAGCCAGCAAGGAAGATATCCAAGCTGGACGCGAGAAGCTGCAGTCGCGAATGCTTATCCAGGACCCGTTTTCTTACTTCCAGGCGAAGTAAGCGCCAAGGCTGACTCAAGTTTGGACAGGCGTGCGCGCAGGAAGGGCAACTCCTGCGCGTTCGCCCACGCGGCGCGGAATGCCGCCAAGCGCTTACGCGCAACCTCGTTCTCGCCCGCTGACAGCGCGTATTCGGCGCCCGACAGCCAAGCCAAGTTGCTTTGCGCGACATTGGTTGGGGTCAGCGCGTAGTCGCTGTTGTATTCGCCGTAGGCCATGCCGCGGTTCGCGGCCAGCCACTCGGCTTCGCGACCGGCATCATCAAAACGCTTGGCCGCCGCGTAAGCCCGCATCAACACCGAATGACTGGCATATAGCTCAGTGCCGTCGTGCAGGGGCAACAGGCGCGCAATGGCTTCGTTGGGTGCACCGCGTTCGGTCGCCAAGGCGGCCTCGAGCATTGCAGCGGCATCGTTCAACCACGGATAACCACCACTGACGGCCTCGCGTCCGAATGACGCGAGCACCGTCCGTCCGGTCTCCGCGTCCCCGGTTTGCACGGCCGATACACCGGCCATCAGGGCCAGGAACATGTCATGGCGGCGTACCAAGGGCGTCGACTGCGCCATCGCCGTCTGCTGCGAGCTGACAAAGCCACGCAGGTCGGCGCGCAACGTTTTGTCCGGCGCAAAGGCGCGCAACGCTAGCAGGCTGCCGGTGTTGGTGCGCACGCGATCAGGAGAAATTTTCTCCGCCAGCGTGATGTGTTGACGAAGCTGGTCCAGGCCTGCTTGCCACTGACCTTTGTCGAGCGGAAACAGTACATCGTCAGCGCGTGCAGCCAAGTCGGTGTAATCGGAACCGCTGGACACTTGCCGGGCAATCACCCGCTGCGCTTCATCGAAATTGCGCTTGGCCGCATACGTCTCGGCGTATTGGCGGTTATAGCCACCCTTGGTCAGTGATTCGTGCAGCTTGAAGGAAGCCACCGCCTCATCGTAGCGATTGCGAGCCAACTGCAGCACGCCGGTCACGAACATCGCCGACGCCCGCGTCGGGTTCTTGGTCGAGGTGGCCGGCGCAAGCTTGGTCAAGGCCTTGTCGAGCTGATAGCCGTTGTACCAGCTGACCAGGGCGTAGTTGTAATAGCCGGTGTATTCGTCGGGATAAATTTTTGTCAGCAGATCCCACTTTGCCAAGGACGCCGCCGGCGCGTCATGCATGGCTAGGCGTGCGTCCAGCAGCAGCGATTCACGTCGGGTCAGGCGTTCGCGCAGGCCGTCGGCTTTCTTCGCCAGCGCGTAGAACGCAGCATCGTCGCCAAACGATAGCTTGATCCGGGCCAAGGAAATGTAGGCCATGGCAAAACCGGGATCGATCTTGATTGCCTCCTCGTCCAGTGCCATGGCTTCTTTCAGATTGCCGGCGACGTGCGCGTCCTGCGCCAAGCTGTAGGCGCGCAGGGCGTCGAGACTGGGCGTGGTGACCTTGGCCAGCGGGCGGCTTTGCGAGTCCACGTCCTTGATCGCTTCGCCGAGGTCCAGGCGCAGGTCGCGGTTCACGGCATCGATCGACGCCAAGATGCTATCGATGCCCTTGCCTTCAGCGGACTTCGTGTAAACCGTCGCCTGCGTCTCAGGGTCAACGACCTCGAGGTTCACGCGCAACTTACCGCCCACTTCGGTGACGGTTGGCAGGATCAGCGCCTTCGCGCCTTCGCGCAGCGCGATTTCAGATCCGACGCTGCGATCGACTTGGGCGCCGGGCTTGCGGCCCATACGACCCAAGGTGTCAGCGACTTGCAGGTTTGGCAGCAAATTGACATACGAAGACTGCTGCAGGCTGATGCGCATCGCATCCTCGAGCGAATCTTCGAGCCGGGCGTCGCCGGTGAAATTGTTCAAGTCGCCAACGACCACCCAGTCGCGCTCGCCAAACGCCAACGCCGGCGGACTGCGCAAGGTGGTGTACAGCGTGCCGCCGAGGACGCCCACGACACAGATTAATTCGATCGCGAGCACCGGCGGTCGGCGCCACAGCGGCACTTCGCGCCAGGATTTCTGGCCCGACGGCGGCAGGCGCAACGGCGAGAAACCCGCTTCGCCGACCTCGTGCACGATCATCGGCGCCGGCACGCCCTTGAAGCGATAGCGCCCGTGCACCAACCAACGCAACTTGCTGGCACGATCGCCCAATTCGGACTGCGCACGATGCGCCAAGGTCTGCGCCATGCCCGACATCAATATCTGTCCGGGCATCGCAAGCGACATCAAGCGCGCGGCGACGGGCTTGGCCAGGCCTTCTACTTCTAGCGGTTTTGCACCGGCGGCTACCGCCTGCGGCGTGTTGACCCACGTCATTACGTCGCCAACATGGATGCCGATTCGCGCCTTGAGCTCGATACCGACGTCGGACGACAGGTCCCGCAGCGCATGTTGATAGCGCAGCGCAAAATCGACCGCCTGCACTGGGCGCTCAAACAGGGCCAGCAGGCCGTCCGCTTTGTCGATCAAGCGTCCGTTGGTGAACACCAGCAGGTCGCGGATCTGTAGATCCAGCCGCTGCAAAAATGCCGCCGCCGGCGCGTCACCCAAGCGCTGGATGAAATCGGTGGAATCAGCCAGATCCGCCAGCACGACCGTGCGCAGCATCGGCGTGACCGACGCGGGATCGCTTTGGGGTGGATGATCCACGGGTGTGTCCATTCGCCAATTGCCGGGTGGTGATTAAACCTGTAAACGCCAGGATCTGATGACGGCGGCCAAGGGCCTGGGCCGATCGTCAGGGGGCGGACAGCCGCCAACGGTCGCCGCCTTGGCGCTTGGCCTCGTACAGGGCGGCATCGGCCCGGCTGTACCAGGCCGACCAGCCGCCCGGATCAACGCACATCGCGCCGCCAACGCTGACGCTGACCCGGTGCTCATGCAGGCTGGGCAGGCGCAGCGCACGAACCGAGGCGATCAGGGATAGGGCACGATTGGCCAGGTCGCCGTCGTCACTGACCCGCAGTACCAGGGCGAACTCGTCGCCGCCGAGACGGCAGGGCAGCTCCATGGGGCCGGCCTGGCGCCGCACTTCCTCAGCTACGGCGCGGAGGGCCGAGTCACCGGCCAGATGGCCGCTGAGATCGTTGATCCGCTTGAAGTGATCGATATCGATCAGCAGCAGGGCCAACTTCTGGCCCACGATCGTGTGTCGACCCACTTCATCGAGGTAGCGGTACAGGCCACGCCGGTTGGACAGGCCAGTTAGGTCATCGCTGCGCACCAGCTGCTGGGCGACCGACAACTCGCTGCGGGTTTGTCGCAGCGTGTCGAGGGTTTGCATCAGGTCTTCATTCCGGCGGCGCAGGCTTTGCACTAGCTGGTGTTCGCCCGCGACCAGGTAAGAAAAACTTTGCTGCATGAAGCGGGCGACCACGGCCGGCTCGCGCTGCAGCAGGCCCTGGAACGCCGCTTGGGTGATCTCGTACAACACGCCGGCGGTTTCGACGACGGCGCGGGCAAAACGCTGGTGGTGGCCGATGAAAACCGACAGTTCGCCAAAATATTGACCGGGGCCCAGCAGCTTGTCAGCCAGCCCATCGTCGAAGCTCAAGCGCACTTCGCCGGTATCAATGAGGAACATGCCTTGCGCGGTATCACCGCGCTGGAACAGTTCCTGTCCGGGCAACACCGCGCGGCTAATGCCCACGCTGGCTAACACGTGCTGCTCGTAGTCGGTCAGGGCCGAGGGCAGGCGCGCGTCTTGGGACGATAACGTGGCGCGGGAAGGATACGTGTCGATGTCGGCCACGGAGATCGCAAGTCAGGGGTACTTCCGGAGTGTAACCAAAAAAGGCGGGCCGGAAACCGGCCCGCTGTGATGTCTATCGCGATTTCGAATCAGTCCGCCGGATTAAGCGACCTTGGCCGGCTCGCTGTGGAACTGCTCTTCCTCGGTGGAACCCTTAAGCGCCGTGGTCGAGCTGTTGCCGCCTTGGATCGTCTGGGTGACCGAATCGAAGTAGCCGGTGCCGACTTCGCGCTGGTGCTTGACCGCGGTGAAGCCGCGATCGGCAGCGGCGAATTCCGCTTCCTGCAGCTCGACGAACGCGCTCATCTGGTTGCGGGCATAGCCGTAGGCCAGGTTGAACATCGAGTAGTTCAGCGAATGGAAGCCAGCCAAGGTAATGAACTGGAATTTGTAGCCGAGCTTACCCAGCTCGTGCTGGAACGAGGCGATGGTCGCGTCGTCGAGGTTTTTCTTCCAGTTGAAGCTCGGCGAGCAGTTGTAGGCCAGCATCTTGCCCGGGAACTTGGCGTGGATCGCGGCGGCAAACTTGCGCGCGAACTCCAAGTCGGGCTTGCCGGTCTCGCACCAGACCAAGTCTGCGTAAGGCGCATAGGCCAAGCCGCGGCTAATCGCTTGGTCAATGCCCGGGCGGGTTTTGTAGAAGCCCTCGACGGTGCGCTCGCCGGTGATGAACTCCTTGTCGTTGGGGTCGATGTCGGACGTGATCAAGTCGGCGGCCTCGGCGTCGGTACGCGCGACGACCAAGGTCGGCACACCCATGGTGTCGGCAGCCAAGCGCGCGGCGATCAGCTTTTGCACGGCCTCTTGCGTCGGCACCAGCACCTTGCCGCCCATGTGTCCGCACTTCTTCACCGAAGCGAGCTGGTCTTCGAAGTGAACGCCGGCAGCACCGGCCTCGATCATCGATTTCATCAGCTCGAAGGCGTTGAGCACACCGCCGAATCCGGCCTCGGCGTCGGCGACGATTGGCTGCATCCAATCAATGCTGTCATTGCCCTCGGCGTGATGCAGCTGGTCGGCGCGCAGCAGGGTGTTATTGATGCGCTTGACCACCAGCGGCACCGAGTTGGCCGGATACAGCGACTGATCGGGATACATCTCGCCAGCAACGTTGGCGTCGGCCGCAACCTGCCAGCCGCTGAGGTAGATCGCGTTGAGACCGGCCTTGACCTGCTGCATCGCCTGGTTGCCAGTCAGCGCGCCGAGCGCGTTGACGAAGGGTTTTTCAGCGAGCGACTTCCACAATTTCTCGGCGCCCAAGCGCGCGATGGAATGATCAATGGCCACCGTGCCGCGCAGGCGCACGACTTCCTCGGCGCTGTAGCCGCGCTCGATGCCGGCCCAGCGCGGATCGCTGGCCCATTCGGTTTTCAGTTGCTCGGCGGTCTTGAGGGTCGTGCTCATGGGATGTCCTTGGTGTGTTTGTGGGAGCGGGCATGACCGCGATGAATCTGGCTAAGAAAGCAGTCGCGGTCATGCCCGCTCCCACGAGTTTTCAGGTGATTTGTTCGTAGGCCGACAGGGTCAGGAAGTCGGCCAGTTCATCGGCGTGGGTTAGCTGGTCGAGCAATGCAATCGCTTCGTTGATGTGGGCACCACCCGGCAGGCGCATGCGGTCGGCCAGTTTCGACGGCAACGCCAACAGCGCGCGGTCGAACAAAGTGAAATCGACCGGCGTGCCGTCGTCGAGGAACAAGTTGCCGTGATGCAGCCATTGCCACAGTTGGGTGCGTGAGATCTCAGCGGTTGCCGCATCTTCCATCAACCAATGGATCGGCACGCAGCCTTGGCCATCGAGCCAGGCCGCGAGGTAGCGCACGCAGACTTCGACCGAATTATCGAAACCGCCGCGCGTGATGGTGCCGACGCTGGGCTTGATCAGCTGGTCGCGCGTCACCGCCACGTCCTCGCGCAAGACAGTGCGCTGGTTGGGCTGCGGCATGCGGGCGTCGAATATTTCCTGCGCGAGCGGGATCAAAGCCGGGTGCGCGACCCAGGTGCCGTCATGGCCAGCGGTGGCTTCACGCTCCTTGTCGGCGCGCACGCGCGCCATGGCTTTTTCATTCGCTTCCGCGTCGCCGCTGATTGGAATCTGCGCGGCCATGCCACCCATGGCCAGCGCGCCGCGCCGGTGGCAAACCTGGATCAGCAATTCCGAATAGGCCTTCAGAAAGCCCTGCGTCATCGTCACTTGGCCGCGCTCTGGCAAGACACGGTCGCGGTGTTTACGGAAGGTTTTTAGGTAGGAAAAAATATAGTCCCAGCGCCCGCAGTTCAGCCCGGCGATACGCCCGCGCAGCGCGTGCAGGATTTCGTCCATCTCGAACGCGGCCGGCAAGGTTTCGATCAGCACGGTCACTTTCATCTGCCCGATCGGCAGGGCCAGGCGCACTTCGATGAAGGCCAGCACCTCATCCCAGAGTGCGGCCTCTTCCATCGACTGCAGCTTGGGCAGGTAGAAATACGGGCCCAGGTCTTTCGCCGCCTGCGTGGCCGCGTTGTGGAACGCAAACAGCCCCAGGTCGAACAAGGATGCGGACATCCGCTCGCCGTCGACGAGTACGTTTTTCTCGTCGAGGTGCCAGCCACGCGGGCGCACCATGAGTACGGCGAGCTGGTCCTTGTTCAACACGTAGTGCTTGCTGCCGTCCGGCGCCATCCAGTCCAGCGTGCCGGCGATCGCCTTACGCAGCGCGCGCTGGCCGACCAGCAGGTTGTTCCAGGTCGGCGAGGTCGAGTCTTCGAAGTCGGCCATGTAGACCTTGGCGCCGGAGTTCAGCGCGTTGATCACCATCTTGGGTTCGACCGGGCCGGTGATCTCAACACGGCGATCGAGCAAGGCGGTCGGCAGGTCGGCCACGCGCCAGTCGCCGGCGCGGATCGCGGCGGTGTCGGCGCGGAAATCAGGCAGGTCGCCGGCGTCGAAGCGCGCCTGGCGGTCGCGCCGCGCGGCCAGCAGTGACTGGCGGGTCGGCTCGAAGCGGCGATGCAGCTCGCTCAGGAAGGCGAGCGCAGACGGCGTCAGCAGGTCTTCCTGGCCCGGGATCACGGGGCCGCGCAGTTCCAGGCTGTCGGGTTGGTTCGCCATCACACTCGCCATGTCGGTTGCCCTGTCTGTGTTCGTTCCAACGGGAGACCTACCGTAAAGCGGCCGTTTGAAGTTGACAAACCAAATATTTGAATGGAATGTATTAACAAATCATATAAATATACTTTCCAAGCACTTATGGCTGAGCTAAAACTCCAATGATTGGGAATGCCGACAGGCCCCTGAGCCGCCAACGGTCGGTCTTGGCCTCGTCGACTGTCGGCGCGCCGTTCTGGGGATGTGCGAATGGCTGAGCCGAAAACCCGCTTCTACTACAAGGGCGACCGGCTCAAGCCGCTGCGCGCCTTTTGCCAGGCCGCGCGGCTGGGCTCGGTGTCTCGCGCCGCCGAGGCGCTGTTCCTCAGCCAGCCGGCGGTGACCCTGCAGCTGCAGGCGCTGGAGCGGGATCTTGGCGTGGCGCTATTTGAACGCCTCGGGCGCCGCCTGAGCCTGACGCGCGAAGGCACCGCCCTGTATGAGCTGGCGCGGCCGCTGGTCGAGGGCTTCGATGGGCTGGAAGGCGAATTTCGCAACAAGCTCAAGGGCCTGGAGGGCGACGAGCTCCATGTTGCGGCGGGCAGCTCGACGATCCTGTACCTGCTGCCGAGCTTGGTGAAGGCGTTTCGCGCCTCGCACCCAACGGTGCAGCTGGTACTTCACAACGTCAACGGTAAGGACGGCCTGAGCTTGCTGCGTTCGGACGCGGTCGATCTGGCGGTGGGATCGATGCTCGACGTCCCGACCGACCTGTCTTACGCGCCGGTGTATTCGTTCGACCCGATGCTGATCATGGCCAAGGGCCATCCGCTGGCCGCCAAGGCCGAGATTAAACTCGAGGACCTGTCGCCGCACGGCCTGATCCTGCCGCCGAAACGGCTCACGACGTGGCGCCTGGTCGACCTCGTGTTCCAACAGCGGCGCGTGCCCTACACGGTGGCGCTGGAAGTGGGTGGCTGGGAAATCATCAAGCAATACGTCGCAATGGGCTTGGGCATTTCAATCGTGACCGGTATCTGCCTGACCGACGCCGACCGCGAACGGCTGGAAGTGCGCAACCTGCGCGAATATTTCCCGCCACGCAGCTATGGCGTGGTCGTGCGCAAGGGCAAATACCTCAGCCCGCAGGCGCGTGCGTTCGCCGACCTGGTCAAGCCCGGCGCGTTCGAGCGCACCGATTATTTCTCGTCCGGGCATTCGGATCGCTGACCCTCGCCCCTCGTAGGAGCCAGCTCGCT
>JBBSAA010000110.1:0-9232 GCA_038252715.1 Lysobacterales bacterium | reverse complement strand
GATCGGCAGCAGGCCGGCGAGAATTGTCACCACGGTCATCGCCTTCGGGCGAACCCGGCGCAGCGCGCCCTCCCTCAAGGCGTGGTCGAGGTCGGCCACCGTGGCCAGCTTGCCGGCCTCGCGCGCCCGAGTGACCGCGGCATCCAGATAGATCAGCATCACGACGCCAAACTCAGCGGCCACGCCGGCTAAGGCAATGAAACCGACCGCCACGGCGACCGAGAACGCGTAGCCGAGAATCCAAACCAGCCACAGCCCACCGACTAGCGCAAACGGCACGGTCAACATGATCAGGCTAGCTTCGGCGACACGACGGAATGCGGCAAACAACAAGCCAAACACGATTAGCAAGGTCAGCGGTACCGCCAGCCGCAGGCGCTCGGTAGCGCGCTGAAGATGTTCGTAATTGCCGGCCCAATACCAGCTCACGCCCGGGCTGAGTTTCGCTTCCGCGTCGAGTGCTTTCTGGGCACGGGCGATGTAGCCGCCAAGATCTTTTTCAGCCAGATCGACAAAGACATAGGCCGCCAACTGCGCGTCTTCGCTACGGATCATCGGTGGGCCGTCAGACAGCTCAATTTTTGCCAATGCGCCCAAGGGCAGTTGCGCGCCAGACGGCGTCACCACCGGCAAATCGCGCAAGGCTTCGGGCGAGTCGCGCCAGGACTGGGGCGTGCGCAGTGCAATTGGATAACGCTCCCGGCCTTCAAAGGCGCGACCAATGGCTTCACCGCCAACCGCCGACGCGAGCCATTGCTGGGCCTCATCCATGGAGACGCCATAACGAGCCAGCATTTCTCGATCCGGTGTGACATCAATTTGTCGGGCATCGGCGGCGCGTTCGGCAAATGCGGATCGCGTACCCGGCACCGTCGACAGCACGGCGGCAATGCGCTCGGCGCTTTGGCTGATGGTCTTGAGGTCGGGACCGGTCACGCGCACCCCCAGCGGCGTGCGAATGCCACTGACCTGCATATTGATGCGATTGAGGATCGGTGGCACCCAGGCGCTAGTCAGGCCCGGCAGCGCCAACTTGCCCTGTAGTTCCGCCATCAGCTTTTCCCGCGTCATGCCGTCGCGCCATTCATCCTCGGGTTTGAACTGGATAATGGTTTCAAGCATGGTCAGCGGGGCGGGATCAGTCGCAGTTTCGGCGCGGCCAGCCTTGCCAAAAACGGTAGCGACTTCCGGTACCGATTTAATCAAGCGATCCGTGCGCTGCAAGATCGCCTGTGCCTGACCAGGCGATAGGCCGGGCAGGGTCGTTGGCATGTACAGCACATCGCCTTCTTCAAGCTCAGGCATGAATTCGCTACCCAGCTGGCTCAAGGGTAAGAGCGCGCTGGCTAAGCCGAGTATGGCCAGCAGCACAATGGCTTTGGGTCGACGCAATGCAAATTCCAAAGCCGGACGGTAAGCGCCGGTGATCCATCGCGTTAGCCTGTGTTCGGATTCATCGGCAAAGCGACCGCGTATCCAGTACCCCATCAACACCGGCACCAAGGTGACCGACAGGCCCGCGGCGACGGCTAAAGCCCAGGTTTTCGTCCACGCCAGCGGCGCGAACATGCGACCTTCCTGTGCTTGGAGCATGAACACCGGCAGGAACGATAGCGCGGCAATCAACAGCGAGAAGAACAGGGCCGGCCCGACCTCGACTGCGCTCGCTGCAATTACGCGCCAATGGTCGGCGCCGTCAGCTGATACACCGTCATGATCCTTGGCCCATTTTTCTAAATGGGCATGGGCGTTTTCAATCATCACCACGGCGGCGTCAACCATGGCGCCGATGGCAATCGCGATGCCGCCAAGCGACATGATATTTGCGGTCAGCCCTTGCCACTGCATGATTGCCAAGGCGATCAGGACGCCGAACGGCAGGCTGATCACTGCCACCAACGCCGAGCGCACATGCCACAGGAAAAGCGCGCAGACCAGGCTAACCAGCAGCAGCTCCTCGAGTAATTTTCCGCGCAAGTTATCAATGGCGCGGTCAATCAGGCTAGAACGGTCGTACACCGGCACAATCTCAACACCGGCCGGCAGGCTGCCGCGAAGGCCGTCAAGCCGTTTTTTCACCTCATCGATCACCGCCTTGGCGTTCTCGCCATCGCGCATCACTACGATGCCGCCGACAGCCTCGCCTTCGCCGTTCAGTTCGGTGACGCCATTGCGCGGCGCGGGCCCGAAACGGACCTCGGCGACATCGCGCAGCAACACCGACTTGCCGTTCTTCATTACGCCGGTCGGTACGGCGCCAAGATCCTCGAGCGAGCGGATATAGCCCACGCCGCGGACGATGTATTCACTCTCGGCCATTTCCAAGCGGGCGCCGCTGGTCTCCCGGTTCGCCGAGCGAACCGCGGCAATCAATTGATTAAAGCCGATGCCGTAAGCCTGCAGCCGGCGCGGGTCGACCACGGCCTCGTACTGGCGGACAAACCCGCCAACGCTGGCGACCTCGGCTACACCCGGCACTCGCTGCAGTTCGAAGCGCAGGCGCCAGTCCTGCAAAGTCCTTAGTTCAGCAAGGTCGTGCTGATGGGTCTTGTCGACCAGCGCATATTGATAGACCCAACCCACGCCGGTGGCGTCGGGCCCTAATTGCGGCTCGATGCCTTCTGGCAGGTCGCCACGCACCTGTGAGAGGTATTCGAGCACGCGCGATCGCGCCCAATAGGGGTCAGTGCCATCTTCAAACAGCACGTATACGAACGAATCGCCATACATCGAAAAGCCGCGCACTGCCTTGGCTTTGGGCACCGCCAACATGCGCGTGGTGATGGGATAGGTAATCTGGTCTTCGACGATTTGCGGTGCCTGCCCAGCGTAAGGCGTGCGAATGATGACTTGCACGTCCGACAGATCGGGAATGGCGTCGAGCGGAAGCTGGCGCACCGACAGGATGCTGGCAATCATGATGAGAATCGCGATGGCGAGCACCCAGCCGCGGTGTCGCAGTGAGGCATGTATCAATCGCTCGATCATGGTGTGGGTCCAACGTCGGTGCTGCTGTCGGCCGTGCCCATCTGGTCCAAGCCTGACTGCAGATTAGCTTCGGCGTCGAGCAAGAATTGTCCCGAGATCACGATGCGATCCGTCAACGCGAGGCCGTCGAGAATTTCCAGTTCATCGCCAAAGCGGAGACCGGCCCGGACTGGCACTGGAATAAATCGCCCCGCCGGTCGTTCCACTAAAACGCGGTCGCCTTGCGCGGTACGAATGACGGCGGCGGCCGGCACCAGCAAGACAGCCAGATGTGTCGAGCCACTGATCTCGCCGTCGAGGATCGTTCCGAGCGGTAGATCGTCAGCGTTGTCGAGTGGGAAACGCACCGCCAGCGTCTGCGTCACAGGGTCTGCGACCGGCACGATGCTGCCGCTATCACTGCGCCACTCGCGCCCACCCAAGCCGGGCAGGGTGAAGCGGGCTGACAAGGCGTTGCCCAAGCTAATTCGTTGCGCCGGAAATAGCTGGGCTTCGATCCACACGGCGCTGCGCGCGGAAATGTCGGCAATGACTGAGTCCGGTGTGACGCTGGATCCTTCGCGTACTCCCAGCTCGGTGACAACACCGCTGACTGGAGCGCGCAGCGGCAGACGTCGGGACGCTTTCCCACTGCGGCGCACGGCTTGGATATCTGGATCGCTGATTCCGAACCGGCGAAGCCGCTCGGTGGCTGGTCCCGCCGTATCGGCACCGAGCAATAATTCCTCTTGCGCTTGCACCAACTCCGGCGAGTAGATTTCAGCAATCACGGTGCCTGCGCTCACCGATTGTCCAACGGCGCGCACGTTCAAGCGTTCTACCCAGCCGTTAACTCGCGACTGCAGGCGGGCTTGGCCGCGGGCATCCGCGACGACGCGCGCCGGGACACGTACCTGGGTACGAACGTCACGGCGCTCGGGCATCGCGGTACGAATCCCCAGGCTTTGGATCACCTCAGCATTGATGGAAACGCCCGTGCCACGAGCGGCCCCGGCCAGTTTTGGAACCAAGGCCATATCCATGAACGGCGAGGGGCCTGGCTTATCGAAATGGACGTCCGGCCGCATCGGGTCGTAGTAATAAAGAACGCGATTGCCCTCGCTACTCTTCTGGCTTTCCACAGCAGCAGCTTTCGCGCTGGCGCTCGCACCTGTCGTCCCCACCGCTGTTATCGCATCGTCTGCCGTCGCCTTCTGTTTGACCAAGGTCATCCCGCACAGCGGGCACTTCCCAGGCCCATGTTGCCGAACATGCGGGTGCATGGGGCAGACATAGACGAATTCGGCGGCCGAGGCACCTGCCTTAGGCTCATCGACTGCCTTGGGCGATGTAGACAAGGCACTTGTAGGCTCGGCACTGCGGTTGCAGCTCGCGAGCAGGCTTGCGACGAGCAAGGGAGCGGCCAGCCCAAAGGCGAGCCGCCGCAGGGTGCGGATCAAAAAAATAGTCATGTCAAATTCCGGGTAACGCGGACACGCGCGGACGCCTAGGCGCCGCGAATCAAATGTCAAACGTTAGGCGAGAATTGGAGGTCGCAGGTCAGGTGCAGAATCGGCGAACGGTTGGAGAAGTGAGGTCGCCGTTTCAGGTGCTGATGTTTCCCGAATGCCAAGCACGGGCATCCAAGCAAGGCTGGGCACGACCGTGCTGGAGGCACACCGCATCAAGCATTGGTCGTCGCAAGTGGTGCTGTGTCCAGGGTTTTTCTTGCCATGATCGCAGTGCTCACCGGTTTGGCTAACGGCTTGACCGTTCATTTCCGGGCAGCAGCCGTGCATCACCATGGGCACCGCCGCGTACGCCACCGCCAGCCCATTCACCAGCAGTGTCAGAACGACCAAGACAGTGGAAAGCAATCGGAGTTGCCGTTTTCGAGCGGAGTGAACAAAACGCGTCATGGGCAGATGGTACTCGCTCGACCGCATCGGTCAAGCTGAAGCCAAGATGGCGATAAGTCTCGACACTGTGTAACAACATAAAAATGTCCCAAATATATGTTTTGATTGGCTTTTGTTTGCATCTCAGCCTGCCTTAGAGGTGGCGTGAAGCGCAGGCAGTTCGACTATCGCGATTTGAACGGGGTCTGTCTTAGCCAGACCGATCTGGCTCCCTAGTCGATAGTTCGAGCAACGAAGTACCGACCTGAAGACAGATAGAACTCCTGTGCTCGGACGCGATCGCGGCCATGCGTTGTGCACACAGTCGGTCTGCGTTGCTTGCAAGACGCACGAGGTTGCCGCCGCGCCCCATGCAAATCGCGGTAGCGTCAGAACGGCATTGGCTGAAAGCAGTCTGTACGGCGCAAGCGGTTGAGAGGACGGGGAACTTGGCATAGTTAGTGCACTCTATCTGTTGTCGGGAGTGTTCTCGGCCCGGTGTATCCAGCGCGTTGACCTCCTCGAAGATGCGGTTTGGCCCGGCAAGACCCTTTAGGAGGGTTCGATGGCCAAGGGCCAAGTACTTCGTAAAGTAGCCACTACGCCGACGGCAATCGCGGGCAAAAATCCGCCGCTTAGGTCAGACGCGCTGGTCTTGTTCGGCGCCACGGGTGACTTGGCGTACAAGAAGATATTCCCCGCTTTGCAAGCGATGGTCTTGGCCGGTGAATTAGACATGCCGGTGATTGGCATGGCGCGTGCGGGCTGGGATCTCGACCAGCTGCGCGAGAGAATTCGCGCCAGCCTCAAGCATGCCGGTCACCTAGACCAAGCTGCTTTCAGCAAAATTTCGGCGCAATTGCGCTACGTGGATGGCGATTACAACGAGCCTGAAACATTTCAACGCCTTAAACAGGCGCTCGATGGGGTCCACCGGCCCTTGCACTATCTCGCGATCCCGCCCTCGTTGTTCGATACCGTCGTCAAGGGCTTAGGCAGCTCCGGTTGCGCGACCAACGCAAGAGTCGTGGTCGAAAAACCCTTCGGCCGTGATCTGGCTTCCGCGCGAACCTTGAACAAGGCACTCCATTCGGTGTTCAAGGAGGATGCGGTTTTCCGCATTGATCATTATTTGGGAAAGGAGGCAGTACGTAACTTGATGTACTTCCGCTTCGCCAATTCGTTCCTTGAGCCAATTTGGAATCGCGACCACGTCCACAACATCCAAATTACCTTGGCCGAGCATTTCGGCGTGAAAGGGCGAGGCAGTTTCTACGAAGGCGTCGGAGCCATCCGGGATGTGGTGCAAAACCATATGCTTGAGGTGGTTGCCTTGCTGGCGATGGATGCCCCCGTCAGTGACGACTCGCAAGCCATCCACGCCGAGAAATTGCGCTTGTTCCGAGCGATGCAGCCACTGCAGCCCGCCAACCTCGTGCGTGGGCAGTTCAAAGGCTATCGTGATGAAGCCGGGGTGGCGAATGACTCTAATGTCGAAACGTTCGCCGCATTAAAATTAGAGATAAATACGTGGCGTTGGGCGGGCGTGCCGTTCTATCTCCGCGCCGGCAAACGCCTGCCAATTACCGCCACGGAAGTCCTCGTTACGCTGAAGTCGCCGCCGCTGGCCATCTTCAAGCAAGACCAGCCCGAGGGGATGCAGCTTGCACACCGTAACCACTTTCGCTTTCGCCTCAATCCCGAGGTCGTCATCGCCGCCGGCGCGCGCATCAAACGCTCGGGTGAAGCGATGCAGGGGGATGATGTCGAGTTGATTGCCAGTCATCAGCAGGCGGGCGACGCGCCTCCTTACGAGCGACTGCTCGGCGGCGCGCTGGACGGAGACGAAACCTTGTTCACCCATGCCGAGGCGGTCGAGGAAGCGTGGCGTGTAGTGGACCCGGTGCTCGATTTGCCTGCGCCCGTGAAGATCTATGCCGCAGGCAGTTGGGGGCCCGAGACGTCTGCCGACATCGTCAGCGCCGCCGGCGGTTGGCACGATCCCAAGCCCGAACGAAGCACGCCGTGCTGATTCACGCTGACAACCAGCACATAAGTCACAGCCGCAATTCCGCGTTAGATCGAGCGACCTGTTTGGCCGCGCTGGCGTCAAAACTTATTTCTAGCGTCAAGGAAGTGACATGAACAACAACTTGCAGCAACTCCGAGCTACTGGCCAGAGCCTTTGGCTCGACAATATTACTCGCGCTTTGCTAGACGATGGCACCTTGGCGCGCTACATCCGTGACTACGGAATTACGGGGCTGACGTCCAACCCCACCATCTTCGAGCACGCCATTAGCGGTAGTGACCGCTATG
Source organism: Lysobacterales bacterium (assembly GCA_038252715.1). Taxonomy (GTDB): domain Bacteria; phylum Pseudomonadota; class Gammaproteobacteria; order Xanthomonadales; family Xanthomonadaceae; genus Arenimonas. Next base: position 2,048 of record JBBSAA010000110.1, on the reverse strand, counting down.
ACGCCGCCATTGCCGAGAAGACGTCCGCCGGTCTCGCCCACGAAGCGATCTTCATGGAGCTTGCCCTAGAAGATTTGCGTCGCGCTGCGAAACTTTTCCAGCCCGCACATCAACAAAGCAGAGGAATGGATGGCTGGGTCTCGATGGAGGTCTCGCCCTTGCTGGCCGGCGATACCGACGGCAGCATCGCCGCCGCTGCGCGAATCCACCATCAAGCCGACTGCGAGAATCTGTATATCAAGATTCCCGGCACGCGTGAGGGTGTGTCGGCAATCGAGGAATCTATCTATCGTGGCATCCCAATCAATGTCACCTTGCTGTTTTCCAGTGAACAATACCTTGCCGCTGCGCATGCCTACCTGCGTGGAATCGAGCGCCGGATCGCGGAAGGGCTCAGTCCTCTAGTGTCGTCGGTGGCGTCACTGTTCGTCAGTCGTTGGGACAAGGCCATTGCCGACAGCGCACCTGAGCATTTGCACAACACGCTAGGGCTGGCGGTGAGCCGGCAGGCGTATCAAGCGTATCGCGATCTGCTGGTCTCGGATCGTTGGCGCAACCTTGCCAGCGCGGGCGCGCAGCCGCAGCGATTGCTTTGGGCCAGCACCAGCACCAAAGATCCGAGCGTGTCAGACACCCTGTACGTTGGCGCCTTGGCAGCGCCCGATACCGTCGACACGATTCCTGAAAAAACGCTGCAGGCCTACGCCGACCACGGCAGGGTAGAGAGCGTCCTTGGCCAGGATAGTGTTCAAGACGTATTGAAGCCCTTCACCGATGCGGGAATCGACGTCGACGGACTGGCTTCGCAGTTGCAGCGCGAGGGTGCGGAATCGTTCGTTCAATCCTGGCAGCAACTGTTGCGCAGTATCGACGAAAAATCGAAGACGCTGTCATGAGCCAGACCGGCGGTAACGATGGCCCGGCAGCATCCAACTACGCCGACATAGGCCCCTTGCCGCAGCTTCCGCAATGGCAGGCACTGATTGAGCATGCTCGGCAAACGAAAGCGCGTTCGCTTGCCGAATTGTTCGCCGCCAACCCGAGCCGCGGCACGCACTTGTGCGCCGAGGGAGCGGGGCTGTACTTGGACTATTCGAAGCAGCGCGTCGGTGAAGACACGCTGGCGCTGCTATTGAGTTTAGCTGAATGCTGCGGGCTAAGGACGGCCATTAAAGCCATGTTTAGCGGCGCTGCAATTAATACGACGGAGAAACGCCCCGCATTGCACATCGCTTTGCGCGCGCCCGCCAGCGCCGTCATCAAGGTCGATGGGATAAACGTTGTGCCTGAGGTGCAGGCGGTTCTCGAAAAAATGACGGTATTTTCCGAAAAAGTGCGCGATGGCCGCTGGACAGGTGCGACGGGAAAGCGCATCCGCAACGTGATCAATATCGGAATTGGTGGCTCGGATCTGGGTCCGGTCATGGCCTACGAGGCATTACGGTTCTACAGCCAGCGCGACCTGCAAGTGCGCTTTATTTCCAACGTGGACCCAACCGACTTCATCGAGGCAACCCGCGACCTAGACCCGGCCGAAACGCTTTTCATTGTTTGCTCCAAGTCTTTCGGGACCCAAGAAACCTTGACCAACGCCGCCGACGCGCGCCAATGGTGCTTGGCGGCGCTTAATGACAACGCGGCGATCGCCAAGCACTTTGTCGCGGTGTCGACCAATGAAGCGCGGGTGCGTGCATTCGGTATTGACCCGGCCAATATGTTCGGTCTTTGGGATTGGGTCGGTGGCCGTTACTCCATGGACTCGGCTATTGGCCTGTCGACCATGATTGCGATTGGTCCAGCAAACTTTCGAGACATGCTGGCGGGATTCCACGCAATGGACCAGCATTTCCAGGAAGCACCTTTCACTGCCAATTTGCCGGTCCTGATGGGTCTGATCGGCCTTTGGAACAACAACTTCCTGGGCGCCGAGACCGTTGCCGTGTTGCCTTACTCGCAATATTTAAAGCGTTTCCCCGCGTATTTGCAGCAGCTGACGATGGAAAGCAATGGCAAGCACGTCACACGGGATGGCAGTCAGGTCGAGGTAG
>JBBSAA010000109.1:0-9300 GCA_038252715.1 Lysobacterales bacterium | reverse complement strand
CTTGTACGGCGACACCGTGAACAGGTGCGCGGTCATCCGGCGTGCATCGGCCTCGAACTTAGCCATTTCCGCGGCGGTATAGCCGTCGCCAATGATGAGTAGGTCCACTTTCTTTTCCGGCGCGCCGCTGTAATGGATCTTGATTGGCTGGGCCGGCGCCGGTGGCTGCTCGCGAACCACGTCCAGTGCCGCCGGGTCAATGTCGATCGACCACGTGGGTGCAAAGGCATTGTCCTTGTCACGGCTCAAAATGCGCACCGTGACAGGCGCAGACGGCATCGGGAAACGCAGCGATTCTTGGAACGACCGCTCCACGGTTTTTGCCTCTTCCGTGCTGCGCCACTCGCCGAAAACCGTGCTATATCCTCGGGAATACAGCAGCTTGCTTGAGGCCCTATCCAAGACTTCGAACAAATTGACACCACGATTGCTTGTATCCAGCGGCTGGCTCGGGTTGCCAGCCCAAGGCAGCGGCTCGACGACGACGCGCTCAATGGCGTACCGCTCCTCGGTAGCGCTCCCCGCGTGCTGGATGTCGACCCGAAGGGTGGCCGGGCTTTGCGCCACGGCGGGCGTGGCGAAGCACCACACCCCGAGGCCAAGGACCAAGAAGTGAAAGAAAGTCAGTACACGCTTGCTGTTCAATTCCTGCTCCTCAGGTGCACCAACCGTCCGAAAAATGCGAGGCGTCCGTGCCAGTCAATCCGAAGCCTTGTCTTTAGGGGTGAGCACCAGCTTGCCTTGATTCATTACCAGCAGCGGTTTCTCCGTCGCACGAATATTGGCAAGCACATCGCCCGGCACCGCCACCACGTCGGCGAACTTTCCTGCCTCCAAGGTACCGGTCTCCTTGTCGACGCCGAGCAAGATCGCAGCGCCGCGGCTACTGCTCAGCAAGGCGGCCGACGGCGCCATACCCAAATCAACCATGTCGCCAAATTCGCGGGCGTTGTCACCGTTTGGAAACACGCCGGCATCGGTGCCGAACGCGATCGGCACACCCAGGCGCAAGGCGTTCTTGAACATGCCCGCATGCACGGCGCCGGCGGCGCGGGCCTTGTCGGCAATCACGGGTGGGTAGGCATCAATTCGGGCAAGGATGAAATTCAGCGTCATGCGCGTCGGCACCAAGTACACGCCCTTGGTCTTCATCAGCTGCAGCGTCTCGGTGCTGAGGAAACTGCCATGCTCAATCGAATCGACGCCGGCATCAATCGCTTGCCGCGCCGCCAAGTCACCGTGACTGTGTGCGGCCACCTTGCGCCGCCACGCGTGCGCCTCGGAAATAATCGCCGTCAGCTCCGCCGGCGTCAGCTGCGGCACATCGACCGGGTCCGATTCGGACAGTACGCCACCCGAGCTACAAATCTTGATGACGTCCGCGCCCCATTTCATCTGGTAACGAACCGCCTTTCGGCACTCCTCCGGCCCGCTGCAGACGCCCTGTAGCGGTCCAAGCGGCGCCACGCGCTCGGGTGGAAACGGGGAGGAATCACAATGCCCACCCGGCGACCCCAAGGCGTTACCCGCGGCCAGGATTCTCGGGCCATCGACGAGGCCGGCAGTGATCGCATTGCGTAGAGCGATATCGATGAAATCAGCCGCGCCGACGTTGCGTACCGTGGTGAAACCGGCTTTCAAGGTCCGCTTCGCATTGGCTTCAGCGTAGAACGATTCTTCGACTGGCAGCCGCAGCATGGAAGTGTAGAAACCCTTGGCCCAGTCGGCGTTGAATTCGCCCACCAAGTGCACATGGGCGTCGATGAAGCCTGGCACCAGCGTCGCATCGCCGAGCTCAATGACCTCGGCACCCGCCGGCATGACCGCGCCTGGGCCCACGGCAAGGATTTGCTTGCCCTGTACGACCAACACGCCGGGCGACTCCAACCGGCCGCTGCGACCGTCGAACAGATGCGCGGCCTTGAGTACGATCGGACGGAGCGTCGCCGGAGCCGCTGATGGCGTCGAGGACTGCGCCTGGATTGCTGGCGACGCCAGCAAGAGCAGCAGCGACAGTGCAAAGGTAGTCTTCATCAAATACCCCTAGTTAGACCTTAGACAGGACACGCCAAACGCGTGGTCCGCGATTGCGAGCTACTGAACGCGAACCGGCCTCTCCCGCCGGTGCGCGTCCTTAATAGACTAGTCGATGCTTAGGCCGAGACGACGGACTTGAACCCGCCCCAGATCAAGCGTTTGCCATCGAATGGCATCTTCTTGGGGTCCATGAACTTGGCCAGTCGCGGGTCCGACATCACTTTCTTGTTGACGGCATCGCGGTGCTTCCGCGATTTGTAGACGATCCATGAAAAAAATACGGTTTCCCCGCGCTTGAGTTTCACGCTTTGCGGAAACGAGGTGAGCTTGCCGGGCTTGACGTCCTCGGCTATGCACTCGTGATAACCCAGCGCGCCGTGTTCCATCCAAAGCTTGCAGCCTAACCGGGCCATCTTCTTGTACTCGGCGAGTTTGCTGGTTGGTACCGGCACGATGAAACCATCGATATAACTCATGGGCTTTGCTCCGGTGGCTAGGGCGAGAATTGAAGGCTCCGCCCTTGAGCGTGGCAGGTCAAGTCGGAGTCAACGGCAGCATCTAAAACCCTCTGGACCGCGTCCCTGGGCAAGAGCTCGGAAACGGTCTTAGCCGCCAACACAGCCCACGCCCTGATGCCTTCTTGCCCACTAACTAGCTCCCGACAATGGCCAACGCGCCAGCTCGTGATACCCGCCCTGCCCCACGGCGCGGCGAATCAAGCGAAATTCCGTCGCCTGCCAAGCGATTGGGATGATTGCTTGCGCCGGTAGTTCTCGGTCGCCATGGAACAAGGTGACATGCGGGGAGAAGTCGGGCCTGAGCCATTGGCCGAAGCCTGCTCGTGCCAAAGGCGTTCGCAAGGCCGACCACAGTGTTAGCAGATCGGCCGGAACTTGGCTCGCTTGTAGGATTCCGATGGGCCTGCTTGCCTTGAAGCTGCCTAAGCGATCAAGGCGCAGGTTAAACGACGTCGCTTCGATGGACGCGCACGCAGCCATGGCACGCCGCTCTACCTCTTCGATGCCCTGATCGTAATCACCAAGAAAATGCACGGTCACATGGAAGCGTTCGCGAGCGATTCTTGCGGTCGAGGACGAAAGTGCCGGTTCAAGACTGGCGACAACATCGGCTATCGCCTCGCACGCGGCCGAATCGGGAAAAATGGCAATGAACACGCGCTGCAACTGGACCGGTACGGCCATTCCGGCCCGGCTGCTCGAGCCCATCGCGGTGACGGGTAGGAAGCGAGATTGAGACATGGTTCAGCGGAACACGTCGCGCGTGTCCGGACGGGCAAACGGCGCGTCGAAACAGGTCGCAACGGTTTGGTTGAACGGCGGCGCATTCTCGGCAGGAAGAAAAGGCGTGGCAACGTTCCCTGGCTGCACTTTTGCCAGCTGAGCATGGCTAGGCCCGCGTGACGGAGCAAGGGTCATGGCGTCCCCAACTCCCACCACCACGGCATCCCGGTGTTGCCGAGCACGAAGGTCGCCAACGCCGGGTAAATCTTTTCCGCAGCCACGCTATTGGCAAGCAACACCAGACAGCGCTGGCCGCGCTCTAGGCAAATGACTTGATTGCCCGTCCAGTCGTTGTGGCCACCCTTGTACCAAACGTGCCCGGCTGGACCGTCAAAGGCAATGACGCCCAGGCCGGCTGACAGCCCGATGGCCGGGCCGCGCGCATCGGTTGCCGTTAGCAGGGTAGGAAACTGCCGTGCAGAAGTGATGGGGAACTGCGAGCGGACGAACTCGGCGCGCGAGGCCGTCGACAGACCGTCCCCGCGCATGATCGCCGCCCACAATTTCGCTTGGTCGCTGATTGTCGTATCCATGGAGCCAGCGGCACTGACCGAGCTGCGTTCATCGTGCGGCTCAAAGCTGCCGTCGAGCGCGTAGCCGTCAGCGAGATTGCCGGCGAAATCCGGACGCCATTGGAGGCTTGTGCGGGTTAGTCCAAATTTGTCGAACACGCGGCGCTGTGCGTCTGCGCCGAGGTCAATTTGAAGACCTTCCTCGAGCACAGTCTGCAGCAAATAGAAGCCTTCCCCGGAATAGCCATATCGCGTCCCCGGATCGAAATGAAAGCGCAGTGTCTTGTCGTCATCTATCCAGCGAAAATTCGCGAAACCTGACGTGTGGTTTAACAACATACGCGGGGTGAGCTTGCGCCAGCAATCATCGCCGGCCAGGTCGGCAAACTCCGCATACTCTGGCAGTGGCTTGCTGAGGAGGTCGGCCACGGGTGTATCGAGCGTGAGCTTGCCCTCGTCAACGAGTTGCAGGACCAAATAGGCAACAACCGCCTTGGTAAGCGAGGCACCGTACATCACGGTGTCGGTCTTCAGTGGCAAACGTTTCTCGACGTTTCGCAGACCGAAAGCGGCGACATGGACCACTTGACCGCGATCAATCACCGCGAACGCCATGCCCTTCACGTCCTCGATAGCCATCAAGCGCTGCGCTTCAGCATCCATCAACTCGCCGCTCGGCAGCGCCCTCTGAGTCAACACTGGCGGCGCCGGCACGGGCGTGGTCGCATGGCGCGTTGCTAAGGCAGCGGAGGCCACACCGGAGTAAAAGATGATGGCCACGACAGCAATTGTCAGAGCACCCTCTCGCGCGTGTTTGGCCATGCGTTTTCCTAAAATTGTTTGGTCAGGCGGATGATATTGCGACGTTAAATCCGGCCGGGCAAATGCCGGAGCCATTCCATCGCTTCTTCTTCCTCAGTAAACGCATTGCTGACCAAACCAAAATTGGCGGCCGCGACGACGCCGAATTTTTCCGGATCAAGGAACTCTGGAGAGACCACCATTGCACCGCGCACACTACCGTCGGCGGCCGCGGCAAAGCGGCGAACCATGTCATGACGTTCGCTGAGGCTGGGCGGCGGAAATCCGGTCAGCCCGCGGATATCGATCAAGATTCGATCCAATCCCTGCGCGCGCGCCTGCGAAATCACTTCAACCAAGATTGCCACGGCCTTGGGGAAACGACAGTCAGAAGCCGGGCGAAAGATGCCCACGCCTTCGCAGACCTCGACCGGCAGATTCGCGCTCATGCTTGCTTGGCCATCATCGGATTCATCCTGTCTCAAACTCGCGCACCATCAACCAGTCTTCCTTGGGGTCATCACCGACGGCAAACACGGTGGTTCCGACGCTGCGGAACCCGTTCTTTTCGTAAAATGCGATCGCTCGTGGCGATTGTTTCCAGACGCTTAGCCATAAACCGTCGCACCCGCGCGCACGTGCTTCCTGCACCACGCGGTCCAGCAAGGGCTGTGCCAAGCCAAGGCCTTGGAAAGGTCGAGACAGATAAATTCGGCCCAGCTCAGCCGGCCGTCGCAGCGCGATCTCGAATGGTGGCGTCGTTGCCATGCGCAGTTGCGCGAACCCGGCCCAGTCCCGCTCTGATGTCCCTTCAAACACCAGTGTCAGGATGTCGGGATTGGCAATCTCTGCACGTTGCTTTTCCGTCGTATAAACCGAATCGAGAAACGCCGCCACGTTGGCAGCTGAACTGCAGTGACCATAGGCTTCAACGAAGGTGGCACGCATCAGGGCACTCAGTCGTTCGGCCTCCTCGACTTTAACTGGTCGAATAGCGGTAGGCGCAATGGTTCCACTGGGCATGTCGGCTAACTCAATACTCGATTGCTACCGACATTACCCGCAAGGAACCTTCGTAGCTACCCTGCCTTGAGAGCTCGAGATACCACCAGTCATTGTCGGGATTCCAGCCGTTGCCCGGCGCCAGCACCAGCGATTGCTGACGCAGCATCGTCGGGTTCTCCGGTGCGGCGATCGTATTCGTGCTTTGCGAGCCATAGGTCTCGAAGCTATTGCCGCTCGCAAAGCCCAAGGGCGTCACGCTGAATTTGATGGTGCCGGCGGCGTCATTGGTCACTTGATGGAACAGGGTGATGCGGATCTTGCCGCCGCTGGGAAAATCCTTGGGCCGATGAATTGTCATCGTCATTGCGCCACCCCTGGCAAGCCAGCTGACGCCACGCGGCTGCGGCAAGAAGGCGGCAGCCGGGCCGTACGAGAGTGCGCCAGCCGGAAAGCTCAGCACGTGGCCATAGTTGGCGCAGTCCTTGCCGACGACGCAGGGTTTGGGACTCGTGGCTGCGGACATCGGCTTGGGTGTGTCTTGCGCTGCTGAGGCAAACGCGAGCAGCGAGAATGTCAAACCAACGAGGGTCGCGCAGATCTTCATTGAGGGCTCCAAAGCAATGTGGGGGCTGGCTGGCGCCCTAATTTTTTAACGCGGTGAGCCGCGCCTAGGGGACAGGCCGTTCGCCCTGTCGCCGTGCCACGCCTACAATGGCCGCTGTTCCCAACGGCCTCCGCCATGACCGATCCGATCCGCCTCGCCAAACGCGTCGTTGCCCTCGCCGTTTGCTCGCGGCAGGACGCCGAGCAATACATCGAAGGCGGCTGGGTGCGGGTGGACGGCGAAATCGTCGATGAACCGCAGTTCATGGTGGCCGAACACGTGGTCACCTTGGATCCAGACGCGAAACTCGCGCCGACTGAACCTACGACCTTGGTGTTTCATAAGCCGGCCGGAATTTCCGCAGACGGCGTCGACTCCCCCGCATTGCGCTTGCTAACGTCGGAATCGCGTTCGGACACCGACGACACCGGCATTCGTTTCCTGAAGCGCCATTTTGGCCGTTTGACGGCCGTGATGCCGCTGGAGCCTCAGGTCAGCGGCCTCATGGCCTATACCCAAGATGGGCGCCTGCTGCGCCGAATCGCCGAGGACGGCGCGCGCATCGAACAAGAATTCATCGTTGAAGTTTCCGGCGAACTCGCCCCATACGGTCTGGTAAAGCTCGGTCACGGGCTGGTCTATGAAGGACGGGCGCTAGCGCCGGCGAAGGTGAGTTGGCAGAACGAGGACCGCCTGCGTTTCGCGATCAAGGGCGTGCGCGCCGGCCAGCTTGAGTGGATGTGCCGCGAGGTAGGTCTGAGCATCGTCAGCTGCAAACGCCTGCGCATTGGCCGGATATCTTTGGCGAAGATGCCGCCGGGCCAGTGGCGCTACCTGCCGACGTCGGAGCGGTTTTGACTGTTGCGAGATAGGCGGCACCAGCGGCGATAGCATGGCGCGACGGCAATCGACGAAGCCATCGCGGCTTACCCGCTCCTACATGGCGCTAGCGCAGGAACGCTTCAACGGCCGCGACCGTGGCAACAGGATCTTCTTCCTGCGGCACATGCCCCAGGCTAGGAAACAGGACCAACTGACTACCGGCAATATCACGGTGGAAACGTTCGGCATTGTCGGGCGGGATCAAGCGGTCTTGACCGCCCCAAAGGATCAACGTGGGCTGCGTGATGGTGGCGATGCGCCGCGCGCTTTGTTCGGTCGGCAGGAACGCAAACCGTTTCGGTAGCGCACCGCGGTTGCCCTCACGCGTGCTGAGGTCGAAATAACGATCGACCAAGGCCGACGTCACCCGCGAGGGATCGCCGTACACGTTGCGCACGCTAGATTCGACCAGCCCGCGCGGCAGCACATATTCCATCCAGCGATTGAGCCCGGGAATACCGGCAATGCGAAATCCGATGGGCATCGAAATCGAGTTGCGCGGGTAACCTAAGGCATCGACGAGGATCAACTTCTCGACGCGGTCTGGGTGCGCCAACGCCACATCCAACGCCACTTGACCGCCGAAGGAATTGCCGGCGATGACGGCGCGATCGACTTTCAAACTGTCGAGCAGGTCGATCACGAAACGCGTGTTCCGCGCTTGGCTGTAATCGCCTTCAGGATTCGGCCCTGTCAGACCGTACCCAGGCAGGTCCACGGTAATGACGCGGTGGTGCTTGCGCAGCACACCCACCCAGCCCTCCCAGGTGTGCAGGCTGGCCGAGGTGCCGTGCAGCAATAGCAGCGGCTGCGGGTCGTCGCGCGGACCCTCGTCGCGCAAATGCACCTGCATGCCATCAACGGCAACGAACTGCGAAGGCGGCGGCGCCCAGCGTGCGGTCAACTCCGAGACTGGACGGTCGGGCGCCCAGTAGGCAATGGTGAGCCCGATAAAAAGCACGCCGACCAAGGCGAGCATCCACGCAACCAACTTCAGCAAACGAACCGGCCATGGGCGCATCGGTAGTCCATCCAGCCGCGGCAGCGCGGCGTTCAAGGCCGCAGTTTAGCCGTTGTCGGCGGCATGGGCCGGACTAATGGCAAGCCGAGGCGAAACTGAACATGTGATCGGCGCCTCACTTTTTTATGACTTGCAGCTGAAGCGGGATTTTCACATCGTCCTCGCACGCTGGTAGCCTCAAAGCCCCCCCCAATGTGTAAGGCCCCCGCCATGTCCATCTGGAAAGATCAAAGCCCGGCGAAACAGTCGCCCTCGCCCGCAGCCACACCAGAAATCAACGAGCCGCCGCGCGCCGCCGCGCCGCCGCCGGTGGAAGCAGCGCCGTTTCGCGCCGCCGAACCCGCGCCCCGCAGCGAGCCCGCCGCCGCCCGCAAAGAGTCCTTGATCGCCGCCGACCTAACCATCGAAGGCAAGATCGACGGCGCTGGCAGTGTTCGTATCCACGGCAAGTTCAAGGGCGATATCAACGTCCAGGGCGACCTGACCATTGAAGCCGGCGCCAAGGTCACCGGCGGCGTCCATGCTGACAAAGTGATGGTGTCGGGCGAACTGGAGGGCAATATCGAGGGCGCGTCGCGGGTCGAGCTGCTGCCTTCCGGCGCCATCATTGGCGACGTCAAAGCCGCCACGATGACCGTCGCCGCCGGTGCCCGTATGCGCGGTCAGGCGGACTTCGGCTGGGACGACGGCAAAGGTCCGAAGTCGACGAAAGGCAACGGCGGCTCGGAGTCCGGCAGCCACTCATGAGCACTGTGCGCCCCGGCATGCCCGGGGCAACCCGCGAGTGTCCGCATTGCAAGGAAGCCATCCTCGAAAGCGCGACGGTGTGCCCCGGTTGCCGGCACCACCTGCGCTTCGAGGCTGGCCCGACTAGCGATGCCGCGACGCAGACTGCGCTGCGCATCGAAGGCAGCATCCGGCATCCGCCGGAGGGTGATCCTTGGGAATACAACGTGGTCGTTGCCATTAAAAATGACCGCGGTGAAGAAATCGCTCGCAAGCTAATCGGCGTCGGTGCAATGAACCCCAACGAACAGCGCAGTTTTACCCTGTCCGTCGAGGTGACTCCCGCGAAGCCCAAAGGCAAGCTAAAGGCGGGCACGAAACACTGAGGCCAAGGTCAAATACGGCAAAAAT
>JBBSAA010000108.1:0-9396 GCA_038252715.1 Lysobacterales bacterium | reverse complement strand
TCGGCGTGGCCCAGCACCACCATCGCGCCGACAAGCACGATGCCGTGCACGAAGTTCGAACCAGACATCAGCGGCGTATGCAGGATCACCGGCACCCGGCCAATGATCTCGTAGCCGGTAAAGGCCGCCAGCACGAACACGTACAGATAAAGGAACCCATCCATCGGCCTGACTCTCCCCGGCAATAACCAAGATCATCATAACCGCAGCCTGAACCCTGTTGGCCAGCGGTCAACGCATCGGGCGTCCGGGCGTTCTTATCATTGCCCCCAAGCCAATGAGACGGCACGATGAAACCTATGCTCCTGCTCGCCCTGCCCCTGCTGCTAGTCACATCGCTGGCCCAGGCCGATCGCAGCGACCGGGTCAACCATCGCCTCGATGTTCGCGGCGACCGGGCCGAGCGCCGCTTGGACCATCGTGGCGAGCGCTTGGAGCGCGGCAGCGAGCGTCGCAGTGACCAACTCGACGCCAACGGCCACCCTCGCGCTGCCGATCGGGTTGAAACCCGCGGCGACCAGGCTGAGAACCGCCTCCATCGTCGCGGCGACCGCAGTGATGATCGGCTGGATCGCCGCGGCGATGCGCTTGAGCGACGCTACGATCGACGCCATCCCTAACATGTCGGCTGGGGCTGTCGACCTGACTGACCCGACCGCGGCCGACGCGGGCGGGTACGCCACCCTGCCCGCGACAATTGACGAGTTCCTCGCCAGCATTGAGCGCCGCGCATTCCGCTTGGCCGAGTTGGGCTTGGGTCATCGCGAGGATGCGTTGGACGCCGTGCAAGAGGCGATGATCAAGCTGGTCCAATACCGCCACCGACCGGCGTCAGAATGGGCACCGTTGTTCTGGTCGATCCTGCGCCGGCAGTTGACCGACCGGCACCGCCGCAACGCGGTCAAACGGCGGGTAATGGGATTCTTGGGCCAGCGCGAGGACGACCGCGAAGACCCGCTGGAAATGCTGCCCGACCCGACCGAGGATCCGTCGCGACGGCATGCCGACAACGAGTCATGGCAGGCCCTGTCGAAGGCGCTGCAGGCGCTGCCGCGGCGCCAACGCGAATGTTTCCTGCTGCGAGAGCTGCAGGGTTTGAATGTCGCCGAAACCGCCGCTGCCATGGGCTGTTCGGACGGCTCGGTAAAAACACACCTGTCGCGGGCGATGAGCGCCCTGCGACAACACCTGGAGGACTGGCGATGAACAGCCAAGACCGGCAAGACCGCGCTCCCGACGCCATCACAGCGCGGGCCCGCCACCTGTTTGATCGCGCAAGTTCGCAGCTTGATGCACGAACCGCGAATACGCTTCGCTTGGCGCGTCGCGAAGCGCTCGCGCCCTCGCGTCCGATGCGTCGAGGTGCTTGGATTCCGGCGGGCGCGGCGATGGCGGCCGTACTCGCCGTGGGTCTGTCGTGGTGGCTGCCGCAGCAATCTGCCGTCGCGCCAACCGCGACGGGTGAACTAGCGGCAGTAACCGCCGTCAACCCGGCACTGGCCGTGGATGACGACGCCGAGCTCTACGCCTGGCTGGGTGATGCCCCAGTCGCGGTTGAGCCTGCGAACGGCAGTGCGCTGTGATGGGTCGACTCGCAGTGATCGCAACCGCCCTCGCTCTGGCCTCGCTGTGCCCGCAGGAGGTGCTGGCTCGCCAGTCAGACGACGTGCGGGCGCGTGCCCCGGCGCAAACGCCGTTGATCACGCGGCCACCGCAGTCGCAACAGCGAATGCAGCGGCCGCGACAGCAGCAAGGCTCCAAGTCTGCATCGGATGTGCCGCCGGGGGTGCGCGTTCCGGACTGGAAAGACCTAGATGATCGCCAGCGCGGAGATCTCGCGTCGTTCGCTGACCGCTGGGATCGCCTGCCTGCGTCGCGTCGCGTGCAAATTTTAGAGCGATACGACCGCTTCCAGGCCTTGCCTCCGGAAAAACAGAATGCGCTGCGTGAGGGTGCCATCAACTTTCAGCAAATGTCGCCGCAGCAGCGGCAGAAAATGCGCGATAGCTTGCAGACGATGCGCAGCTTGCCGCCCGAACAGCAGCGCGCATTGCGCCAGCAATGGCAGGCGATGTCGCCCGAGCAGCGACGGGCTTGGCTTGATGCCGGTGGGCCTGGCGTCGTGGAGCCACCGAAGCGGTGATTGTGCCTTCGTAGGAGCGGCGTGAGCCCGCGACACGTTGGAAATGTTTCGCGTGACAATCGGTCGCGGGCTTACGCCGCTCCTACGGGGAATCGCTGGGGCGAAGCTCAGGCTTTCTTTTCGCCGGCATGCGTCAGCGCGGTCTTGGCGATCAGCTCATCGTCCCAGTCCATCGCAAAATCGCCTTCCTTGTTCACCATCAACGCCAAGAAGTTGAACACGTTGCGCGCGTACATTTCACTGGCGTGCAGGGCGCCCATGCTGGCCAAGTTGAGTGGGCCGTCGACGACCACGCCGTTGACGGCAATGGTTTCCCCGGGTTTGGTCAATTCGCAGTTGCCGCCGGTTTCCGCGGCAAGGTCAACGATGACGCTGCCCGGCTTCATACCCGACACCATCGCTGCGGTAATAATTTTCGGTGCCGGTCGCCCTGGCACCGCCGCCGTGGTGACAATGACATCGACATTCTTGATGTGTTCGGCGAGACGGCGCTGCTGCTCGGCGCGCTCCTCGTCGGTGAGCTGGCGCGCATAGCCGCCCTCGCCCGCGGCACTGACGCCGAGATCGAGGAATTTGCCACCCAGCGATTCAATCTGCTCACGCGTTTCCGGGCGAACGTCAAAACCTTCGACTTGGGCACCGAGGCGGCGCGCGGTCGCGATTGCCTGCAGGCCTGCCACACCGGCTCCGACGATCAGCACCTTGGATGGCCGGATGGTACCGGCGGCCGTGGTCAACATCGGGAAAAAGCGCGGCGCGAGCTGCGCGGCGATCAACACGGCCTTGTAGCCGGCCATGCCTGCTTGAGAGCTCAACACGTCCATCGCCTGGGCGCGCGTCGTGCGCGGCAAGCGCTCGAGCGAAAAGGCCGTGATCTTGCCTGCGGCCAGCGCCTCGACGCGCGCGGCATCGGCATGCGGTGCCAGCAACCCGATCAACACTGCACCGGGTTTCATCATCGCCAGTTCGGCATTCGACGGCGGCTGCACGCAAACCAGGACGTCGGTGCCGGCGATTAGCGCCGCGCGATCGGCGGAAAACTCCGCGCCGACATAGCTGTCATCGGGAAAACTGGCCGGCACGCCGGCACCGCTCTCAATCCGAACCGCGGCCTTGAGGGCAAGCAGTTTCTTGCAAGTTTCCGGGCTCAGCGCTGCTCGGCGTTCGCCGCTGGCGGTTTCTCGAACAAAAGTAATGGTCACCGGCATGCGCACACTCCCCCTCGACGTCTGGGAGTGATGCTACCGGAACCAGCGCGATTCTCCGAGTCCTGACGCGGACTCGGTGTCAGCCGGCTTCGCCGCTCTGCAGTCGGCCCATGACGCGATGCATGGCCTGGTCGAACACCTGATCCTGTTCCCGCACCGCGAGGCGACCAACTTTCTTCATTGCCGCCAGCTCCTCGATCGAAGCCACCAGCACTCGGACGCCGCGACGATTGACGAACATCAGGCGCGACGAAATTGGGCTGACCCAAGACAGTTTGGCCGGATGCAGCTTTTCATCTTCGCCGGCCAGATCGATCCAAGACCCGATCTTCAGGCCACGCAGCAGCGCGATGTCCTCGTCGTTGTAGTCCAGGCGGTCTTTGTCGGCCGCAACCGACAGGAAAGGCACGGTATTGGCCTGCGCTGGACCATCGTTGGCAGGAACTTGATTGACGACTTGGGCGTGCATGGCTTCCACGGGGGTGGGCTCGGGCTTCGGCGCAGCCGGACGCAGCGGCGCAATCTTTTGGGCGATTTCCAGGCTCGAGGACAGGACCCGGATGGTTTCGTTGGCCGATTCACCGGCGATACCTGAGCTGGCCAACACGGTTTCAAGCGGATCGCGGATGCCGGCCATCGTCGACGCCACCGCCGACGGCGTGTGGCCCTCGCGCGGCAGCAGCCCGATCAGGCTGTCGGCGACGCCGAGGGCAGCGTTCCAAGAAACACTCTCCGGACCTTCGCGCAGCGCAATCATTGATAGATGGTGCGACCAGATGCGACTCAGGAAATCGGTCAGTGCATCGGGAACGATCACGTTCTCGACCCGGCTCGACAGTTCCGAGCTAGCCAGCGTACGCGCTTGCTCGAGGCGCTCTTGGCCACGCTGGGCTTCAGTCGCGCGGCGTTCGGCCAGCTCAATGCGGCGGCGGTGTTGTTCGAGGAACGAGCGCAGCTCCTGCTCGAGCGTCTCGAAGATGGCGATGTCTTCATTGAACTCGGCCAGAAGGCGGTCTACCGTGTGCTCGGCCTTCTGCAGCAGTTCGCGCTCTTGCGGGCCTTCGCCCTTATTGCCTTCGACGGCCTCGGAAAGCGAATTAAGCAGTCGGCGGGCCGGATGGGTCTTGTATTGGAACAGGCGGCGGTCCATGACTGCAGCCTTGACGTACGGGACTACGAGCCGGGAAATCAGCGTCCGCGCCTGCGCCTCGAAGTCCCGCTCGTCAAACAAAACGTCGAACAACATACCCACCAGGTCGACGGCGTCCTCGTCATCGCGGCTCATCTTGACGTTGTCGCGATCGAGGCCAATGCGGCTGGCCCCGCTTAGCATTTCTTGCTTGAGCAGGAGCGACAGCGAGGTTTCCGGGTGATTCATTGCCGAGTGCACGGCCGCCGGCACGTTCGGCTGCATCAGCGACAGCACTGAAATCATCTCGTCCTTGGCCATCGGGCGGCGGTTGGCGTCCGCGCCTTGGCTTCCACCCTGGCCATGGCCATCCACGCCGGACGATTCAGCGCCGCCCTGTTGCGGACGCCAGCCATGGAGCATGTTCACTAGGGCATCGAACAAGGCCTTGTCTTCACCCGCAGCCTGCGCCGAACCCTCAGGAAACGCTGGCATCACCTCGCCATTGGCCCCGGTCGGGCCGGTTTGCGGCATTGCCGGGCGCGGGGACGGCGGGCGCGGCGCAACGCGGGGCACACCGAGCTCGGGCATGATCCCGGCCGCGACCAGCACCGTGTTGACTTCGTCGAGCATCGGGCCAAGCTGTTCAATCAGCTCGCGCTCGTAATTTTTGAACAGCAGGACGCGGACGTTGGCGCCCAAGTCAATGTCGTCCAGCGCCACGCGCATGCCATGGGCAATGGATGAGGCAGAAATTGGGTTTTGGCCCGACGGCAGGGTCTGTTGGGCGACTAACCGAGCAAACCGGCGATCGATCATGTCCAGCCCCGGCGCGAACGCCCGCACTAAGGCATCGGCAATCAGCTCGGAGGCAACGAGGTCTTCCATTGCCTCCATTTGCACTAGGGTCAGGTCACTGGGCAGAGCGGCATCGGCATCAAACCGGCGCTGCAGGCCGTCGAAGCCCAGCTCAAAATGATGCAAGAAGGCCTGTTCGAGCGGATTGATCAGGCTGCGAAGCATCCGCAGGCCCTCGAGGTTCTGGGACCCAAACGAGGTTTCATCCTTCTGCGACAGCTCGTACAGCGACTCATCGGTCCGGCTGTAGACGCGCTGCAGGATATTCCCGAGGCGGGTTGCGCACACCTTGCGCAACTTGGGGAACAGCTCGGATTCGATCCGAGGATCCCTTAGTGCCTGCGGGGAGAACTCATCGTGGGTCATCTGAAGAACTCTCGGGGGGTAGAGTTTTGGTTATGGCCACAGTAGGCGAAAGCGGACCGATAAACCGTGAATCAGCGAGCAGATTCAGTCCGGCGCCGACCATGGGCAGACGAATGGTAAAGTTGAAACCATGAATCCGCTAGCCAGTCTCGACGCACGACGCTCCGTTCCCTCCCGGCTGCTCGCCGCTCCCGGCCCAAATAGTGTGCAACTGCAGCAAATGCTCAGCGCCGCGTCGCGCGTGCCAGACCACGGCAAACTGGCGCCTTGGCGCTTCCTGTTGATCCACGGTCAAACACGCCTGCAACTCGGCGAGCTGCTCGCCGCCCGCGCTATCGAACGCGATCCCAGCGCCAGTCCCTCAGCAATTGAAAAAGACCGCCGACGTTTTTCTTTCGCGCCGCTTATCGTGACCGTAATTAGCCGACTGACACCGGGACACAAGGTGCCAGAGATCGAGCAGTTGTTGTCTGGCGGCAGCGTGTGTTTTGCGCTGTTGCAGGCCGCGCAGGCGCTCGGCTTCGGTGCGCAGTGGCTAACGGGCTGGGCCGCCTACGATGAGGTGGTGATGGCGCGGCTTGGCTTGGCGACGAACGAACGGATCTTGGGCTTCATCCACATCGGCACGGCGACCGAGGTTGCGCCCGAACGCGACCGCCCGGACGTAGCTGACCTCACTAGCGACCTGTCGCTGTGAGCGGCACAGTAAGCAATGGCCCGGTTTACCTCGTTGATTCCAGCCTCTATGTATTTCGCGCCTGGCATTCAATGCCGCCGGAATTTGACGACGCGGATGGCCATCCGGTCAACGCCGTACACGGCTTTACCCGCTTCGTACTCGAACTGCTCGAACGCTACAAACCCGCGCGAATTGCCTTCGCGTTTGACGAATCGCTCGAATCGAATTTTCGAAACGAGATGTACCCCGCCTACAAGGCCAATCGCGATCCGGCGCCGGAAGAGCTGCGTCGGCAATTCGCGTACTGCCAACAAGTGTGTCGCGTGCTCGGGCTGCGTGTCTTGGTCGACGGCCGTTACGAAGCCGATGATTTGATCGGCACTGCGTTAGGACATATCCGTCGCCAAGGTCATACCGGCATGATCCTGTCGGCCGACAAGGATTTGGCGCAGTTGCTCGACGCTGATGATTGGCAGTGGGATTACGCTCGCAATGAAAAATGGAACGGCGATGGCGTCAAGGCGCGCTACGGCATCCATGCCCATCAGGTCGCCGATTACTTGGGCCTGACCGGCGACGCGATCGACAATATCCCCGGTGTTCCTGGCATAGGCGCCAAGACGGCGGCGACCTTGCTCGGCCATTTCGGCTCGATGGATGCGCTGTTTGAACGCATTGCCGAGGTCCCGTTCCTGCGCCTGCGCGGAAGTGCACAACATGCGCTGCGCTTGACCGAACATCGCGACATCGCCCTACTCTCACGCAAGCTTGCCACCATCGTCTTGGATGCACCGTTACCGGACGACTTCGGTGTCGCTGCGCGCGGACCGATCGATGTAGCCGCGCTTGACGCGCTCTCCGAACAATTGCGCTTTGGACCGATGACCCGCCGCCGCCTGCGAGAGCTCTCGCCATGATCAATGTGTAGGAGCGGCGTAAGTCCGCGACCACAAGTTGCGGCAGCAGACAGCTGGCAATCGCCTCGCAACCGTCAATTGTGCGCACGACTGGGGAAGTCGCGGGCTTACGCCGCTCCTACATCTCGGTCATCCCGTCCATCGCGCACATCACCAACTGTTTCAGGATTCGACCTATGACCGACGACATCAAGACACTCTACGAAGGCAAATGGCTGCGCCTGCAGGCGCGCGGCCATTGGGAGTACGCCGAGCGTACTAACGACGGCGGCATGGCCGTGATCATCCTGGCCGTCACGCCAGAGCAGAAAATGATCTTCGTCGAACAGTTCCGAATCCCCGTGGATGCACGCACCATTGAAATGCCCGCGGGCTTGGTCGGCGACATCCATGCTGGCGAGTCACTCGAGCTGGCCGCTGAGCGCGAGTTGCTAGAAGAAACTGGCTGGCAAGCAGCGAAGGTCGAGGTGTTGTTGACCGGCCCTACCAGTTCCGGGATGACCAACGAACGCATCGCCTTTGTACGCGCAACCGGGTTGACGCGAATCCACGCCGGCGGCGGCGACGACAGCGAGGACATCCTTGTCCACGAAATTCCGGTGAGCGATGCACCACGCTGGCTGGCGCAGAAAATGGCCGAAGGCTATGCGATGGACCCGAAATTGTGGGCTGGGCTGTGGTTACTGGATCGAAATCCGGATGGGTCGGCGGCCTGACATAAGCCGGTGATCCGCGCCGTGACGGCTGATAACGCCTGCCGCCAATCATTGGCGAGAAAAATTCTCTGGGCCTGCAGGGCAGTCACACCTTCGATTGGCTTCATGAATGTGGCGACACGAACCTTCGGTGAGCGCGATCCTATGGCTTTGGGGGCGCCATTCCAAGTGAGATAAACAAGCGACCGCGAGCGATCAGCAGTAGCGTTGGTGCGATCGGAACCAGCACCCACCACCATGCTTGGCAAAGCCGCGCGAACGAGATGCATGCCGAGACCAGTGCGGGAAAGCCAGCACCCCCCTGCTGATTGAACGCTTCCGCAAGCGGCACCAACAGCACGAGCATCGCAAAAGTAATCGTCGCCGGCACCAAGAATACTAGGCTTGCCCATATCACCATTCGCACATCGAGCAACAACAACGCCGACAGCGTGGATCGCGAGAAAACGTGAGCGGCATCCGTGCGGAGCCATGACCACCGCGCACGGTTAAGCCAGAGCGATAGGATCGCCGCCAATGGCCAGAGGCTCGCGATGAGCGCGACTAAATAGATCAGCAGTGTCAAAGGCGTTGGCAACGATTCAGTCGAAACGGCAACCCCGGCCAACCAGTTCAATGCAGCGATCACCCCGCCCATTGCGATGGCGACAAGCAGTGCCTGCATGCCCGGCCAAGCGGCATTCCAAAAAATTCCTGGCGACGGTCGGCGAAGTTCGGCCGCATTGAGCGCGAAGAATGTCAGCGCCAACCAAGCCGCTGCAGCCACCCCCACCGGAACGTAGTTCACAAGCCCTTGCCCATGAAACGCTTGTACGGACACGATGGAAACGACGACCAGCATCGCCGCCATCGTCCATAGCAGCAAAACCGCTGGCAGGGCGCGTGCAGTCCAACGCATTGCCGCAACCGTTTTATCCGCAACGTCCAGTCGCAAACGCCACGCTAAGGCTTCGAGAATAAACAAGCCAACCAGCACGGCGAAGAAAATCGCCACGACAGCCAAAATCATCGCGCCGAAGAGGTCAACACCCAGCAATGAATGAATTTGCGCCAAGCCGGGTGCACGCATCACGCTTAGTGGCGTCACGCCACCGTAAAAAAACGCGGCGCGGTAGCTCTGAATAAACAACGGGACCAAGGCGGTCCAAGCCGCCGTCCACATTGCGAGCAAGGCGAACGGCAACCGCCGCTTACGCAGCCTCTGGCCCAGCGACTCGCCGCCAGCATCAATGCCCGCCGCCTCACTCACCGAAACGAATCCGTCGCTTCAATCAGCGCCGACAGGTTCTCTGGCTCAAACGCCGAGTGTCCGGCGCCCGGCGACACCACCAGCTTGGATTCAGGCCAGGCCTGGTGCAGCTCGAACGCGCTCTGCATCGG
>JBBSAA010000107.1:0-9414 GCA_038252715.1 Lysobacterales bacterium | reverse complement strand
TTTTCAGCTCAAAAAACTGCATAGGAACTTTGGATGAAGCACTTCCTCAACACCCAGGACTGGTCCCGACCGGAACTCGACGCCCTGTTGGCGCAGGCGGCAGCGTTTAAGCGCAGCAAGGTCGGTACCGAGCTCAAGGGCAAGGCGATTGCCTTGGTGTTCTTCAATCCGTCGTTACGCACGCGCACCAGCTTCGAATTGGGGGCCTTCCAGTTGGGCGGCCATGCCGTCGTACTGCAGCCCGGGAAGGATGCTTGGCCGATTGAATTCACCGTCGGGTCAGTGATGGATGGCGATACCGAAGAGCACATCGCCGAAGTCGCCAAGGTTTTGTCGCGCTATGTCGACCTGATCGCCGTGCGTGCGTTCCCGAAATTCGTGGACTGGTCGCTGGACCGCGAGGACACCGTGCTGCGCAGCTTTGCGCGATACGCCACCGTGCCGGTGATCAACCTCGAGACGATCACCCATCCCTGTCAGGAGCTGGCGCACATCATGGCCCTGCAGGAGCATTTCGGCGGGGCAGACCTTCGCGGCAAGAAATATGTGCTCACCTGGACCTATCACCCCAAGGCATTGAACACCGCCGTGGCCAACTCCGCCCTGACCATTGCCACGCGCATGGGCATGGACGTCACCTTACTTTGCCCGACGCCCGACTATGTGCTCGATGAGCGCTACATGAGCTGGGGCTTGCAGAACGCCGCAGAGAATGGCGGCTCGCTGCAGGTCAGCCACGATATCGCCAGCGCCTATGCCGGCGCAGATGTCGTCTACGCCAAGAGCTGGGGAGCGCTGCCTTATTTCGGGCGCTGGGAGCAAGAAAAGCCGATCCGCGACCAGTACAAACACTTCATCGTCGACGAAGCCAAGATGGCGCTGACCAACAATGGCGTTTTCAGTCACTGCCTGCCGCTGCGACGCAATATCAAGGCCACGGATGGCGTGATGGATTCGCCAGCCTGCATCGCGATCGAAGAGGCCGAGAACCGTTTGCATGTGCAGAAGGCGGTGATGGCGGTGCTCGCTACGCAATGATTGAGCGTCCTCCTGTGTGCAGGGGGACAGTGGAGCGGGGTAGACCCTGCCCAGAAGTTGGACCCGCGTCGACCCATCCCAATCCTCGCCGCTAAGCCGGCGAGGACGTTTACTCAGGAATCGTTGAAATGACTGACAAGAAAGACATCGTCCTCGCTTTTTCCGGCGGCCTCGACACTAGTTTCTGTGTCCCCTATCTGCAAGAGCGGGGTTATGCGGTGCACACCGTGTTTGCCGACACCGGCGGCGTCGATGCCGAGGAGCGTGCCTTCATCGAACAGCGCGCCGCCGAATTGGGCGTGAGCTCCCATGTCACCGTCGACGGTGGCCCGGCGATCTGGGCCGGCTTCGTTAAGCCGTTTGTATGGGCGGGCGAGGGCTATCAAGGCCAGTACCCGCTGCTGGTGTCGGACCGTTACCTGATCGTGGACGCGGCGATAAGGCGCTGCCAAGAATTGGGCACCCAGCTCATTGCCCACGGCTGCACCGGCATGGGCAACGATCAAGTTCGTTTTGACTTGGCGGTGAAAGCGCTGGGCGACTATACGATCGTGGCGCCGATTCGAGAGATCCAAAAAGAACACACTCAAACCCGCGCCTACGAGCAGCAGTACCTCGAAGACCGCGGCTTCAGCGTGCGCGCGAAGCAAAAGGCGTACACGATCAATGAAAACCTGCTCGGCCTGACGATGTCCGGCGGCGAGATTGACCAATGGCAAGCCCCGGGACCAGAGGCACGTGGTTGGTGCGCGCCGCGTGCGGAATGGCCCGCGCAGCCTCTGCGGGTGAAAATCGGTTTCAAAAATGGCGAGGCGGTGACGCTAGATGGCGAAGCAATGGCCGGTCATCTGATGCTGGCCAAACTCAATGGCCTGTTAGCGAAATACGGCGTTGGCCGCGGCCTGTACACCGGCGACACCACGATCGGACTGAAGGGCCGAATCATCTTCGAGGCGCCAGGGCTGATTTCCTTGCTCGTCGCCCACCGCGCACTCGAGGAAGCTGTGCTGACCAAGGCGCAAAACCGCTTTAAACCGACCGTGGCCAAACAATGGGTCGAGTTGGTGTACGAGGGCTTCTTCCATGATCCGCTCAAGACCGACCTTGAGGCGTTCTTGGTCTCCAGCCAGCGAATGGTCAACGGCGAAGTCACGTTGGAGACTCAGGGCGGCTCGGTGCATGCCGTTGCGGTGTCGTCGCCGCATATTCTCCATGCGAAAGGGGCAACCTACGCGCAATCTGCCGACTGGGGTGTCGCTGAAGCCGAGGGTTTCATCCACCTTTACGGCATGAGCAGCACCCTTTGGGCAGAAGTAAACCGCTAGAGCCCTGTAGGAGCGGCGTGCGCCGCGACCTTTTTGACCGTGACACGCGCATACACCATCGCCGCTTACGCCGCTCCTACATTGCAAAACTACCTACTGGGAATCGAAGCAAATGCTGGACAAAGTCTTAGTACATCTCGACGCCTTGGTGGGGTTCGATACCCGCAATCCGCCGCGCGCGATCGGCACCGGCGGCATTTTCGATTACTTGCGCGCCTGCCTGCCGGACTTTCGAGTCGACGTGATCGACCACGGGGCCGGCGCAGTGTCCTTGCTCGCCATTCGCGGCGAAACCACGCGTTTGTTCAACGTGCATCTCGATACCGTGCCCAGTTCGCCGGCCTGGACCGCCGACCCGTTGAAGCTGCGTGTGACCGATGAGCGCGCTATTGGCTTGGGCGCATGCGATATCAAGGGAGCGGCAGCCTGCCTGCTGGCGGCGGCAGAAGCCAGCACCGGCGCCGCGGCGTTCTTGTTCAGTACCGACGAGGAGGCTAACGATGCGCGCTGCATTCCCGCCTTCCTTGCCACCGAGCATGGCTTTACCGAAGTCATTGTGGCCGAGCCAACCTTGGCGGAAGCGGTGCTGGCGCATCGCGGAATTGTTTCAGTACGCATGGCCTTCAAAGGCCAAGCCGGCCATGCCTCCAATGCGAACGCCCTTGAGCTGAGCGCCGTGCATCAGGCCATGCGCTGGGGCTCGAAATCGCTTGACCACGTGGCGGAGTTATCGCACCTGCGCTTCGGCGGATTGACTGGGTTGCGCTTCAATATCGGCAAGGTCGAGGGCGGCATCAAGGCCAATATGATCGCCCCCTCCAGCGAGGTGCGTTTCGGGTTCCGACCCTTGCCCTCCCAAGACTTTGAAACCCTGCACGCGACCTTTCGTGGCTTCGCTGATGCGGAAGCACTGGCAGACTACGAAGAAACCTTTCGCGGCCCGCCCCTGCCCAGTGGCGATGTCGCGCAAGCAGAGAATCGCCGGCTAGAAGCACGTGATTTTGCCGACGCACTCGGCCTGCCGATCGGCAATGCCGTCGATTTCTGGACGGAGGCCTCGTTGTTTTCCGCGGCCGGTTTGACTGCGATTGTTTACGGTCCAGGCGACATCGCCCAAGCGCACACGGCCGACGAGTGGGTGGCCTTGTCCCAACTCGCCGCCGTCGCACAAACCCATCAACGTATCCTCGGCTGACGAAATGAACGATACCCGCACTACCATCGTCCGCCTGCTCTCCAACATGGCCAGCGCCAAGGAGATCCAGCAGTACCTCAAGCGTTTCTCGCAGCTCGATGCGGCGCGTTTTGCCGTGGTCAAGGTCGGCGGCGCGATCTTGCGCGATGAACTCGGCGCCTTGGTGAGCTCGCTCGGCTTCTTGCAGCAGGTGGGTTTGACCCCGATCGTGATCCATGGCTCGGGGCCGCAGTTGGATGAGGAAATGCAAGCGGCCGGCATTGAGAAGAACACGGTGGATGGCCTGCGTTTTACCTCGCCTGAAGGCCTCGCGGTCGTGCGTAAAGTATTCCAGCAGCAAAATCGTAAGCTGGTCGATGCCTTGGTCGAGCAGGGCGTACGCGCGACTTCGGTAATAGGTGGAACATTTGAGTCAGTGCTGCTTAACAAGAAAAAATACGGCTTGGTCGGCAAAGTGAATGCCGTACACACGGAAGCCATTCATGCCGCCATTAAGAACGGCTCCATCCCGGTGATCGCCTCGATGGGCGAGACCGCCAGCGGCCAGATATTGAATATCAATGCCGACTGGGCGGCTAACGATCTCGTCAAGGAGCTTCAGCCCTATAAGATCGTGTTCCTGACCGGCACCGGTGGCTTGCTCGATGGCGATGGTCACGTCATCGATTCAATCAACCTCAGCACAGAATACGAGGAGCTAATGCAGCAGCCTTGGCTGCACTCGGGCATGCGCGTGAAGATGGAGCAGATCCACGACCTGCTGATGGCCTTGCCGCCGTCGTCCTCGGTATCGATCACCAAGCCCGATGAGCTGGCCAAAGAGTTGTTCACACACCGCGGCTCGGGCACCTTGGTGCGACGTGGCGAAAAGATCCTGTCGGCAACGTCTTGGGACGGCGTGGATCGTCGACGGCTGCAGACGCTGGTGGAGTCCGGATTTGGCAAACAGCTCAAGCTGGACTATTTCGAGACCACGGTGCCGTATCGCATCTTCTTCAGCGAGCACTACCGGGCTGCGTTGATCCTGACCATCGAGGATGGTATTCCCCACCTCGACAAGTTCGCTGTCAGCGAGGACGCGCAAGGTGAAGGCCTAGGTCGCGCCGCTTGGCAGTTCATGCGTCACGAGGTGCCGCGCCTGTTCTGGCGCTCTCGCGCCGACAATGCGATCAATGACTTTTATTTCGATGAAGCCGACGGTTGCCATAAGGGCGAGAAGTGGAACGTATTCTGGTACGGTCTGGACGCGTTCGAAGACATCCGGTTTGCTGTCGATCACTGCCGCGCCCGCCCGGCCAGCTTGAAGGGATGAGGACTAGGCCATGACCTCGCATTGGATACAGCCGTTGACCCTCGTGGGCATGCAGGTCAGCCTAGAGCCACTTTCCCTCGCGCATGTGGACGCACTGAACGCCGCCGCGGCCGATGGTGACCTGAGCTCGTTATGGGTTACCTCGGTGCCGGACCGCGAGGGTATGGCCGCGTATGTCCAAACCGCGCTGGATCTGCGCGAGGGCGGCAAGGCGATGGCGTTCGCGGTCAAGAATGCCGCCGGCGACGTGGTGGGTTCTACCCGCTTCGCCAATATCGACAGCGCAAACCGCCGCGTTGAAATTGGCTGGACGTGGTATGCGCAGCGCGCACAACGTACTGCGCTTAACACCGAGGCTAAGCTGTTGCTGCTGGGCCACGCGTTCGAGAGCCTAGGTGCAATTGCGGTCGAGTTTCGCACCAATTGGTTCAATCATCGCTCGCGCGCCGCAATCGCTCGCTTAGGCGCCAAGCAAGACGGCGTGCTGCGCAATCACATGGTGATGCCGGACGGAACCCGCCGCGACACCGTCGTATTTTCAATTATCGACAGCGAATGGCCGGCGGTGAAACGCCATCTGCGCTATCAGCTCGACATGCGGGCAAGTCAGCCATGACTTTTCGCATTGGTCTAGTAGGGGCGCGTGGTTTTGTCGGCAGCGAACTGATTGGCTTGATCGCCGCGAATCCAGACTTCGAACTTGCCTTTGTCTCCTCGCGCGAGCGGGTGGGTCAACTGCTATCCGACCACGAGCCACAGGCCCCGGCTAGCATGCGCTACGTTTCCTTTGGAGCGGAGCAAGCCGCCGCTGCTGATGCCGATGCCTTGGTGCTGGCCCTTCCGAACTCTATGGCCGCGGCGTTTGCTAATGCCGTCGATGTCACGGTGCCCGGACGTGTGCTGCTCGACCTGTCGGCGGACTTTCGCTTCGACGATCGTTGGGCCTACGGGTTGCCGGAATTGAATCGCGATCAAGTCAAGGGTAAGACCCGCATCAGCAATCCAGGCTGTTACGCGACGGCTATGCAGCTGGCGATAGCGCCGATGATTGATGTTCTTGCTGGGCCGCCGCAATGTTTCGGGGTCTCAGGCTATTCCGGCGCGGGCACCTCGGCCTCGGATAAGAACGATCCGGAAAAGTTGCGCGACAACCTCATTCCCTATTCGCTGGTCAACCATGTCCACGAACGCGAAGTCAGCCGCCAGCTTGGGAGGCCGGTGGAATTCATGCCGCATGTCGCGCCGCATTTCCGTGGGATCACGATGACGGTGAACATGCATCTCTCGCAGACGTTCACGTTCGCAGAAATCCTTGCGCGGTATCGGCAACGCTACGCTGGCGAAAAGTTGGTCAAAGTCGTAGAAGAGGCGCCTTGGGTCAGCCGCATCGCCGGCACGCATCATGTCGAGATCGGCGGTTTCACGCTGTCTGCTGACGGCCGTCGCCTGGTGGTGGTCGCGACGCTAGATAACCTGCTCAAGGGCGCCGCCACGCAGGCGATGCAAAATCTCAACCTAGCCTTCGGGCTGCCTGAACTGGCGGGAATTGAACCATGAGCGACTTGCTGTGGCAGAAAGCGGGCGTCCGGATAGACGCGCAAATCATGGCGTTTCTAGCCGGCGATGATGTGCTGTTGGATCGCGAGCTGCTGCCATATGACATCGTCGCGAGCAAGGCGCATGCGGAGGGTTTGGCGAACATTGGCATCCTCACCGGCGAAGAGCTGACGGCGCTGTTGCTGGAGCTGGAGGTTCTCGCGACCGATGTCGCTGAAGGCCGGTTTATTCTCGACGACCGGTTCGAGGATGGCCATTCGGCCATCGAAGCGCGTCTGGTCGAGCGCCTCGGTGATGTGGGCCGCAAGATCCACACCGGCCGAAGCCGCAATGATCAAGTGTTGGTGGCCTCGCGGCTGTGGTTGAAAGCGCGCCTGTCTCAATTGCAGGGCGTGTGCCGCGACATTGCGGCCGCCTGCCTGCAGCGGGCAGAGCACGATGCGCCGCTGCCGCTGCCCGGCTACACCCACCTGCAGCGGGCCATGGTGTCGTCCACCGCGATGTGGCTGTCGGGCTACGCTGAAGCCTTCATCGACAATGCGGTTCGCGCAGGGCAGGCGCTGGACTGGATCGACACCAATCCGCTGGGCACGGCGGCCGGCTACGGCGTCAGTTTGCCGCTCGACCGGGCGCACACGACACAGGCTTTGGGTTTCGCACGCCTACAGGTCAGTCCAATCTATGCCCAACTGTCGCGAGGCAAGTTTGAGATCGCCGCGCTTGATGCGGTAGGCGCGGCCCTGCTAGATCTGCGTCGCCTCGCTTGGGACCTGTCGTTGTTCACCAATTCCGAATTCGGCTTTGTCGCCTTGCCTGCCGAGTACACCACGGGCAGCTCCTTGATGCCCAACAAGCGCAATCCTGATGTCGTCGAGCTGATGCGCGCCAGCTACGCCGCCGTGGCCGCAGCACGCAGCGAAATTGAGCACCTGCTGTCGCTGCCGTCGGGTTATCACCGGGATTTGCAGTACAGCAAGGGCTCGCTGATCCACGGCTTTGGGCGTGGACTGGCCGCACTTTCCTTGGTTCCCGCCCTGGTTGAGAAACTGGAATGGCGTCCGGAGAAAATGCGTGATGCCCTAGACGACGGCATGTATGCCACCGACCGCGCGATTGAGCTGGCAGTGCAGGGCGTACCGTTTCGCGAGGCCTATCAACAGGCTGCGCAGGCGCCGTTGCCTGCTAGTGGTGCCGATCCTGAGGCCAGTCTCGCGGCGCGCACATCACCTGGCGGCGCGGCGGACCTGCAGTTGGCTGTGCTGCGGATGCGGCTGGACGCGTTGGGCTGACGATTCGCCAGCGTATCCGTGCGGGGGCGAACACCATCGGTCTAAAGGACGATTGCCGCCTTGGATCGATGCCCCTAAACTTGGGATTGGCGCCACGAGTATTTAGTAGCGCGAACGTAAATTACCAAATCGAAATCGCCCTCCCAGAAAAAGCTGGGGTCCATGTCGTCCACCGTAAAGCAATTTTCGTCATCCCAGCGAAAGCTGGGATCTATGCCGCCCCCCAATAAGGAATTTCGTCATCCCAGCGAAAGCTGGGATCCAGCTTCATCACTGTGTACTCACACTCAACGAATCGGGTTTGTGTTGCGAAGTGAATCAAGCCGGCGATCGAACCAAGCTCGGCTCTGTTGCGCGTTCTGAAGGCGCCCAAGATGGGTCTCAGAACGGACAGTCGGTTGGAGCTGGGCCCGGAACTCCCCGGGGTCGGAAATTGATTGAGCGTGTGACATCAACAACCTCTGCTCCGCACAAGGACTCATCGTGAAAAAGGTTTATCCCAACGCTGCCGCCGCCCTCGAAGGTTTGCTGTTCGATGATATGACTCTCGCTGCCGGTGGTTTTGGCCTGTGCGGAATTCCGGAAAACCTGATTGGCGCTGTGCTTAAGGCCGGCACCAAGGGCCTAACCATCGTCGGTAACAATGCCGGCGTCGATGATTTCGGGATGGGTCCGCTGCTGAAGACCCGGCAGGTCAAGAAGGTCATCGCTTCGTATGTCGGCGAGAACAAAGAATTCGAGCGGCAGGTGCTCGCCGGTGAACTGGAGCTCGAACTCGTCCCGCAGGGCACGCTCGCTGAGCGCATTCGCGCCGGCGGCGCCGGCATTCCCGGCTTTTACACCCGCACCGGTTTTGGCACCAAGCTGGCCGAAGGCAAGGAGACCAAGGCGTTTGACGGCAAGGAGTACGTGCTGGAACCGGCGATCAAGGCCGACGTCGCCATCGTGAAGGCCTGGAAAGGCGATAAATTCGGCAATTTGGTGTTCCGCAAGACCGCGCGTAACTTCAACCCAATGATCGCTACTTGCGGCAAGATCACTATTGCCGAAGTCGAAGAGCTGGTGGAGGTCGGTGAGCTTGAACCCGATCAGATTCATACGCCCGGTATCTATATCGATCGCATCGTGCAGGGCGAGACTTACGAGAAACGTATTGAATTCCGCACCCTTTCCGGTGGCGCGCCTTCCGCTAAAGAAAATCCCACGCGGGTCTTGATGGCCCAGCGCGCCGCAAAAGAATTGCAGGACGGTTTCTGCGTCAATCTCGGCATCGGCATCCCGACCTTGGTGGCGAACTACATTCCCGACGGCGTGAATGTCACCCTGCAGTCGGAAAACGGCCTGCTAGGCATCGGTCCGTTCCCGACCGAGGCAACGGTGGATGCGGACCTGATCAATGCCGGAAAACAAACGATCACCACGATTCCAGGAAGCAGCTTTTTCTCCAGCGCGGACTCGTTTGCAATGATTCGCGGTGGTCATATTGACCTGTCGATCTTGGGCGGACTGGAAGTGTCCGAACGCGGCGACCTCGCGAACTGGATGGTGCCCGGCAAGATGGTTAAGGGTCCGGGCGGAGCGATGGACTTGGTGAGCGGTGTACGCCGCGTCGTGGTGCTGATGGAACACACGGCGAAAGATGGCTCGCCCAAGCTTCTAGCCGAATGCGCGCTGCCCCTGACCGGTAAGGGCGTGGTG
>JBBSAA010000106.1:0-9455 GCA_038252715.1 Lysobacterales bacterium | reverse complement strand
TCGGGCTCGCGGCCGCGGAAGGCGACGAAACTTTCCAGTGCTGGGCGGGAGCCGCCGACGGCTAGGATTTCCCGGCGATAGCGCGCGCCGGTATCGGCGTTGAACACGCCGCTTTCTTCAAACGCAGAAAACGCGTCAGCGCTCAGCACTTCGGCCCACAAATAGCTGTAATAGCCGGCCGAATAGCCGCCGCTGAAAATATGCGTGAACGCGTGCGGAAAGCGATGCCAGGACGGCGGCGACAGCACCGACACCTCGGCGCGCACCTCCTCAAGCAAGGCCAGCGTGCGTGGACCCGCAGCGGAATCGAATTCCAGGTGCAGGCGGAAATCAAACAGCGCAAATTCGAGTTGGCGCACCAGGAACAGTCCGGCGTGGAAATGCCGCGCCGCCAGCATCTTCTGGTATAGGGCCTCGGGCAGGACTTCGCCGGTTTGCCAATGGCGAGCAAACTCGTTGAGCGCCTCGCGCTGCCAAGCAAAGTTTTCCATGAACTGACTCGGCAGCTCGACCGCATCCCACTCCACGCCGCTGATGCCGCCAACGCTCGGCCAGCGCACGTCGGTGAGCAGGTGATGCAGGCCGTGGCCAAACTCATGGAACAGGGTCAGTACGTCGTTGTGGGTGAGCAGCGAAGGCTTGCCGTGACTAGGCTCTTGAAAGTTACACGTGAGGTACGCCACCGGCTTGCGTGCAACCGCCCCGTCATCGAGCGGCGCCCGGCAAACGTCCATCCACGCGCCGCCGCGTTTGCCGCTGCGGGCGAAATGATCGAGATAGACCCCGGCACGAATCGCGCCGTCGGCATCCATCACATCGAAGTACTGCACGTCCGGGTGCCAGGTCGTCACGTCGCGGCGCTCCACCAGGCGTACACCTAGCACTCGCTCGGTCAGGCTGAACAGCCCCGCCATGACCGACGGCAGCGGGAAATACGGCTTGATGTCTTCTTCAGAAAAATCAAACTGGCGCGCGCGCAGTTTCTCGCTGGCGTAGGACAGGTCCCACGGCTCGAGGTCGGCGATGCCGAGCTCGGTGACCGCAAACTCGCGCAGATTGGCGAGTTCGCGTTCGGCCACGGGCTTGGCCTTGGCCGCCAAGCCACGCAGAAAGCCCAGGACGCGTTCGGGCGTGCCGGCCATCTTGTCGGCCAAGGACAGGTGCGCGCTGGACTCGAAGCCCAACAGCGTTGCCGCTTCGTGGCGCAGCGCCAGCAATTGACCGATGCGCTCGGAATTATCGTGCGCGCCGGCGTGCGGCCCTTGATCAGAGGCGCGCGTGTTGTAGGCGGCATAAATCGTCGCACGCAGCAGGCGGTCATCGGCGAAGGTCAAGATCGCCTGCACCACCGGGCCCTTGAGTGTGGCCACCCAGCCATCAACCTGGCGGTCTTTGGCCGCGTGCGCGAGCATCGTGCGCGCCGAGTCGGATAATCCTGATAATTCATCCGCTGTGACCGGGCGGGACCACGCGTCGGTGGCGTCCAGTACCGCTTCCTCGAACGCGGTCTGGGTCTTGCTCAATTCACTCTGGATATCGCGGAAGCGCGTACGCGCCGGCTCAGCCAAGGCCACGCCAGACAGGCGAAAACCGCGCAGGCTGTCTTCAACGAGGGTTTGCTGGGCGCGATCAAGCGTCGCGAATGCCGGTGCCTCCTGCACGGCCTTGACCGCCGCATACAGGCCCAGGTTCTGGCCAAGCGCGCTGCCGTGTTCGGTGATTTTTTCCAGTGCGGCGGCATAGGCCTCGCGCAGCTCGGGCGAGTCCTTGACCCCGTGCATATGTGAGATCGGCGAAAACGCGCGGCCCAGGCGCTCTTCAAAACGCTCCAAGGGTGCAATCAGCGTCGCGAAGTCGCGTGCCGTGGGATCCGCCACTAGGCGGTCCACCTCGGCTTGGTAATCGGCCAGGACGGCGGTGATCGCGGGCAGGGCGTGGTCCGGCGACAGGGCCTGGAAGTCGGGCAGCTCGGCATCGGCGAGCAAGGGATTGGTTGCTGTATTCATAGTCTGAAGGTGGCGCCCAGCCGCTGGGATTGCAAGGGCGGCATACTGGCGGCCAGCAAGGAGTGTTGATGCGCTCGCAAGACCAAACTGCACGTCGCGAACTGTTGACCCGCCTCTCTGGCCTGCCGCTGTTTGCCGGGCTGGACGCGGCCAGCCTGTCCGATCTCGCCGACGTCATGCTGTGGCTGGCCCTGCCCGGCGGCGCGACCTTGTTTGAACAGGGCGAGGAATCCGATTCCTTGTATGTGCTGCTGCACGGTCGTCTGGCCGCGGTGCGCACCGCACGAGACGGCCAAACGCATCCGGTCGGCGCGATCACCGCTGGCGAATGCGCTGGCGAGATTGGCCTGATCACGCGCCAGCCGCGCTCAGCCACGGTGTTCGCGATGCGCGACTGCGACCTGCTGCGCCTGCCGCGCGAGGCCTTCGAGAAACTGATTGCCGTGCATCCGGCGGCGATGCTGGCGATGGCTCGTGTCGCCTTGCGTCGCGCCGGGCCGGAAAAAGAAACGCCACTGTCGCCGCAGTGTTTCGCGCTGTGGCCGGCAACGCCCGGCATCGACGCCCGTGCATTTGCGATTTCGCTCGCGGTCGAGCTTGGCGTGGACCCCGATTTGGCAGTGATTTGTTCGACCGAGGCGCACGATCGTGAGCCCAGTTGGTTCAGCGCGCGCGAGGCGCGGTCGCCGCATCTAATTTATGTCGCCGATGGCGACATGGCCTGGCAGGAACGCTGTCTGCGGCAAAGTGATTGCGTGCTGCTGCTCGGCGACGGTCGCCAGCCACCCGATCACGAGCGAGTTGCGCATGCGCCAGCCGCGGATCCGCACGTGCCACACTACCTGCTGCTGCAGCAGGGCGAGGCCCCGATTTCGGGCACGGCGGCCTGGCGCTCCGCGTTTCCCGCGACCAGCGCGCACCAACACTTGCGCAACGGCGCCGATCTCAGTCGCTTGGTGCGTCGCTTGCGGGGCCGCGCAGTGGGTTTGGTGCTGTCCGGCGGCGGTGCGCGTGGCTTCGCCCATATCGGCGTCGTCCGTGCGTTGCGTGAGTCAGGCATTCCACTGGACGTGATCGGCGGCGCCAGCATTGGCGCAATCTTGGGCGCCGCGGTTGCCGCCGACTGGCCCGAGCAGCAGGTGATCGCGCTGCATCGCGCTAGTTTTGTCACCACCAATCCGCTGTCGGACTGGACGTTGCCGCTGGTGTCCCTGCATTCGGGCCACCGGGTATCGGCCCTGCTCAAGCGCGCGCACGGCGAGCGCAACATCGAAGACCTACCGCTGCCGTTTTTCTGCGTGTCGAGCAATCTGACTTCGGGCCTGCTGCAGGTGCACGAGAACGGCACGACCTGGCGCGCGCTGCGCGCGTCCTCGGCCATTCCAGGCGTACTGCCGCCGGTGCTGCATCAAGGCCAAGTCTTGGTCGATGGCGGCGTTATCGACAACCTGCCGGTCGCCGATATGCGTCGGCGCATGGCCGGCGACATCATCGCGGTCGATGTCGGCGGCAACTACCGGCTCGAAAGCCGACTTGAGGAAACCGAGCTGCCGGCGTGGTGGCGGCTATTGCCGGAATTCCTCGGCGGTAAACGCCATCGACCGACGCTGGCGCAGGTGTTGTTGCGCTCGGGCATGGTCAACTCCGCGGCGACCACGCAGCGTCGGCTGCGGCTGACGCGGCTGACGCTGCGACCGGAACTGGACGGCATCGACCTGTTGGAATGGCAGGAGTTCGATCGCGCGATTGCGTTGGGCTACGACTACACGATGCGCGAACTCGAACGCTCGCATGCGGCGCTGAGCGCCGAGCCAGCGCTGCTGCCCAAGACCGCGCCGGCCGGCTAGTTGCCGCTTGCGACGAGGCTTGGATCAGTCGGCGTTTCTTGCTTTCCGCGCGTCGCTCATCGCCACCAGGTCGATGGGCTGGATGGTGTCGATCCGGCAACGCATACCACCCGCAACCACGCTGTCCGCGCCCGCGCGCACGCGGCCGCCAAAGCCATCTACCGCAATGGTCGTGGCGAAGGTCATGCCCAGGCAGGAATTGCGCAAGGTCAGCAAATACGCGCGGTCGGGTCGCGCCCAGATCACTACGCGGTCATCGTCGATGCGTGACCAGTTGTAGAGGCTGGTAAATGTGAACTCCTTGGTCGCCTCGCCGGCATGGGCCACGTACGGATTATCCGGCTTGACACCGCCAGGACCGTAGCTGGCGCAAGCTGTCAGCGCGAGGCCGGCGAGGGTGAAGAAAAATGCACGAAGCAACATGATCAATCTCCCGGGTTAGGCCTTACGGTCGGCCTTCATCTTCTTCAAGTCAATTGGCTGGATCTGCGTGATGCGGCAACGCATGCCGCCCACCACCACATCGTCAGCGCCCGCCTGCAGCTTGCCGCCGATGCCGTCGACGCCGCCGATTTCGATCTTGACTTGGCCAGCCAACGCGTTGCAGTTGCTTTTGAGCGTCAGCAAGTAAGCGGTGCTGGGCTTGGTCCACACTGCGACCGTCTTGTCGCCCGTGCGCTGCCAGTTGTAGAGCTTGCTGTAGCTGACCTGCTGGATGGGGGCGCCGGCATAATCGGCGTAGCTCTGCGACTGCTTGGCCAGTGCCGTGCCAGCCGCAAAAGCGAAGACGACGAGGGCGGTGCTAGTAAAACAGAGACGATAATTCATGGCGATCTCCTGTGGGGGCCAGGTGTAGCGGTGACTTAGTGAACACGCACGGTCAAGGCCACGGTGTTGGCAGGGGGCACATCGGTTTGCCACGAACGCCGGTACACCAAACGCAGCGTGGTGACCCCCGTGCGCGCTGCGCGATAGCGATAGACCACCGTACTGCCAGCACCGATAGCGCCAGGCACCTTACTGGCTGGCGCTGACGACGGCAGGCTGGCGGTACCGGCATCCACCAAGACTTCATCGCTGCCCTCTTCGGGCAGGCCGATGCGATCCCAGCTGTAGCCGGTGCTGGCATTGCCGTACAGCGGAAGCTCTAGCAATTGCCCGACGACTAAATCGACGCCGCGGGTGTAGTCATCGCCGTCAATGCGATGCGGCGCCGGCGGCTTGGTGGTGGCGGTGGACAGTGCTGACTGGCACGCACCCAAGCCGCCCAGCCCAATGGCGAGCGAAACCAAAAGTGAACTGAGGCGCGCTGCAGTCATCGTGTTTGCACCTGAAGTTGAGCGGGGCGGGCGTCGAGGCGTCGCAGCGCGGCATCAAGATCACCATCACACGCCCACGCACATGAACCTTGCCTCAATCGAACCTGGTCGGATGGCCGAGCCCGCAACCAAGGCCATCGAACAACCGTCAGCTGGTCATCCAACGCACCAACCGACCAGCGAGGTCGCTATACGGCGGATCGAAAAGTTTCATCCCGTTCAAGCGCGACTGGTACATCACCGGCATCGCCTTGCTGAAGGTGAGGAAACCGGCGTGGCCGTGGTAATGGCCCATGCCGCTAGCGCCGACGCCGCCAATCGGCAGCTCGTCTTGCCCGAACTGGATCACCACGTCGTTGACGCAGACGCTACCGGCGCTGATGCGTTCGAGTGTGCGGGTCAAGCGCGCAGAATCGCGGTCAAAGGGATAAAACGCCAGCGGCTTGTCGCGGCCGAGGACGTAGGCAATCGCGTCGTCATGATTGTCGTAACACTGCACCGGCAGCAGCGGACCGAAGATTTCCGCCTGCATGACTTTTGCCTCATCCGGCGGCTCGATCAGCACCGTCGGCGGGATGATCTCGATGCCGGTCGGCATGGTTTCACCGGCCGGCAGGTATTGACGGATTTCGACGCCGCGCGCACGCGCATCTTCGACCCAATCGCGCAGGCGCGTGGCTTGGCGCGCGTTGACGATCGCGGTGTAGTCGGGATTATCGGCCAACGTCGGATAGCGTTTAGCAAAGCTCGCCATCAATGCCGCGACAAAGGCGTCGCGCTTGGCGCGCGGCACGAATACGTAGTCGGGCGCCACGCAGGTCTGGCC
Organism: Lysobacterales bacterium; assembly: GCA_038252715.1. Lineage (GTDB taxonomy): Bacteria > Pseudomonadota > Gammaproteobacteria > Xanthomonadales > Xanthomonadaceae > Arenimonas. Next base: position 3,457 of record JBBSAA010000106.1, on the reverse strand, counting down.
GGCGTTGAAACATTTGCCGAACGCGATGCGGTCGGCCGCGTGCTCAATTGGATAATCGGGCGCGATGATCGCCGGCGATTTGCCGCCCAGCTCCAGCGTCACCGGCGTCAGGTTCGGCGCCGCGGCCGCCATCACGTGTTTGCCCACGGCGGTCGAGCCGGTGAACAGCAGGTGGTCGAACGGCAGCGCAGTGAACTCAGCGCCGACATCGGCGCCGCCCTGCACCACCACCACTTCGTCGGGCGAAAAGACTTCGCCAATCATCTGCGCGATCAGCGCGCTGACCTTGGGCGTAAATTCTGAAGGCTTGATCATCGCGCGGTTGCCGGCGGCCAGCGCGTTCACCAGCGGGATGATCGCGAGCTGGAACGGGTAGTTCCACGGCGCGACGATGCCGACCACGCCCAAGGGCAGGTAGCGCAGTTCGCCGCGTGCGGGCCGGAAGGTCAGGTTCACCGGCCGGCGCGTCGGACGCATCCAGCGGCGCAGGTGCTTGCGTGCGTGTTTGATTTCGTCCAGCGTCACCATCACGTCGGCGCCCAGCGTCTCAAACGCCGAGCGGCGGCCGAAGTCGGCCGAACAGGCCTCGACCAAGGCATCGCGATGACGGCGGACGGCCTCGCCTAACCGCGTCAGCGCGGACAAGCGTTCGTCGTAGGTCGCCACATGGGCAAGCTGGGCCGCGCGCAGGCGCTCGAAGGCGGGGCGCAGGGCGGAGATGTCGGGTGTTTCGGGAGTGTCCATGGCCGCAGTCTAGCGCGGCCTCGGTTAGGGCGGCGCGATGCCGGGCCGGCCGGGTTTGCCTACAATGGCGCCATGAACCTACGCTCCTTCAACCACATCCTCCCGATCCTCGGCGAACGCGTCTTTGTTGACCCCGCCGCGACCGTCATCGGCGACGTCGTCATCGGCGACGATTCCTCGGTCTGGCCCGGCACCGTGATCCGCGGCGACGTCAACCACATCCGCATCGGCGCCCGCACCAATATCCAGGACGGCACCATCGTCCACGTCTCCCACGACGGCCCGTACGGCAAACCGTTCGCGACGATCATCGGCGACGACGTCACCGTCGGCCACGGTGCGATCGTGCACGCCTGCATCCTCGAAGACGCCTGCCTGATCGGCATGGGCGCGACGATCCTCGATGGCGCGATTGTTCGCAAGAATGGCTTCGTCGGCGCCGGCGCCTTGATTCCGCCGGGGAAAGTCGTCGGCAGTCGCGAGCTATGGCTGGGCAACCCGGCTAAATGTGTGCGCGTGCTCAGCGATAAAGACGTCGAGCAGCTGTATTACTCGGCGCAGCATTATGTGCGGCTGAAAGATCGGTATTTGGTGGACTGAGGGCGCTAGAGAAAAAAGTTGCCGTAGGTAATTGAGCGCAGGCTTGAACGAAATTGCCCCCCCTGCTTCAAATTTCTTTAGCAAGAAACGCTTTCGCTTCCGCGCCCTTTAGCCAAGCCTCGACGAAGTTGACGTAGTCCAGATAGTTAATATTGGCGCGATCAACGCCGACCCCAGCGCACAGTTGGGGCAGGGTTTGCGCAAAAGCTCGGTAAAGATTGCGAACTATCAGTTCGCCAGTGATGTTCTCTCGCGTCGACGCGGTGCGAAGCCAGTCGCGGACTAGGGCAATCGCTTCATCGGGTCGGTCGCCGTGTGCCCGGATATCTTGCCCAGCGATGTCAGAAATAAACGCTTGGTAACGATGCGGCTTGGAATCCAGGATCAGCAGCTTCTTCTGTCGCTGCCGCCGATCCCCAAATTTTTTGCAGCCCAAGTCGAGGCCGAGCTCGAAAGGCATGTTGAATCGAGGCAGCCCGCTGTCGCTTTCCAGGCCTATCCTGGAGATGTCGTGGATACCGTATCGGCAGCCCTCGATCAGCCGCGCCAGCTTTTCTAGGCGCACATCCCCCGAATCGGCCTCTTCCTTTGCGCAGCGAGCGACAAACCCACAGGCAAAAATGGTAAAGGCGATCACTTCAAATAGTGAGGAATAGGCAGGGTCGAACGGACAGTTGATGAATACGCTGTCCTCAAATGCGCGCTTAACGGCCACCGCCGGTCAGCCGGACGCGCGTGCGCGCTTGGGCTTGGTTTTATCCTTGCTGGCCACTGGCCGATTGCCAAAGGAAAAGCGAATAGCGCCGCTGCCGCTGGCCGTGTCCTTGACTCCAATCGGGCGCATTTTTTTGCTCAGGTCGATCACCATGTCCGCCTGCAGGCGGCGGATGACAGCGCGCAGTTTGACCGGGTCGATATTGCCCGAGCTTTTGCCCAAGCTTTTGATGACGACTCCGTTGCTGGCGGACTTCTTTTTCATGCCCTTATCCTACTCCACCGGCCCGAGACGGCAAGTCCGGAATCACCAGCGATTGGCGTCCGATTTCCTCGCAATCGCCGCTGTCCCGCGACTGGACCTCGCTCTGGCGCCATTGATGCAGGCGACATGCCGCGGCGGCCGGAAGGAGCGCACTGCAGGGCCGGTCCGCGGCAGCTATCATTAGATTGCGTCCGGTCGCCATTCCGGTGGTGCGCCAATGCGCTCACAGGCGCAGGAAATATTTCCGCCGGCGCCGCCGCTGGCTCCACCGAATCAACTAAATACGCGAACAAATCATCCGCGCACTCCCGGCCGCGTCGCGTCCTCTAGCCGACCCAGGAAGTTCAGCGCCTGCTCGCGCGAGTCTCCGCACATCTCCCGCTGCGGCCGCAGCTGCACACAGACGGCCGGCCGCTCGGGCTGACCGAAGATGCGACAGCCGAAGCGCTCGTCGAGCTGCACACAGGCCACGCCGGCCGGTTTGCCGCCGGGCATGCCCGGGATCGGCGAGGAAATCGAAGGGGCGATGCAGCAGGCGCCGCAGCCGGTTCGACAGGGGATGGCGGAGGTCGTCACGGTCACAGTTTAAGACGCCGACGCTGGCGGCGCTGGGAAAAACCGCGGCGCGACGATAAAGTGCAGGGCATGCGCAGCTCCAGCGCCGTGACCCGAACCCAAGGCCCGATGCTCGATACCCTGCGTGACGTTGAAACGCCGGAAGGCGTAGCCCTGACCCTGCGCGCCGCCGGCCCAGTGCCGCGGGCTTTGGCGTGGCTGATGGACCTGATGATCCGCCTCGGCATCGTGTTCGTATTGATGATGGCGCTTGGCTTGATGGGCAACGCCGGCATGGGCGTGTGGCTAGTGGGCGTGTTCTTGATTGTCTGGGCGTATCCAATCGCGTTTGAACTTTTTTTCAACGGCCAGACCTTGGGCAAACGGGTGATGGGCCTGCGCGTGGTCTGCGACAACGGCGCGCCCATTGGCTGGATGCCGTCCCTGGTGCGCAACCTGCTGCGCGCGGTCGACATGCTGCCGGCGCTGTACGGCGTCGGCCTGATGAGCAGCCTGATTGATCCGAGTGCGCGCCGCTTGGGAGATATCGCCGCCGGCACGATCGTCGTGCATGTGGAT
>JBBSAA010000105.1:0-9474 GCA_038252715.1 Lysobacterales bacterium | reverse complement strand
GCACTCGCAGCGATCGCCGCCGTGGACACCCACGATGTTGCTGCGCGCACGGGCATCGCTGCGACGGACATTGCCCGGATCGCCGCTGAGTTCCTTGCTGCACCGCGGGCAGTGGCGTACGGGCGTATGGGCGTCAGCACGCAGGCGCACGGCACGCTATGCCAATGGCTGCTGCAGTTGGTGAACTTGGTGAGTGGCAATCTAGATCGCGTCGGTGGTGCGCTGCCCAATGACGGCGCAATCCCGATCACTGGCGCGGGCACTTCGCCCGGGCAACGCGGCCGCTGGCACAGCCGTGTGCGTGGTTTACCTGAATTCGCCGGCGAACTGCCGGTCTCGGCGCTGGCCGAGGAAATCCTGACCCCCGGTGACGGCCAAGTGCGTGGCCTGATCACGGTTGCCGGCAATCCCGTGCTGTCGACGCCGAACGGCCGCGAGGTGGAACGTGCGCTGACCCAGCTTGAGTTCTACGTTGCGATCGACATCTACATCAACGAAACCACGCGCCATGCAGATCTTATCTTGCCGCCGGCGTCGCCGCTGACCCAGGACCATTACGACGTAATCTTCAACAGTTTTGCCGTGCGACGCGTCGCGCGATTGAATGCGCCGATACGCGAGCGCAGCGCCGATGAACGCGGCGACTGGGAAATCATCAATGGCTTGGCTGCGGCGATTGCCGCCGCCCACGGTAAACCGTGGCAGTCCCTGCCGCCGCCGCGGGCAATGATCGCCGCCGGCTTGGCACGCGGCACGTCCGGACTGACCCTGGCGGACTTGGAAGCAGCGCCACACGGGCTAGACCTCGGCCCACTGCGACCGACATTGCTGACGCGACTGCAGACCGAAAGTGGCCGGATCGAATGCGCGCCGCCGCTGCTGCTGGCAGCGTTGTCGCAGCTGTCAGTACCTGAGCCCTTGCAAGAGCCACGCTCGCTACAATTGATCGGGCGCCGCGACATTCGCAGCAACAACTCGTGGATGCACAATGCGCCGCGCTTGGTGAAAGGCAAACCAAGGCACCAGCTGTTTATCCACCCCGATGACGCCCGCGCGCGCGCGCTGGCAGAAGGCTCACACGTGCGCATCCGCTCGCGCGTCGGCGAGGTCGTCACCCAAGTACGCCTGAGCGAGGACATGATGCCCGGCGTCGTCTGTCTGCCGCACGGTTTTGGTCACCAACGCCAGGACAGTCGCCTGAGTCGCGCGCGCGAACTGCCCGGTGAAAGTTACAACGACCTCAGCGATCCCTTGGTGCTCGACGGGCCGTCCGGCAACGCGGCGCTCAACGGCGTGCCAGTCTGGATCGAAGCGGTGGCGTGATCTTGATAGCGCCTAGCGTGCGGCCGTCGCGCCCGCGTCACGGCATTGCGCGAGCGGCAGGCTGAGGGACTGAAGAGTTTCCCCGCCAACTCGCGTCTGTACGAAGGCGGTGAGACCCAACTGAGCCGCATTGGCCGCTGCTGGCGGCGTGATGTCGAGCGTCTGCTTCGCACCGTTAGCGGCCAGCGGCCATGGCCCCCAAAGACCGCGCACAACGCGCTCGTGGCGCAGCACCACGCCGGCATTTTCACCCGCCTTGACCGCCGAGCTAAGCCCGTCTTCATACAGGGCCAGATACAAGTCGCCGCCCTTGCCCGCGGTCGATGGCAGCGCCGATACATCCACGGTCACTACTCGACCGTGGCGACGCGCTAGCACCTGCAGGTCAACCATGGCGCGCTGTTGCTGCACTGCAGTGAGCGCCTTGGCGACCTGGTCGGGCTTGTACCAGCGCAGGTCTAGGCGCGGGCCCAACATCACCTGCGGCGTATAGATGGTCGTGCTGCCACCGGCAGCCACGCGCTCACGTTGCCGCGCGGTGTATTGGGCCTTGGCGAACCGATCGGGCCAACCGATGCCGTCCCAATAGTCGACATGGAAACTCAGCAGGTTCAGCGACTGCGGCTTGGCTTTCATTGCCAACCCCGCCAGCCAGCGATCAGCTGGGGGACAGCTGCTGCAGCCCTCTGAGGTGTAAAGCTCCAGCAAGGGCGCGCGCTGCGGCCCGCTGTTGGCCTGGCAGGCCAGCGGCGTTTGAGCGGCTGCGGGCAGGCTGATCAACGCAGCAAGAAGAAACAGATTCAGATTCACGGGCTAGCTCCTGGACATACCTCAACAAGAGTATGAAACCGTGCCATCGGATGCGCGGGCGCAGAGCCGCCGGTAGGCCCCCGGCATTTCTCGGCCCACGCCGCCGGGGCGCAGCCCCCGAAAAATACCGCCCTGTGTTCTCCGCCGAATTCGTGGCGAATACGACTAGATTTTGTCAAAGAAAAGCCCCGGGGGTTTTATCCCGGGGCTCTGTGCAACTTGGAGAACTGAAAGCGTTGGCTCAGTGGTGATGGCCGCCGGCGCCGTGCGCATGACCGTGGGTCAGCTCTTCAAGGCTGGCGTCACGCACATCGGTCACTTCAATGGCGAAATGCAGGGTCTTGCCTGCCAGTGGATGGTTGCCATCGACGGTCACTTCGTCGCCGTCGATCTTGGCGATGACCACCGAAAGTGGGCCCTGCGGGGTCTGGGCTTGGAATTCCATGCCCACTTCGAGCGTGTCCACGCCCTGGAAGGCTTCCTTGGGCACGACATTGGTCAAGGCCGGGTTGGGCTCGCCATAGCCGTCTTCGGCCGACACCACCACGTTGAAGGTGTCACCGGCCTGGCGGCCGAGCATTTCCTTCTCCAAGCCCGGCACGATATTGCCTGCGCCGTGCAGGTAGGTCAGCGGCTCACGGCCCGAGGAGGAATCGATCACCTCGCCCGCGTCGTTGGTGAGTGTGTAATGGAACGACGCGACTGTGCGCTCGGCGATCTGCATGGGAAATCCTTGAAATTAGTGAGGTTCGGGGCTCGTCAGGCCCCTGCGACCATTATAAGTCAGGGCTCGCCTGGGACAATTCAAGCCGAGCCAAAGCGCAGCCAGCGATCGGCATCGTCCATCCGGCTGAATACCCGGGCCTGGAAGCCCTGCTCCATCGCCAGGATTTGGCCGTGCTCCATCAAGGGCACGTGGGCCGAGACCAACTCTACAAACGCGACGCGTATGGCTTCCAGTCCCGAGCCGGACATCCGAGAAACCAAGGTGTGTAGGAAATCGGCGCCCATCGGCTCGCCAGCGATCTCATCAACTACCAGCACGCGCAGCGCGTGGCGCGTGCGGCACTGCGCCAAGATTAGCTGCCAATACGCCACTGATACTTCCAAGGAATCGGACTCGCCGTTGACGTGGGCGTACAAGTAGAACGGGCGGTCTTCGAAGCGAAGCTCGAAGGTTTTCCCATCGGCAGCGGTGAAAGAGGTAGGAGCAGGCATGATGCAATTGTAGCCGATGCCACCCGACTCACGAACGTCAGTGGGTACGTACTAGCAGGGCCTCGACACTGGGCGCAATCGCCTCCGGCTTCGCGCGCGGTGCGAACCGCCTCACTACGTCGCCGTCGCGATTGACCAGAAATTTGGTGAAATTCCATTTGATTGCCCGGGTTCCCAGAAAGCCACGGCCGTGGTCCTTGAGGTGTTCGAACAGCGGGTGCGCCTGGGGCCCATTGACGTCAATCTTAGAGAACATCGGGAAACGAACACCGTAGTGCATCGCACAAAACAGCTTTATTTGCAGTTCGTCGCCTGGCTCCTGCCCCGCGAACTGGTTGCAAGGAAAGCCGAGAATGGCAAAGCCCTCGTCTTGCAGCCGATTGTTGAGCCGCACGAGCTCGGCATATTGCGGAGTGAAGTGACATTTCGAGGCGACATTGACGATCAGCAGGACCTTGCCACGAAACTGAGCCATCGATAGCTGCTTGCCGTCGATAGTGCGCATTGAAAAATCGTAGATGGACGCCACGCGTCGTCGCCCCTTCCTACTTGGCCACCTGTGCCGGCCCGACCGAGCTCGGCCCCTGGGTTCGAATCTACGCCCGCGGCCTGCCGCTGACCAGCCCTCAATGCGACAATAGCGGCTGAGCCCAACCTAGCCGTCCTGCCTACTTCCATGTCTGCTGCCTTCATCACTGAAACCGTGCTCGACGTCCGTCACTGGACCGACGATTACTTCAGCTTCACCACCACCCGTGACGAAGGTTTTCGCTTCGAGAACGGCCAGTTCGTGATGATCGGGCTGCTGGTTGACGGTAAGCCGTTGATGCGGGCGTATTCGATTGCCAGCGCCAATTGGGAAGAACAACTGGAGTTCTTCAGCATCAAGGTGGCGAATGGTCCGCTGACCTCCCGCCTGCAACATATCCAGCCCGGCGATCCGATCTTGATCAGCCGCAAGCCCACTGGAACCCTGTTGTTGAGCGATCTTTTGCCCGGCCGCACGCTGTACCTGCTGGCCACCGGCACGGGTCTCGCGCCCTTTCTAGGCGTGATCAAGGATCCCGAAACCTACGAACGCTTTGAAAACGTGGTGCTCACCCATGGCGTGCGTAATGCGCAGGACCTCGCCTACGCCGACTATTTCCGCAACGAACTGCCTCGCCACGAATACCTAGGCGAGCAAATTTCACGGCAATTGCATTACTACCCGGCTGTCAGCCGCGAGGCTCACGCACACCAAGGTCGGCTGACGACCCTGATGGAATCCGGTCAAATGATGACCGACCTCGGCTTGCCACCGCTGGACCCGGCCACCGACCGCGCAATGATCTGCGGCGGCCCCCAAATGCTGGCCGATTTCCGCCGAATCTTGGACGAGCGCGGTTTCATATCAGCGCCGCGCATCGGCACCCCGGGTCATTATGTGTTTGAACGCGCCTTCGTTGAGAAATAGGCGACTTTGCCGGGCTCTGTACCTGCTGTACCGGAAAAATTGACGATATGCTGAGTGTCCGAGACGGAGTCCCGAATGAAGCGCTTTTTGCTATCCGCGTTGGTTGCGTTGGCTGTGCTAACACCGGCATTTGCCGCGTCGTCTGCCGACAAGCTACAACCTGGCGACTTGCCGCCGGAAACGCTTGGCTCGACGCCCGACGGCGAAAAGGTCAAGGTCAGCGACTCCCGCGGCACCGTTACCCTAGTCACGTTCTGGGCCTCGTGGTGCGGTCCGTGTCGTCGTGAGCTGCCGGTGCTTGATCGCCTGCAGCGCGCGGCCGGATCGCGGGTAAAAGTGATCGCGGTTAACGTCAAGGACTCGCCGAAGGACTACAAATTCATCCGGCGCCAGCTTGTCGACACGCCCATCACCTTCACCCACGACAGCCGCGGCCTGATCAGCGAAAGTTATCGGGTCACCGCCTACCCCAACTTGTTTGTGATCAACCAGGACGGCAAGATCGCGGCCGTGCACTTGGGGTTCGGCGAGGGCTCGCTCGACGAGTTGCTCGCGGACGTCAACACGCTGCTGCTCAAGAATGCGCCGGCCGAGCCCGCCGGCTGAACACAGGCGGTTGCGACGCCCCTACAGCACCGACGCCAAGTCTTTCTCGATTTTTTCCGGCGTGTCGGTCGGCGCGTAACGCTTGACCACGTTGCCGTGCTTATCGACCAGAAACTTGGAGAAATTCCACTTGATGGCTGAGATGCCAAGCAAGCCGGATTTTTCCGCCTTCAGGAACTTCCACAGCGGGTGCGCTTTCTCGCCGTTGACGTCGACCTTGGCGTACATCGGGAAGCTGACGTCGTAGCTGAGCGAACAAAAATTCTTGATTTCTTCCTCGTTGCCCGGCTCTTGGTGGCCGAACTGATCGCAGGGGAAACCGAGTACCACCAAGCCCTGGTCCTGATACTTTTTCCAGAGCGTTTCAAGACCGGCGTATTGCGGCGTGAATCCGCACTTCGAGGCGGTGTTCACCACCAGCATCGCTTTACCCTGATAGTCCGATAGCGACTTGTCATCACCGTCAATGGTGCGGGCGGAAAAATCATAGACGCTGGTCATCGTGCCGCTCTCCGGGGGGGATCATCGGCCCATGTTCCCGCCAAATGGCGGCAAAGGGAAGGCTCGGCAAAAAGATAGTCGAATCGAGCCCGGGTGGGCGACGCGGCGCCGGACGCGCCAGTTATGTTCGTACCTGTCTCCACCTTGCCAAGCCAAAATCTCGGCCCCGCTCGTGGTACTGGCCAACCTCTGCAGTCACTTTCGATTAATCCATGGCGGCTGCGGATCGTCAGGGCGCGGCCAGATCCAGCGGCTGCAGCACGCGCAGGTGCAGTTCGCCAAAGCCATCAAAACGCTCCACATGCTCGACGCCACGCGTTGCCGCGATCGGCCAGGCTTGGACGATCTCTTGGCTGAGCAGCGCGTATTCGTGGCCGCGGACGCTATTCTTCATTAGCCGATGGATGATGATCACGGGCTCACCCGCTAACTCCTCGAATTGACGCACCTGCTTCAGCGCGACCTCACCGGCGTGCACGAAAACTTTCACGCGCAAGCCGCCGATGGCCGAACAGGCGGCGCAGTCGCAGCCAGCGCGGCTTGCAGACAGGTCTGTCTGCGTGCGCGCGAAGGCGGTGAACAAACGGCCCACCTGCAGCATCACATCGGCCACCGCGGCATCGTGATCGCCATCGACCTGCGAGTACAGGAACGCGGCGTCACCCTCGAGCTTGTTCAAGACCAGGGGATGTTCGGCCGAGCCAATCATTGCCTCGAGCAAGTCGGTAATAATTTGTTCGGCATGCAGGAGGCTGATTTCTCGCTTGACGATGAAATCGGTGTAGCCACTGATATCAGCGACCACCAGTACCGCTTGAATCAGTCGCATGGGCTACTCCGGGCTCGAAAGAATCAATTACCACGCTGATAAGAGCGTGATCGAGGGAAAGAAGGTGCGCCGTGAGCCGGCAGGAACGTTCGCCTAGTTCACTGCCGGCGGCCCAGCGTCCAGCGCCGCTCGCATTTTTTCATCGTCTCGCAGTCCTTCCCACTTCGAGACGACCAAGGTTGCAACTCCATTGCCGATCACGTTGGTGATTGCCCGGGCTTCGGACATGAATCGATCCACGCCCAAGATGAGCGCGACCCCGGCCACCGGCACTTTGCCGTTCAGCGCCGCCAGCGTCGCGGCCAGAGTGATGAATCCCGATCCGGTAACGCCCGCCGCACCCTTGGAAGTCAGCAGCAGCACGCCCAGCAGCACGACCTGATCGGCCAAGTTCAGCGGCGCAGCCACTGCCTGCGCGATGAACACCGCCGCCATGGTCAGGTAAATGCAGGTGCCGTCGAGGTTGAACGAATAACCAGTGGGAATGATGAGGCCAACGGCAGCACGATCACAGCCCAGCTCGTCCAAGCGTTCGATCATGCGCGGCAGCGCTGATTCCGACGATGACGTGCCAAGCACCAGCAGCAATTCGGCGCGGATATAGCGCAGGAATTTCCAAAGAGAAAACCCCGACAGCCAGGCCACCAACCACAGCACGACAAATACGAACAGGGCACAGGTGGCGTAGACCGAGGCCAGCAGCCACGCAAGCGACTGCAGAGTGGCCAACCCGTATTTGCCAATAGTGAACGCCATCGCGCCCAAAGCGCCGATCGGTGCAAACCGCATGATCAAGTGGACGACACCGAAGAAAATCTCGCCAAGTCGTTCCAGTCCCGCCAAGACCTCGCGACCCTTGTCGCCGGCGCGGGTCAGTGCAATACCGAACAACAGCGCGATCAGCAGCACCTGCAGCAGGTTGCCGTCAGTGAATGCCGATACGAAGGTATGCGGGATAATTGCGGCCAAGAAACCGACCACGCCGCTATCGGTAGCCTGTTGCTGGTACTGCGCGACCGAGGCAGCGTCTAGGGTAGCTGGATCAATACCCATGCCGGCGCCGGGCTTGACGACATTCACTACGATCAAGCCCAGGATCAGGGCCACCGTGGTCATCAGTTCGAAATAGACCAGCGCTTTCACGCCGATGCGACCCACGTGGCGAAGATCACCCATCTTGGCCATGCCGACAACGACGGTCAGAAAAATAACCGGGCCGATTACCATCTTCACCAAGGCAATGAAGGCATCGCCGAGCGGCTTAAGCTTTTGCGCGAAGGCAGGATCGAAAACGCCCAGCAAGACGCCGATGACAATGGCAATCAAAACCTGCAGGTAAAGCGACTTCCACCAGTCCTTGCGCATCGTCGCCCTCCCCGGCTCGCTGTCGAGAGTAGCCCACACCGTGGCGCAGGAGAATGGCGGCTTTTTACCGGCACACAAAGAAAAACCCCGGTCGTTTCCGACCGGGGTTTTCAAATTCGCGTTGGCGAATGGCTTAGACGATTTGAACCGCGTCAGCCTGCAGACCCTTCTGACCCTTCACAACCGTGAAGGTGACCTTCTGGCCTTCCTGGAGCGACTTGAAGCCGCTGCCCTGGATAGAACGGAAGTGAACGAAGAGGTCCTCACCGCTTTCCGGGGTAATGAAGCCGAAGCCCTTGGCGTCATTGAACCACTTCACCGTACCACTTTGACGATCCGACATTTGAAACTCCTTGAAACAATAAATTATCAAGACCCGGAACATCCGGTATCGAGACTGTAGTTGCAGGGAGCAAGCGGGCTAAGCGATGTAGCGGATCGTTGGATCTACCGCACCGGGCCACGATTCACTGTGACCCTGGCAAACACAGTGAAGGCACCATACACACTTCTGGCGGGGAAAGGAAGCCGGGCGTGAGTGGGGGTTCAGGGCCTGTCGAAGCCGTTGCCCGGGGATGGGCCCTGATCAGCCCCGAAGCCCGGCTTCCCCGGGTAGTAAGGGACACGATGTGCACCGCTGGGCTGGGCGGGTTCTACGACAATATTGGAGTGCGGTGCGGCACGCGAGTCCGCCAGAGGCCTGTCCCACCCGAGAATTGGCGGTGAAGCACGGCTCGCTTGATATTAATTATTACATTTATATCAATAACTTGCGAACTCTAACTCGAAACCAATGTAGGAGCGGCGCGAGCCGCGATCTTCTAAAAAGGATCGCAGCAAAACGAAAAGATCGCCGCTCACGCCGCTCCTACAGGCGCGAACCAACCGTTCGGGACGAGCAACCACGCCGGCATCACAGTCAGCACGACCCTCACCTCGACCAGGACCAACTCAGCATCCGCCCGCCCTCATAGGGCATGACGCCATGGAACGGCCGCGGGTCGCCGTCGAAGACCAGGGGTAGGAAGTGCCGGTCGCCATCCCACAGGTTCAAGCTGGGCACCCGCTCCAGGTCTACCCAGTCCAGCCTGCCTTCGGCGTTGCTGGCCATGGGTTCGCCACTGAAACGCTCGATCAAGAAGATGAAGACCAACCAGCCCTCGCCGTGTTTTCCAAAGCCAGGCCAGCTCATCGTGCCGCGCAGCAGCAACTCCTCGCATTCAATTCCAGCCTCCTCGCGAATCTCTCGGCGCATGCCCGCCATGACGTCTTCGTCGCTTTCGAGTTTGCCGCCCAAGCCGTTGTACTTGTCGAAATGGTGGTCTTCGGCGCGGGCATTGCGATGCACCAGCAAGACGCGGCGACG
>JBBSAA010000104.1:0-9491 GCA_038252715.1 Lysobacterales bacterium | reverse complement strand
GTGAATTCCTTGACGCGATCGGCTTCGGAATCGCTCACTGCGCAGCCTCCAGCAAAGGCTTCAGGCCGCCAGCGCGGTCCAGCGCCACCAACTCGTCGTAGCCGCCGACGTGGTTGCCGTTGATGAATATCTGCGGCACCGAGGTGCGCTTGGCTTTTTCCATCATTTGCGCCCGGGCGACCGGGTCGGTATCGACGCGCACTTCGGTGTAACCGGAGCCGCGTGACTTCAGGAAATTCTTGGCCGCCACGCAATACGGGCAGACGGCGGTGGTGTACATGATGACTTCGGACATGATGGCCTCCGGGGGGATGCCTATAGTTTGGGGACGCGAGCGATGATTTTACAGCCCCAAGGATGGAACCAACCGTGAAAGTTAATACCCTATTCACTTGGTCGGGGCTGCAGTCGGGCATGCTGGCTGCAACCTTGGAGTCCACCGTGCGCTTGAGCCTGCCCCTGACCGCCACCCTCGTCACCGCCCTGGGCCTCAGCCTGGGCGCTCGCGCGCAGGAGATGTCTCTGCCGGACATGGGCTCGTCAGCCGGCACCCTGATCACGCCGGCCGAAGAAACCGAATATGGTGCTTACACCCTGTATCAGCTGCGTCACTACGGCTACGTGCTGGACGATCCCTTGATCGAGCGCTGGCTGGATGGCATGGGCTATCGCTTGGCCGCGGTCAGCGACAAACCGCAGCAACATTTCACCTTTTTTGTCCTGCGCGACCGCCAGATCAATGCTTTTGCCACGCTGGGCGGCTACGTCGGCACCAATGCCGGCCTAGTCTTGACCGCGACCAGCGAGGATGAAGTGGCCGGCGTGCTGGCGCATGAAATTTCCCATGTCACTCAGCGCCATGTGCTGCGAGCGGTCGAACGCGCCAAACGCGATCAACTGCCGATCATGATGGCGATGCTCGGCGCGATCGTCGCCGCACAGGCCTCGGGCGGCCGCAACAATGCCGACGCCATCCAAGCGGCCGTGGTCGGCAGCCAAGCGCTGGCAGCGCAGCGCCAAATCGACTACACCCGGTCCAACGAAGCCGAAGCCGACCGCGTCGGCATCCAAACGCTTTACCGCTCCGGCTACGACGTCGACGGCATGGCCAATTTCTTCGAACGCATGTCGCGCGCCACCCGCGGCAATTCCGGCGGCTACACCACGCCGGCCTACCTGCAGTCGCATCCGGTGACGACGATCCGCATCAGCGAGGCCCGCGACCGCGCCGCTCGCCTAGAAAAAGAGCGTCCGCGCCTGACCACGTCCACGCGGCAGCCGATGAGCCCGCTGCTGCCCGCCGGCCTGTCGACCAGCGACGTCGGTGGCGTTCCGGCCTTGCCGCCAACGATGTTTGCCTGGGCGCGCGAACGCCTGCGCGTGCTCAGCGCCGACAGCGCCGTTGCCGCCATGCGCGAGTACAAGGTATTGACCGACTCCGCTGGCGGTAAAACCAGCGAAGCCCAGCGTTACGGCTTGGCTCTGGCGCAAATGCGCGCGGGCTATCCTGCCGCTGCCGAAGCCGCCTTGACGGCCCTCGCCAGCGCGCACCCCGACAACTTGTTCGTGCTGGTCGCGCTGGCGGAAAACGCCGCCGTCGCGCGCAATGCCGCCCTGTCGCGACAGCGTTTTGAAGACTTGCTGCGTCGCTACCCGCATGACCGCGCGGTCAGCGTCAGCTATGCGCAGACCCTGAATGACCTCAGCACGGCCGATGCCGGAAGCCGCGCCCAAGCTGTCCTGCGTCCCCTGCTCTCAAGCAGCGGCGACGACCCGCTGTTTCAGAAAAACTTCGGCCGCGCCAGCGAACTGGCCGGCGACCTGCCCCGCGCCGCCGAGGCCTACGCAGAAGCCGCTTATCTGAATGGCCGCGCCGAAGATGCCCTCAGCCAGCTTAACGGCCTGCTCAAGCGCGACGACATCGATTATGTCCAGCGGGCCCGCGTTGAAGCGCGAATCGCGGCGATCACCCCGGAAGTGCTGGATATGCGTCGCCAAGGCATCAAACCTGAGGATCAGCGCGCTGATCGCAGCTGATCGGCCCAAGTATCGACGAGGCCCGGGGTGACGCCGTCATGGAACGGTCATAAAAGTTTTATCTACTTGCATGCGGCTCCCCCCAATGACAGGGTACTGACGTGCAAAAACGCATTCTCATCGTCGACGACGAACCCGCGATCCGCGACATGGTCGCTTTTGCCCTGCGCAAGGGCGATTACGAGCCCGTGCACGCTGGCGACGCCCGCGAGGCGGCCTCGGCCATTGCCGAGCGCGTGCCGGACCTGATCTTGCTGGACTGGATGCTGCCTGGCAGCAGTGGGCTGGAACTGGCCCGCCGCTGGCGTCGCGACGACCTGACCCGCGACATCCCAATCATCATGCTGACTGCCCGCGGCGAAGAAAACGATCGGGTGTCCGGGCTGGAATCGGGCGTGGACGACTATGTGGTCAAGCCTTTTTCAGCCCGCGAACTGCTCGCCCGCATCAAGGCCGTCCTGCGCCGCTCGCGCGAGGACGAGGACGACGGCTCGGTGACCGTCGGTCAACTGCGCATCGACGGCGCGGCGCATCGCGTCTTTGCCGCCGACCAGCCCCTGCACGTTGGCCCCACCGAGTACCGCCTGCTGCATTTCTTCATGACCCACGCCGACCGGGTTTACAGCCGTACGCAATTGCTCGACCACGTCTGGGGCGGCAATGTCTACGTCGAGGAGCGCACCGTGGACGTGCATATCCGCCGCCTGCGCAAAGCCTTGGAGCCGACCGGGCTGGAAGACATGGTGCAAACGGTGCGCGGGTCGGGCTACCGATTCTCCGCGGCGACGCACTGAGTCCCGGGGCCGCACGGATGCGCCGCTCACTGCTCCTTCGCCTGGCCTGGCGGCAGTCCATCCTGCGGCTGCTGATTTTCTATGCCGTAGCGATTGCACTGGGGCTGTGGCTCAAGCAGTTGCCGTGGGTGCTGTTTGTAGCCACCGCCTTGGTCTCGGTTCGCGCCTACTGGCGCCTGTACCGTGTCTCGCGTTTCCTGGATTGGCGCCAGCAACTGCAAACGGTGCACGGGCAAGGCCTATGGGCCGGTTTGGAAACACTGATCTACCGCCGGCAGACGGAAACACGGGAACGCAGCCGTCGCTTGGTATCGCTGTTGCGCGCCTACCGCCAGGCTGCGACCGCGATGCCGGACGGTGCGCTGATCGTTGATCGTCGCACTACGCAGCTGATCTGGTTCAACAAGTCCGCGCGCCGGCTGCTTGGCCTGAATTATCCGCAAAGCCTCGGCAGCCACTTCACTGACATCCTAGCCAGCGCGCGAGTCCGCGACTGGCTCGCGTCCGGCGTCACCGACGAATCGCTGATGGACGTGGCCAGCCCAGTCGATGAGCAACAGCGGCTGAGCCTGCGTTTGATTGCCTACTCGCCCGACCAATGGTTAGTTGTGGTGCGCGACGTCACCCAATTGATGCGGCTTGAACAGGTACGCCGCGATTTCGTCGCTAATGTCTCCCATGAACTGCGCACGCCGCTGACCGTAGTGCACGGCTACCTCGACATGATGGACCCGGGCGACGACCCGGAAATGGCGCCGATGATCGAGGAAATGCGCCGCCAGTCGCAGCGGATGGCGCAGTTGGTAGAGGACCTTCTGACCCTGTCACGGCTCGAAGCCCAAGAGCATCTGCCTGAAGACCAGGTTGGCATGGCATCCTTGTTGGTCACACTGCGCCGGGAAGCCGAAGCCATTAGTCAGGGACGCCATCGAATCACCGTGGAAGATACGGCGCTTTGCGACCTGATGGGTTCGTCCAAGGAATTGCACAGTGCGTTTTCGAATTTGGTCAGCAATGCCGTGCGCTACACGCCCTATGAGGGCACGGTGGTGATCCGTTTCGAGCGCCTTGCCGACGGCGGCGTGCAACTGGCTGTGCAGGACAGCGGCTACGGTATTCCAAGCCAGCATTTGCCACGCATCACCGAACGGTTCTACCGTGTATCCACCAGCCGCTCGCGCGAATCGGGCGGCACCGGCCTCGGCCTGTCCATCGTCAAGCACGTCTTGAGCCTGCACCAAGCCAGGCTCGAGATCGACAGCGAGGTGGGCCGCGGCAGCACGTTCGCCTGCGTTTTTGGTCCCGAACGCGTTGTTTCCCGTCACTAAATCACCGAGCCAACCATGCCCGCACGAAAGAAAATGATGCCCCTCATCGGCCCAATCGAACCGGGCGATGGCGAGCTGTTCCTCAACCGCGAGCTGTCGCAGTTGGAGTTCAACCTACGGGTGATGGCCCAGGCCGAGGACACCAGCCTGCCGCTGCTGGAGCGTCTGCGCTATCTATGCATCTCCTGCACCAACCTCGACGAATTCTTCGAAATTCGCGCCGCCACCGTGCGCACCGCGATGCAGTTCGGCGCACCGCTGATCCCAGACGGCTTGGACCCGGCGCTGGCGCTGGAGTTGATTCACAAAAAAGCCGGGCAACTGGTCGAGGCGCAATACCGCAGCTGGAATGAAATCCTGCGCCCGGCCTTGGCCGAGGCCGGTATCCGCGTACTGACCCGCGAGAGTTGGAACAGCGCGCAGAAAAAATGGCTGCACGAGTATTTTGAAAACGATATCGCCCCGGTGCTGTCGCCCTTGGGCCTCGACCCGGCGCACCCGTTCCCGCGGATCCTCAATAAAAGCTTAAACGTCGTGGTCGTGTTGGATGGTAAGGATGCGTTCGGCCGCAAGGGCGGCATGGCCATCGTGCGTGCGCCGCGCTCGCTGCCGCGCATCATCCAGCTGCCCGAAGAAATATCGGGCGGCAAGAGCGATTACGTATTCCTGTCCTCGGTGTTGACCGCCTTCATCGACGACCTGTTCCCGGGCATGAAGGTCAAGGGCGCTTACCAGTTCCGGGTGACGCGCAATTCGGAATTGTTCGTGGACGAGGAAGAAGTCGAGAACCTCGCTAGCGCTTTGAAGGACGAACTGGTCAGCCGCGGTTTCCGGCCGGCCGTGCGACTGGAAATCGCCGACGACTGCCCGCCGGCAATCCTCAAGACTTTGCTAGTGAATTTCGATCTGACCGATAACGCCGTGTACCGCATTAACGGTCCGGTCAACCTTAGCCGCGTGTCCCAGGTGTATGACCTGGCACCGCGCCCGGACCTGAAGTTTCCGCCGTTCAAATCGCGCAAGGGACAGCTGGACGAAGACTCCCCGTTCGACACCATTCGCGAAGGCGACGTGCTGCTGCACCACCCGTATGAGAGTTTCCAGCCCGTGCTGGAAGTGCTTGCGGCAGCGGCGAACGATCCGAACGTGTTGGCAATCAAACAAACCGTGTACCGAACCGGCAAGGACTCAAAGATCATCGAACACCTCGTCACCGCCGCGCGCAACGGCAAGGACGTGACCGTGGTTGTTGAGCTGCGCGCGCGTTTTGACGAAGAAGCCAATCTCAACCTAGCCGACCGACTGCAAGAGGCGGGTGTGCAGGTGATGTATGGCGTGGTGGGTTACAAGACGCATGCCAAAATGCAGCTTATCGTGCGCCGAGAGGGCAAGATCCTGCGTCGCTACGTGCACATGGGCACCGGCAACTACCATTCGGGCACGGCGCGTGCCTACACCGATATCGGCCTGATGACCTGCAACCCAGAAATTGCCGCTGATGTGCACGGCATGTTCCAGCAGCTGTCGGGCTTGGCGCCGGTGATCAAGCTCAAGCGCCTGCTGGCC
The DNA here is from genome assembly GCA_038252715.1 of Lysobacterales bacterium. GTDB lineage: Bacteria > Pseudomonadota > Gammaproteobacteria > Xanthomonadales > Xanthomonadaceae > Arenimonas. Next base: position 3,766 of record JBBSAA010000104.1, on the reverse strand, counting down.
TCGCCCTTTACCCTGCACAAGGGCATTTTGAAGAAAATCGAGCGCGAGATCGCGCACGCCCGCGCTGGCAAGCCCGGCCACATCATCGCCAAGATGAATGCGATCAACGAAGCGCGCGTCATCAAGAAACTGTACGAAGCCTCGCAGGCGGGCGTGCAAGTCGAACTGATTGTCCGCGGCGCCTGCTGCCTGCGGCCGGGGGTGCCGGGCGTGTCGGAGAACATCACCGTACGCTCGGTGGTGGGGCGTTTCCTCGAACACAGCCGCGTGTATTGGTTCGGCAATGACGGCGACCCGGAGATTTACTGCTCCAGCGCCGACTGGATGGAGCGCAACCTGTTGCGTAGGGTCGAAACCTGCTTCCCCATCTTGGATCCCGTCCTAGCGAAGCGCGTTTACGACGAGGAACTGGCCAACTACCTAGCCGACAACACGCAAGCGTGGCAGTTGGACGCCTCAGGCACGTACACTCGCGTCCTGCCCAAGGGCAATGCCGCGCCGTTTTCGGCCCAGCGTGCCCTACTCGAAAAACTGTCCGGATAGATGATGCCTGCACTCGTTGCCCCGCCGCTGCAAGACGGTGACCTGCTAGCGGCGGTCGACCTAGGCTCAAACAGCTTCCACATGGTCGTCGCCCGATACACCTTGGGCCAACTGCGCATCGTTGACCGCATCAAAGAACACGTGCGCATGGCCGAGGGCCTCGACGGCCAAGGCGGGCTGCAAGACGACGCGTTGATGCGCGCGCTTGACTGCCTGTCGCGCTTCGGCCAACGGCTGGCGACGATTCCACCGCAGCGCGTGCGCGCGATCGCCACCAATGCCGTGCGCCAGCTGCGTTACCCGCAAAATTTCTTGATGCCGGCCGAAGCCTCGCTGGGACACAACATCGAAGTGGTGGCCGGCCGCGAGGAAGCGCGCCTGATTTACCTCGGCGTCGCCCATGGCCACCCGCCGCGCGGCGTGCAACGGCTGGTCATGGACATCGGCGGCGGCTCGACCGAATTCATCATCGGCGAAGGCTTCGATACCATCGAGCGCGAAAGCCTGCAGATGGGCTGCATCGCGACAACACGACGTTTCTTTGGCGACGGCAAGATTTCCAGGAAGCGTTGGAAAGAAGCGCAGACGGAAATTACCGCCGAATTCCAGCAGTTCGCCATGACCTACCGCCTGCTGGGTTGGCAGGAACTGATGGGCTCGTCAGGCACGATTAAAGCCATTGGCGACATCTGCACGGCGATGAAGCTCACCCGCGGCGCCATCACCGACGTGGCGCTGACTGCAATTCGCGAAAAACTGCTCGAGTTTGACCGTATTGCGGACATTCGCCTGCCCGGCTTGTCTGCGGATCGTCGCCCAGTCATTGCTGGCGGCCTGCTGATTCTAGACGCGGCGTTTCAGGAACTTAACCTCAAGCGGATGGTGGTTAGCGAAAACGCGCTGCGGGAAGGCGTCTTGTACGACATCGTCGGCCGCGGCGGTGAGCGCGATCCGCGCGACGCCTCGATCTTGGCGCTGTGCGAGCGTTACGGCGTGGATAGCGAACAAGCCGCTCGCGTAGAAACCACGGCGCTGGCGCTGTTCGACCAAGTGGCCGAACCCTGGCAACTGGACGCCGACGACCGACGCCTGCTGGCTTGGGCAGCGCGAATTCACGAGATCGGACTAGTCATCGCCCACAGCCAATACCACCAGCATGGCTCGTATTTGGTCGAACATTCGGACATTGCCGGCTTCTCGAGAACCGACCAGCAATTTATCAGCGCCTTGGTGCGCAACCAGCGCCGTGGCATCAACAAAGCCAGTTTGGACGCCCTGCCCGATCGCCTGGCCGCGGCAGCGCTGCACTGCGCCATGTTGTTACGCCTGTCCGTGCTGCTGCATCGTGGCCAGGACCGCGATCCCATTCCGCACCAAGACCTCAAGCCTCGTGATGGCGGTGTAGCGCTGACCTTGTCCCGCGCTTGGCTCGACGCGCATCCGCTGACTGAGGCCGACCTCGACAGCGAACGCGATCATCTCAAGGATATTGGGCAGACCTTGACGGTTGAGACCAGATAGCTAGCCGCGGCGATGCTTTGACTTTGCGCAGGCAGATTCAAGCCGCGCTGAGGAATGGTTGTTTGGCGTAGCTGGGTTGCCGGAAAGTTCGACCCATGCCTCATGCCCAAGCTGATGCAAGCCTTGCACCGTCATGCAAGGGTCACTCCGCTGTCATCGCCCATTCGTAAGGCTGCGCCAAGCTGCCTGGCATGAACAACGCGCTACATATCGAGCTAATCACCGAAACCTACCCGCCCGACGTCAATGGCGTGGCGCTGACGGTGCAATCGCTGGAACAGGGACTGCGCCTGTTGGGCCACCGCGTGGCGCTGGTTCGCACCCAACACGCGGCAGAAAGTTTTCAGGCGCACCCCGACCTGATGCTCGTGGACGGCGCGCCAATTCCTCGCTATCCCGGCCTGCGCTTTGGCCTGCCGGCAGGTCGTCGCTTGCTCAAGCGTTGGCGCGCACAACGTCCCGACGCGATTTATATCGCGACCGAAGGTCCCTTGGGTTGGTCGGCACTGCGCGCAGCGCGTGAACTTGGCATTCCGGTGGCGACCGGTTTCCACACCCGTTTCGACGACTACGTCGGTCGCTACGGCGCCGGCTTCCTGGCCCCTTGGGTATTTGCCTGCTTGCGTCGCTTCCACAACCGCGGTGACGCCACCCTGGTGCCCACGCTGGAACTACAGCAGCAGCTGCAGGATCAAGGATTCAGGCAGGTAGAACGCCTCGGCCGCGCCGTCGACACGCGGCAATTCCATCCTGGCTGGCGCGATGGTTCGCTGCGTAAGGCGTGGGGCTTGGCCGACGAAGATATCGCCGTGCTCAGCGTCGGCCGCTTGGCACCAGAAAAAAATCTCGCGCTGCTACTACAATCTTTTCGCGCGTTGAAGGCGGAACGTCCGAACGCCAAGCTGATTGTTGTCGGCGACGGTCCCTCACGCGCGCAATTGCAGGCGGCCAATCCCGACGTCATTTTCACTGGCATCCAACGCGGCGACGACTTGGCGCGCCACTATGCCAGCGCCGATCTCTTCCTGTTTCCCAGCCTCTCGGAAACGTTTGGCAACGTCACCTTGGAGGCCATGGCAAGCGGCTTGGCCACCGTTGCCTTCGACTATGGGGCCACACGCGAACATTTGCGCGACGGCGCACACGGCGCGGCGGTGCCGTTCAGCGATGAACGCGCCTTCATTGCGGCGGCCGTGAATGTCGGAACGCAAACATCGCTGTTCAAGACCGGTGAAGCCGCCCGCCATGCGGTGCAGCACCTGCATCCCAATGAAGTGGCGAACGCGTTCGCCGCCATCCTCTACCGATTGTCCGAGACTCGACAGGCCGCCTGACCATGCCGCCCACCCCGCCACGATGGCATCGCAACGAACAGGCTTGGTGCTTGGCTGCGAATCGCTGGGGCGCCAGGCAAACGGTGCGCGCGTACTTCCGAATGATCAGCCGATTGGGCGACGGCATGTTCTGGTATGCACTGATGGCCGCCATTGCCCTGCTCGACGGCTGGCGCGGCCTCGGTGCCGCGGGTCACATGCTTGCAACCAGTGCGATCGCCTTGCTGATGTATCGCAAGCTCAAACGCTGGACGAAACGCCCGCGACCGTTCGCCGCCGACGCACGAATCCAGGCGTGGGTTGCGCCGCTCGACGAATTCAGCTTTCCGTCTGGGCACACCCTGCAAGCGGTCTCCTTCACCGTCGTC
>JBBSAA010000103.1:0-9533 GCA_038252715.1 Lysobacterales bacterium | reverse complement strand
GCTGAATGCAAGGCGGCGATCAGCAGGCCGCAGGCGATACCGGTAGATTCATGCGGGTAGTAACGCTTGGCTTTGCGTCCATCGATTTCCGGGCCAGTGCGTTCGTAGAACACCGCGATTAGCCAGGGCGCTGTCTCGAGGAAGGGTTTGTCAGCATCGGTGCCGAGCGGCGCTAGCGCGGCCAGCCATTCCTCTGGCGCGCGGCGCGAATAGAACTCGCGCTCCTCGGCTTCGGCCGCCACCCGGATACGCTGCTTCACTGTTGGATCGGCGACCGCGACGAATCGCCACGGCTGCTGATTGGCCCCGCTAGGCGCGGTGCCGGCGGCGCGCAAGCATGCTTCAATCACCGACCTTGGCACCGCCCGCGCCGAAAAATCCCGCACTGTACGGCGCGTGGACAGTTGCGCCGCAAAGGCCAAAGCGCGCTGCTCATGTTCGGCGTCGACCAGTAACTCGCGCGGTGACAGCCGTATATCGGATTGATTCATGATCGCCGCCGAAACCGAGTAGGACGCATGAGACCCTCAGCCCTTCGGCTGCAGGTGGTCACGGCGTTCGGCAATAGCCTTTGCCGCCGCTAGTACCACCGTACCCGGCACGCGAACGCGATAGTCGGGGTGGCTATAGGAAAACTGCAGCACGCCATCCTTGTCGACGATAAAGACCGATGGCACGGGCAGCGCATGCTCTTTCTCGCCGGACGCTTTCTCAAGGTCGATGCCATACCCCTGGTACTTTGCAAAACTGGCATCGTCGAGACGGTAGCCAATGCCGAACGCGCGCAGCGCCAGGGCCTTACTATCCGACAACAAGGTGTACGTCAGTTTGTCCTTCCCAAGCGTCTTGCTGAGCTCCTCGGGTCGATCGGGACTAATGGCAATGATTTGATATCCCAGTTTTTCTGCATCCTTCTGGATCAAGCGCAACTCGCTGAGCTGCAGGTTGCAGAATGGGCACCAGCCGCCGCGGTAGAAGACCAGGATCGCGGGTTTGCCGGCAACCTGCGCCTTGAGCGTGATCGGCTTGCCGGACAGCGTTCGCAAGGGCACGTCGGGCATCGCTGACCCGAGCAAGATGGGCCGAACTTGGTCAGCAGATGGGGCGAGATCCGCTGCCGAGGCTGTCGTCATCGACGCCAGCAGCAGGACCGAGGCAAAAAGTGGACGGAACATAGCAATCTCCAAAAATAGGTTGGGCAACGCTACAAGAGGACGGTCGACGGCGAAAGGATGCGCCCAAATCAGCCGTTGCAGTACCGGGAGGGAGTGTCGCTCGGACCGCACGGATTCTTCCAAGAGCGCCGCGGCCGCTTCCCACCGGCTAAAGACTCGGGCCCGCGCGTCCAAATCCCACCGTTTCGCTGCCCTGAGCCCCACTCCCCACCGGCATTTTTCTGCTGCGCTACACTCGCCATACCCTGCCCGAGGAGCGACCCCGATGATCCTGCATCGACTGGTATCCGGCCGCGCCTTCGCGCCGGCCATTGCCCTGAGTTTGATCCTGACCGCACCCACGGCCTTCGCCGCTGATGGCCCCGACCTAGCGCCGGTTCGCAAGCAACTGGAGAGCCAACACGACGCCAACGTCAAACGCCTGCAGGAGTGGATTGCCCTGCCCTCGATCGCTGCAGAAAACCTCAACGCGAAAGAAGGCGCTGATTTCATGGCGGCGCTACTGCGCGAAGCTGGCTTCGATCATACCGAGATCATTGCCACCGATGGTAGGCCCGGCGTATTCGCCACGCTTGACGCCGGTGCGCCAAAGACGATCGGCGTTTACTTCATGTACGACGTTAAACAATTCGATCCAGCCGAATGGAGCTCGCCGCCGCTGGAAGGCCGTCTGGTCGACAAGCCCGGTATCGGCAAAGTGATCATGGGACGCGGCGCGGTGAATCAAAAAGGGCCAGAAATGGCCTTTCTGGCCGCCTTGCAAGCGATGCGCGCCGCCGGCCAGAAATTGCCGGTGAACTTGGTGCTGGTGGCGGAAGGCGAGGAAGAAATCGGTTCGGTGCATATCAGCCAACTCGTTCGCTCGCCGAAAGTGCAGGCCGCGTTGGGAAAAGCGGAGGGCGTTTTCATGCCCTCTGCGATGCAGGGTACGGACGGCATCGTCAAAGTCAGCCTAGGTGCGAAAGGCATCGTAGAGCTGGAGCTGGTGGCCAGCGGCGAGAAATGGGGCCGCGGCCCGACCAAGGACATCCATTCCTCGCTGAAAGCCAAGATCGACAGCCCGTCGTGGCGGCTGGTGAAAGCGCTGGGCACACTGGTGTCGGATGATGGCAATACGATTACCGTCGACAACTACCCGGTGGCGCCGCCGATCAGCGCCGAGCACCGCGCAATGGTGATAGCCGCCTCGCCCGAATCAAGCGACGCCGAGGCTAAAAAGAGCGCAGGCGTCAGCCACTGGATCGATGACCTGTCGTATCCGCAGGCCCAAGAACGCCTTGTCTCGCAGCCCACCATCAACATTGAAGGGCTGGTCGCGGGCTACACTGGCCCGGGCGGAAAGACCGTGCTGACGCACCGTGCCGTCGCCAAGATCGACATGCGCCTCGTGCCCGGCATGACCTTCGACGGCGCCGTGGCCGCGCTAAAAGCGCACTTGGCGAAGCGGGGTTATGACGACATCGAGGTCAATGTCACCGGCGGCTACAACCCCACGCAAACCGATGCTGAGTCGTCACTGATTCAAGCGTCCCTGGCCGTGCTCAAGGCCCGCGGCATTGCGCCATTGCTGTGGCCGCGCAACGCCGGCTCCTATCCCGGCTTCGTGTTCACCGATGCCCCACTGAGCCTACCTGCAGGCCACTTTGGACTGGGTTACGGCCAGGGTGCACATGCGCCTGACGAGTACTTCCTGATCGAATCGGCTAACAAGAACCTCGAGGGCTTTGATGGCGCGGCCATGTCGTACGTGGAGTTTCTGCACGAACTGGCGAAGTAGTTCCGATCCGGCCAAACCTCGGCACTCGTTCCGGCACGTTTAGTAGTGATGCACAGGCAAATCGCGGACGTCTGCAATCGGCACCACATTCCAGGGCTGGGCCAGTCGATCCACGCGCTGCCATTCCACCCGATAGTCGCCCAGCACACTATCGGGATCGGGAACATCAACCTGCCAGATCGTAGTTGTGATCGTGCCCATCGTGCCGCTGTCCTGCGGGCAGCCATACGGTTTACCGGCATCATCGCTGCTGGTGGTGGTATTGCCTCGCGTAATCACTGGCGACTGCCCGGCAATTCGCCACACTTGCACCAATCGCGCGCAAATGGGCTTGGTCGTGAAGTTGCTGAAATACGTTGGCACGTGACCGCCCGGGTTGACCCAGCTCGCACGCTGCAAATGCACTCTTTCAAGCCTCGCTACGGCGGCCTCATCGCCCGGGTCACGTGCGTCCCATCGGTACCAGCGAGCGAACTTGCCCTGCCCCAGGGGAATGCTAGGGCTATCTCCCCAACGCAGGCTCTGCGCCATCGTGACGACTCCTCCCGCAATCAAACCACCGCCGCGATCCTTACCAAAACGCAAATACTCGGTACCCATCGTTTCGTCGCCGCCGTGGTCCCACGCATAGCTGTAAAGCCATCCATTGCGGCAGTAGTACTGTGCGTCTTCCTTGAGCGTTGTGCTTCGTCCAAGACCACCAAATCCAGGCTGTCCCTTGGCAGTCGTGCCGGTCGCCGCCTGCATGCCCTTGGCATTGAGGCCCAACTCAATGCGCAGCCATGAGCCGTCGTCAGCCTGCGTGATTCGCGCATGGTGGTCCCGCCACCGATCTGAGCTCGAGCCGACGCCAAATAACACCAGCAGGTCCGAACTGACATTGGTGTAGTCGCCTTCCAAGTCGGGACAGGAACCGCCCTTGCGGGCAGTGAACATGCCTTTCTTGCTTGGCCAATCGTCTGGATACTCATCACTGCAGCCGCTTAGCGACGGCAAGAGAACAATCAGCACCATCGCAGCGCCGAGGCGACCCACAAGTCGGCGAAAGCGATTGGATGCGCCACTTTTCTGCTGCTGCCTGGCGCTGACTGTCATGGTCGTTTTCTCGGGCTGTGCACTGTTCGAACCATTTTTGCACACCGCTGTGCTCGCACTCGGTCACGAACTCTTATTCGTGGACGAATCGGCATCCCCCGGCACATCGCACACTTTCCGCGCCAAACGACCTACCGACAGGCCCTGCACCAGCACAGAGAAAACCACTACGCCATAGGTCAGCGCAAGCACCGTATCGCGGTGTGGACCGCGCGCCAACGAAAACGCCAGCGCCACCGAGATGCCGCCGCGCAGCCCACCCCAGGTCAATACGCGCCATGATCCTTTGGGTAGCTGGAAAAACCGCGACATCATGCCCACCGGCGCACCCACGGTGAGCAAACGCGCCACTAAAGTGATGACAATTGCGCCGACCATTGCCAGCAATATCGGCGGCGAGAATGCGATGACAATGACTTCCATGCCGATCAACACGAACAACACGGCATTCAGTATTTCGTCCACCAGTTCCCAGAACATGTCCACGTACCGTCGCGTGGTGTCGGACATGGCCCTCGCGCGCGCGCCATTGCCGACGATCAAACCGACCACGACCATCGCCAATGGCCCGGACACATGCAGATGCATTGCCAGCGCGTAACCACCCATGACTGCCGCCAAAGTCAGCAGGACCTCGACTTGGTACTGGTCGATGCTTTTGAGCAAGCGATAGGTCAAGTACCCCAAGACCAAGCCAAACGCGATGCCGCCGCCTGCCTCTCGCAGCAAGACCATACCGGCTTCACCAGCGGTTGGGGTGCTACCGCTGGCAGCGATGCCAAGCAGTAGGGAAAATAGCACCACACCGACGCCGTCGTTGAATAGCGACTCCCCCGCGATCACCAGCTCCAAGCGCTTGGGGGCATTGATCGACTTGAGGATACCCATCACCGAAATGGGATCGGTGGGCGAGATCAGCGCACCGAACAGCAGGCAATAGATCAGCGGCAGTGAGATGCCCGCCAACGGCAGCAGCCACCACATCGCGAAGCCAACCAGGACCGTGGACACGCAGGTACCGACGATTGCCAGTGCGGCGATCTGCCAGCGAAACTGCTTCAAGGTAGTGAAATCCACGTGCAGTGCGCCGGCAAACAGCAGGAACGACAGCATCCCCTGCATCAGTACGTCGGAGAAATCGATGAGGCGCAGCAAGGACATCTCGAACGCATTCAAGCCGTGATCCAGCCCCAAGGCATGCAGGCCGACGATAGCCAGGGACAGGAACAAGGCAATGGCCATCACCCCAATGGTGGTGGGCAGGTGCAAGAAGCGATGATTGGCGTAGGCAAGCAAGGCCGTGACAACCAGCAAGAAAGCGGCGACATCAAGCATTGGAGGAGATCCCCAGCAGCGATTTGGCGGTGATGTTGCCCTCTCGCCGGGCCGACGCGATGCTGGCGAAATGGGCCACGCGCTTGCGGATGTCGGCGCGGTCGGCGTCATTGCCTACGGTTCGCTCCGCATCTTCCGCCACCCGCATCACGTGGGCCGCCAGCACCTTTTGCCGTTCCAAATCCGATTCGCAGACGGCGACGACGCCCAGTATCTCGACTAGCTTCATCAACAATGCCGTGCTGCCTTCGGAATTTTGCCTAATCAAGTGGAACATGACATCGCATAAGCTGCCATAGGACACATTGGGCACCATCAGTACGACCTTGCCGTTGACCTCGCTGACGCCGTTGGGAATGACCTTGCCGACCAAATCGCAGAGCGTGTCGCCGAGGCGATCAAGTACGCTGATCGCAGAAAGTGGGTCATTGATTCCTGGCGACAGCGCACGCACGGCCACTTCCACCAGTTGCCGAATCGTTTGCTCGGCATCGCCGCCGCTGCCGCGCGATGCGCCCAAGGCGGTGTTGCGTTCAATCGCGTCTTCCGCACCTGCCACCTGCGTGCTCATCAGGGCAATAGGAGCGCCGGGGAAGACGTAGTCGCCACGACGAACCAGCAGGCGCAAGGCCGTGCCCTGCTCAGCCGCCCACTCAGCCAAGGCCTCCTCATCAAGCTGCTGCAAGTAGCCGTGCCTGGCGTCCACGACGACCACCGCATCTACCCAGAATTGCTCTTCCAGCGGCTCAATGTTCGGTTGCTCCACCACCAACGCCCCAACGGCGCGACGCACGTCGTCACTGACTAGGTCGATGACGGTATCGACGCTGATGCGGCTGGCCATGTGGCCGACAAAGTAGACCAGCGTCGCGACGCAGCCGAACGCGAGTAGGACACCCACCGTCAAGGACAAGTGCGGTGTGAACAAGCCCTCCTCATCGGTACGCACGCTGCGCAGCACCATCAGCGCATACGAGAACGTGCCCAGGAACGCGCCCAGGGTGAACTGGTTGCCACGATCGTGGGTAAAGTTTTTCATCAATCGCGGGCCCATCTGACCCGCCGCTAGCGACAGCGCCGCAATCGTGATGGAAAACACCGTCCCGGCCACGCCGATGGTGGACGAAGCGACAGCGCCCAACAATACACGGGCACCGGCGCCGCTGCCGTTGTAAAGCCAGTTCGAATCGCGAAGCCACGCCGGTAGCGCGCCACTGCGATCCAAGGCCACCAAGCCCTCGGCCAGCAGCACCCCGCCTAGGACGATCACCCCTGGCAGCAGCCAGAATGACCCGGCCAACCGATCCATCCATTGATTGAAGCGTGCTTTCATCGGGCGTCCTCTCAGGGCTTCGAGGTTAGGTCGTTCGCGGCAGGGCTGCAATGTCCAACATCGAGTCTCGCAGCCTAGGCGCCGCGGCAGTTCGAACCATGGGCAAGGTCTCGATGTCGTGCATCGTCAACCCGCACAAGCTAACTAAAGCCAGCTCAAGCCAGCTCAAGCCAGCGGAAGTCGTGTGGCATTGTGATGCCACGCGCCAGCCTTGGCCTACTCGCGGGGCGCAGAGGGATCGAGCAGGTCACCCTCACCACGACTGTGCTCTCGGTCAGCTTCAATCTGGTTCAGAACGTCGACATTCGCGCCGGTGTCAACTGGGGCGGACGCTGCGCGCTCGCCTCGATTGCGCCGAGCGCTGGCGACCGTCGGCGCGTCGCCATGCTCGTACATTTGCACCCGGTAGATCGGCTCAGGCAGGTCCATGCCTGCGTCTTCCAACGCCAACTTTACTCGGCGAATGGCCTCACTTTTGACCTGCAGGAAATCATGATCGCGCTGGTCCACCCAGCCTTGGAAGCGCATTTGCACGTTCGAATCACCGAGCGAGGTAATCAGCGCCCGCGGCGGCGGCGTTGCGGTGACGCCGGCAACCTTCAACATCTCGGCGATGCCAATCTGCTGTGCGCTGACCAAGTCGTCGTTGACGCCAATGCCGATATCGAACCCAAACCGACGCGTCGGATTTCGCGTGTAATTGAGCGTCACACTGCGAAAAACCATGGCATTGGGCAGGCGCAGGTGATTCCCATCCAAGGTCATCAGAATCGTCGCCCGAGAATTCAGCGCCACCACCAAGCCCTCGTTGCCATCGATAACCACATGATCGCGAGGCGCAAATGGCTGGCGCAGGCTCATCAAGATACCGGCCAAATAGTTTTCAAGGATGTCCTTGAACGCGAAACCCAGCGCGACACCGAGCACGCCGGCCGTCCCAAGCACCGCCCCAACCAGCGCGGTTGCGTCGAGTATCTCCAGCGCGACGACGACGCCCGCCAACAGCACCGCCCATCGGACCGTGGTGATGATGAGATCGCGCAAGAATAGGCTCTTGCGCGCGACCGTCTGCGCCAGCAACGCGCGCCGGGATAGCCAACCACCCAGCATCCAAGCCGCCACCACCACCACAATCGCCAACACAAGCATCGGCAGCGAGGCGAGCAGCGAATAGGCTTGCTCGCGCAGCCGCTCAAACACCGGGGCGAGGTTGAAGGCAGGCAGCAAGTGGCTCATAGATCTCGAAACCAGCGTGGGGAACGGACCCCCTATACAAACCGAAGCCGGCCCACTGTGCAAGCTGGAACTGCCGACTCGCCAGCGCTGGTAAAGGAAATTTGGCCCTTTTATCGCGAGGTGCTGTTCCCGACACGCGATTTCGTTGGACAATGGCGTGCAGCGTCCGCCCCCTAATATGCAGCAGTCCTCGGTCACTCTCCCATGCGAACTTTTGTCCTCAGAGCGCGCGCCGCCCCCACCGACAGCCAAAAACTGCTGGCATCGGTAGGCCAGGACGCCCACGCCGAAATATTGGCGCATACGCTGATGAACGCAATCTTCGTGGCGCAGTCGCATCGTGCCGACGTGACGGTGTACCTGGTGCTAGAAAGTACGCAGGATTTCTCGCGCACAATTCGCTTTGAAGCCAATGCGATGCACGATATCGGCGGCTTCAACGAAGCAGCCTTGCTCGGAAAAGTGGCGAAAGCTTTGGAGATGTCGCGAGGCATGGCCAAAGAGGAAACCCGCCCGGTGGAATCAGGCGTCAGCGTGCGCACGCAGAGTTTCGAGAAATTGGTACAGGCTTTGGGCGAAGATCACCAACTGTTCGTGATGGACCGGAAAGGCACGTCGATACGTGAGCAAGTGTTCGAGGGCAACCCCTGCTTCTTGCTAACCGACCATATCCCGATGCCGAAGAACACCTTCCACACCCTCGACCGCCTCGGCACAAAGTACATCTCGCTGGGGCCAAAGATGCTGTTCGCGTCACAGTGCGTGGTAATAATTCACAACGAATTAGACCTGCGATGACAGCGCCTCGTAGTGAAATATTTCATCGCCAGCCACCTAAATAATGGCGCAGCGGTCAAACCTTGACTTGACCCAGTGCCACGGGGCCATGCCGCTAGGCGAGTCTCTCTCGACCCAATCGCCTGTCGTGCACCGAGGAGTAACGCCATGAGCAGCTTTGAGTTCGTTTTCGGGATGATCTCAGTGATTACTTCGCTGGCGCTGACCCGCCTATTAAGCGGCTGCGTGGGCTTATACCGCCATGCCGAGAAAATCCGGTTCTCGTGGCGCCATGGCTGCTGGACCGCAACTGCGTTCATGCTGCTAGTGGCGAACTGGGCCAGATTCTGGGGGATGCGCAATACCGCAGTTTGGGGCCCACTCGACGTGCTCGAGCCCTTGGTCTTTGTCGGCGTGTTGTATGCGTTCTGCGATCTGGTGATGCCCGATGAGCCGAAGGAAGGCCAGGTGCTGGACCTGCGCCACTACCACGCGCTGCAGGGCCGGCGTTACAAACTGATGCACCTCGCGTTCGCGATTCTCGCGTTGCTGGTCATTGCCCGCCGCAGCACTGACTTCAGCACTTGGCTTTCAACCGCGTCGTTTGGACTCGTCGCCGCCGGTTGGACCGTCATCGCGCTGTGGACGCGGCGGACGTGGCTGGACACGGTGGCTGCAGTCGCGCTGGTGGCGATGGCGCCGGTGTTCCTGTGGGTGAATCTCAGTGGTCTATCCGCGTAGAGCGCGGAGCGCCGTTTCCTCATGGCTTGGGCGAGTGTGCGATCACGGGTGTCGACGCGAGAGC
>JBBSAA010000102.1:0-9614 GCA_038252715.1 Lysobacterales bacterium | reverse complement strand
CTGGGCCGGCGTGCGCTCGAGCAACTGGCAGGCCCAGTTGGGCAGCAAGGCGGCACCGGCACCGAGGAAGATATCGCGAGAGACACCCGCCACCGGCACCGGCAGCTTCATCTGCTGAAGTATCGCCAACACCGTGCGAGAACGCTCGGTCATCGCCAGTTGCGGCTGCACAGCGCTGAAATAGCGGGCAACCTCTTGCTCACTGCGCGGCACGTTCTGGGCCCCCAAGGCTTCGGCGATGACGCGGGTTTCATCGTAGTAACGATCAGCATCGATCGTCGGCACCGGGCCGGCGTAGCGCCGATAACCTTGCAAGAAGCCATAGGCCTCGGTGACATGCACCCAGGTCAACAGCGCCGGATCGTCGGCCGAATACGGCGCGCCTGATTCCGTAAGCCCGCGTACTTTTGAGTGGATGCGACGCACCCGCGCAATCAAGGCATGGGCATCGGCCGTGGACGCGTAGCTGGTGCCGGCGACGAAATTGGTCGTACGCCGTAGGCGACCGATCAGATCGCTGCGGAAATTGGAATGGTCCCAGACGCCGGCCAGCGCCGCGGGATGCAGGGTCTGCAGCATCAATGCGCACAGGCCACCACTGAGCATGCCGGGAAAATCGGCGTGGATCTGCCACGTCGCGCTATCGGGCCCGAACAAGCCTGAGTCACCGGGCGGGGAGAGGTAGTCGATATCGCCGGGCTGGCGCGGAAACGCGCGCTGCACCCAAGCGACCAGCGGTGCGGCCAAGGTCGATTTCATTGCTGCAGTCTAAGCATCCGCCGTAGCGTCCCCGTGATTTTGAAACGCCGCCCGTCGTAGGAGCCAGCTTGCTGGCGACCCGGTCTTTCTGTCGCCAGCGAGCTGGCTCCTACGGGATCAAGCGCGCGGGAGTGAAGCTGGGCAGCACGACCTGAAACTGCCACGGCGCATCGTCTAGCGGTCCGCTGTGGTTACGGGTCGGTCGTACCGCGGTGGGGCCGCAAAGCGGCGAGCACGACCAGAACTCGCCAGCAATCGCGCTGATATTGACTGCAAACGGATCAAGGTCGCGCAAATAGCTGCCCATCGGCGTCTGCATTTCAGGTGGCGCGAATTCCGGCCGCTCCAGCATCGCGTGGACGTTGCCGGTCAAGACCAGCAGACGTCCTCGCGGAAACGCCGCGAATGCCGATCTCAGCGTATCGGCCATCTCCCGATCACGCTGTTGACTGCCACCGACATCGCCCGGATCGTAAGCCAGCATCGCGATTTCGCGGCCCTGCTGTTTGAGCTTACGTAAAGTTTCAATCAAGCCGAGCACATCCCGGCTGCGGCGACCGTCATTGCGCGTGGAATGGCGATGCCAGTACGTCTCCGACTCAAGCGCCTTACGCGCTGCCTGGCCGCCGTCAGACGCCAGGTAAGCGCGCAAACTCTCGTTTTGCGCCTGGTCTATTTCCAGTGCTAGCAGCAGCGGCCCCTCGGCGGCGAAAGCCGTCGCTAGTTCGCCGATGAAAACCGGTATTTCTCGCGTGCCGTGCATTTCACCCAGCAAGATAAGCCGCCGTGAACCGGCCTCAGCGTGCAGCAGCGAGATCACCGTCGAATGCTTGTCGAGGGACGTTTCCGCTCGCGCAGGCCAAACAGCAAAGAGCGACAGTGACAACCACCATGCCATGGCAATACGCACCGTCAGGCTTTTCAAGCAAGGCATCAGATCACCGTCGGTCGTGGGATGGCGTGATGTCTTTTCTGGTGCCGAACGCTCGCCTGATCAAGGGCCGTCCGTATTCGTAGGAGCCAGCTTGCTGGCGACAAACAGACCGGGGCGCCCGCAAGCTGGCTCCTACGTGCGGACCGCGATGGCGACAAGGAAACCTTGCCGCCCGCCTGCGGGTTCAACTCGGCGTCAGAAGCTCTTTTCAACGTTGAGTTGAACTGCAGAGCTCGCATCGATATCGCTGCGCTGGATGCGGTATTCGAGGCGCAGCGCCCACTGGCGCTGCAGTTCGAAGGCGCCACCCAAGCCCAATTCGATCCGATTTTTCTGCGCGCCCAAGATGACCGCACGATAGACCGGGCCCGAGAGGATATCGGCGTAGGAGATCAATGCCTCTTCATTGCTGCGCAGGTCATGCTGGTATTCGAGGCGGAACTGCGGCGAAAACGCGCCCCAGCGGGTCTCGTAACGATTCTGCACCCGCAGGCCCAAGTTGACCGTCGATGTGCCGAGCTTCTGGTCCGCATAACGCAGGGCCCAAACCGCGTCGCCGCGTTCGGTATAGCCGTCTAGATTGGCGCTCGCATAATCCCAGCGCACGTACGGCGAGAGCTGGAACGCATCGCGGCGGATGTCGGCACCAATGGCCAGCGACGCCAGCCACTGGTCGCCGTCGCGGTTGCCAACCACCTGGCCACCGGTCGCGGCGACGTAGCGACGCAGGTCGTAGGACAGGGTCTGGCGGCCGATCAAACCATCCACATAGAAACGGCTGCCCGGATGGTAGCTGCCGTAAATCACGGCAGTTTTCGCGTCACCCTTGAGCTGGCTGCCATTGGTGCCAACGTCGGTGGTGTCGTGGCCGATACCAAAGCCGCCGCCAATCACGAACGAGGAATTGACGCGGTAGTCGGCACCGACACTGACGCCATCGGTCTCGAAATCAAAGCCGCTGCGGCCATTGGTCGCGTCACGATCACCGTTGCGAATCACGCCGCCGACCCACAAGTTCACCGGCGAATTATTGTTGCCGCCGGAACCCGTATTGCCCGCGCCGGTATCACCCGCGTTCGCGGCCAAGTTATTGCGCGGCGCCTGCGAACAATCGAGCGTGTTGTCGACGACCGTCGGCTGCAGGCAGTCACGATGGGGATCAAAGCTGTTGGTGGCGCTGAAGCTCAAGTTGCTGCCGCCGCCACGGCTTTGCGCGCCGCTACCGTCATGCAAACGCTCGAGGTGCTGTCGGAAGTTGCCAATCTGCGCTTCGGCGAAGCGACGCGTGGACGCCGCCTGTGCATCGAGCAGGCCAAGCACTTCGGCGTCCTTCGACGGATCCGGACGCAGGGTGATCACGAGCGTAAATGGACGCGTGACGGTCGCCGGTGTGCCGCTGGTGCTGTCAGTCGCCGTGATGTCGAAGGTGTAGGTGCCGTTGGCGGTTGGCGTACCGCTCAGCACGCCACTGGTGCCATTGAGCGCCAAGCCAGGCGGCAGGACGCCGGAAGCCAATGTGTAGGCGTAAGGTGCCACGCCGCCAGCCGCACTGAACGTTTGGCTATAGGCCAGCTGCTGTTCTCCCGCTGCCAAGGTCGCCGGACTCAGCGTCAGTGTCGGCACGGAAATCACCAACGCGTACGCGGCGGTCGTCCGTCCAGCAATACCGGGCGTGCTGTCAGTAACCGTGACACTGAAATTAAACGTGCCCGACGCGCTCGGCGTGCCGGCCAGAGTACCGGTACTGGAGAGCGTTAGCCCAGCCGGCAGCGCGCCGGCGGAAAGCGTGTAGCTGTACGCCGCAGTGCCGCCACTAGACGTGAAGATTTGGCTGTAAGCGCTGCCCGCGGTCCCTGCCGGGACAGTCGCCGGCGTCAAGGTAAGAATGGGCCGGGTGATACCCACCGTGTAGGCCTGGATACCGAACTGGCCATTAGCATCGGTCGCCCGCAAAGCAAAGCTAAACGGACCAACTTGGGTGGGCGTGCCAGTAATCTGACCGTCAGCTGCCAGTGACAGACCGGTCGGCAGTTGGAAGCTTTCAATAGTGTACGTGTAGGGACCAACGCCACCGCTCGCCGACACGGTCTGCGCATAGGGAACGAACGCGGGTGAGTCAGGCAGCGTCGCCGGGGTCAGCACGATCGTCGGTGCGGTCACGACCAGCGTGTAGGTATTGACGATCGTGAACGGGGCGCCCGCGCCGATCGAGCCGATGTCGGTCGCAACCACCGTAAACGAGTAGCTGCCCGGCACGGTTGGCGTACCGGACAACGTATTGCCCGAGAGCGTCAAACCTGCCGGTGGCGTGGCAATCGCGTAGGCATACGGACCGACGCCGCCCGAGGCGGTGAAGGTCTGCGAGTAAGCCACGGCATACGGCGCGGTAAGCGTTCCGCTCGCGGGCGTTAGCGTCAGCACCGGTGCAGCAATCACGACGGTATAGGCACGAGCACCCGTCTGGCCATTCGCATCGGACGCCTGAACAGTGAAGTTGAACGTGCCGACGCTGGTTGGCGTACCGGTGATTGCGCCGGCCGTCGTGAGCGTTAGCCCCGTCGGAAGTGCACCCGCCGTCGTCGTGAAGTTGTAAGGCGCCACGGCACCGGTCGCTGTGACCGTTTGCGAATACGCCACACCGGCCGAGGTGTTGGGCAAGGTCGTCGGGTTCACTGCGACGGTCGGCGCGGTCACGGCGAGGGTGTAGTTATTGGTCACGGTGAACGGCGCACCCGAGCCGGTGGAACCGGTGTCGGTCGCGGTGACCGTTATCGGGAAGCTGCCCGGCGCCGTCGGCGTGCCCGACAGGGTGTTGCCGGAGAACGTCACGCCAGCCGGCAGCGCGCCGCTCAGCGAATACGTATACGGACCGATGCCGCCGGCAGCAGTGAAGGACTGCGAATACGCCGCGGCATACGCGGTGGTGAACGTTGCGTTGGCGGGCGCCAACGTCAGGATCGGCGCTGAGGCAGTCAACGTGAATAGCTGTACCTCGGTAAACGGGCCGAGGCCGGTGCTGCTGTCGGTTGCAGACACATTGAGCGTATACGCCCCCGCCGCGGTCGGCGTGCCGGAGAACGTCACGCTGTTGGCTGTGGTGCCGGTGATCGACAAGCCAGCCGGCAGATTGCTGACCGAATAGCCGCTGTACGGAGCGGTGCCGCCCGACCAAGTGATCGTCTGCGTGTAAGGCACACCCAGCGTCGTGCCAAAGCCAGCGCTTACCGTCACGGTAATCGTCGGTGCAGAAACGGTGATCGTCACCGTGGCCGGCGCCGAGGTGCCGCCGCTGTTGGTCGCGGTATAGGTGAAGCTGTCCGGACCGGCGTAACCGGCGGTCGGGGTGTAGGCGATGGTCGTGCCTGAGGCCGTGGCAGTGCCGTGGCTCGCCGCCGAGGCGACAGCCACCGACGTTGCCGCGCCGCCGCTAAGGCTGAGCGGAATCGGATTAGCGCTGCTGTTGAACGCGACCGTTGCCGAGACCGCATTCGCTACCGGCGTGACGTCCGTGATCGTCAGGGCGAACGCCCGCGCTCCGCTGTACGGGCCGGTGCCGGTGCTGCTGTCGGTCGCGGTGACGGTGAAATTGAAGCTGCCGAGCGCGCTCGGCGTGCCAGTGACGGTGCCGGTCGCGGCATTGAGACTCAGGCCGCCCGGCAATGCGCCGGCGGTGATCGCGTACGAATACGGCGCGGTACCGCCAGCGGCGGGGTTCAACGCCGCCGAATAGGCCGTGCCGAGCGTACCGCCAGCCAAGGCCGTTGCCGGCAACGTGATCGTCGCGGGTGACACCGTTAATGAGTAGGCGCGAGCGCCGGTATACGGACCCGGGGAGCCGCTGCTATCGGTTGCTCTCACGGTGAAGTTGAACACCCCACCCGCCGTCGGCGTGCCGCTGAGTGAACCGCCTGGCGAGAGGCTTAAACCGGCCGGCAACGCGCCGGCGGTAATCGCAAACGAATACGGGGCAGTGCCGCCCGCCGCCACGATGGTGCTGCTGTACGCCACGCCAACTTGCGCATTAGGCACGGTCGCCGGGCTCACGGTCACCGGCACATCGTCATTGGTGATCGTGCCCAAGCCGCCACCGGCCACAATCGCTAGATTGACGGGCGCGCTAAGGGCGATGGTAAAGGTCTCGTTCGCTTCCGGGGTCGTGTCACCCACCACCGGCACCGATATGGTCTTGACGGTCTCGCCGGGCGCGAAGATGAGCTGGCTAGTTTGGGCAATGAAATCCCCCGGCGCGACGGCGGTGCCATTCACGGTGGAATAGGTGACTACGGCGAGTTGTCCGCTGGCGGCATCAAGCGTTGCGGTGAATACCGCATTGACGGTGCCGGCATTGCCTTCGACGACCGTAGCATTGTTGATCGACAGGTTCGGCACGGCATCGTCATTGACTATCGAACCGCTCGCGGTCGTGTCCGTTAGAGTGGCGTTGACCGGATTCGATAGGTCAATGCGGAAGCTCTCGTTGCTTTCGTTCAAGGTGTCGCCATTCACGGCGATGGTCGCGGTGTAATCGGTTGCACCGGCGGGAATGGTGACCGTTTCGTTTCTGGCCACATAGTCGCCCGACGACGCCGTCGCCGAGCCATCGGCGGTCGCCAAGGTGAAGGACACACCGCCCGGAGGCGCTGGGCTATTCAACTGAATCAAGAAATCGAAGCTGGTGACGCCGAGGTTGCCTTCGGCCTTGAACGCGCTGGCGTTGGAGATAGAGATCGACGGCAGATCGTCATTGAGGATCGTGCCCGTTGCCGCCGACGGTGCGCCGACGGTGTACCCGGCGCCGGCGGTCAAGGTGAGGATCGCTGTTTCGTCGGCTTCGATATTGGCATCGACGGTCGGGTTGATCGTGATCGTACCGGTGGTGGCGCCAGCGGCGATGACCAGCGGCGAGGTGACCGCCGCGTAGTCGGAGCCCGAGCTCGCGGTACCGCTGGTGACGAAATTCACCGAGGTCGCGCTGAACGCGGCCTGGTTCAGCGTCACGGTGTAAATGAGATTGGCGGCGCCGTCTTCGCTGACGCTCGCCGGAGCGACCGTAATAGAGGCCGAGGGCACGTCGTCATTGAGGATCGTGCCGGTCGCGCTTGCCGGCGCGCCGACGGTGTAGCCGGCGCCGGCAGCGAGCGTCAGGATGACGGTTTCGTTCGCTTCGATGGTGGCATCGCCGGTCGGATTGACGGTAATCGTGCCCGTGGTGGCGCCGGCAGCAATAACCAGCGGCGAGGTGACCGCGGCGAAATCCGTACCCGATGTCGCGGTGCCGCTGACGGCAAAATTGACCGAGGTCGCGGACGCAGACGCCTGACTCAAGGTGACGGTATAAATCAGATTAGTCGCGCCATCTTCGGAAACGCTCGCCGGCGCGACGGCAATCGACGCGGTGATCGCGTCGTCATTGGTTATCGTGCCAGTCGCGCTCGCCGGCGCACCGACGGTGTAACCGGTGCCGGCGGCGACGGTCATGATCACCGTTTCGTTCGGCTCGACGGTCGCATCCGCAGTCGGGTCGATGGTCACCACGCCGGTGGTGACGCCGGCGGGAATCGTCAGCGCATTGGTCGCGCCGGTGTAATCGACCAAGGTCGTCGCGGTGCCGCTGGTGGTGAGGTTGACGCTGATGTCGGTGGCGGCGGCCGCGCTCAGGGTGATGGTGTAATTCATCGTACCCGCGGCATCTTCGAGGATGCTCGCCGGGGACACGGCGATGCTGACCGAAGGGGTGACTGCTGGGACGAAGGGCACAGCCTGCTGGTTGCTGATGTTGCCGCTGCGCGGGGTGCCGTTCTGGTCTGTGGACCGCCAGCTGCCGAACTCCTGGATGCCGAACGTGTCACTGGCCGTCGTCGTGTACTGGAACGTGCAGTTGATGGTAGCGAACGGCGCCGCCGGCAAGCCGGGGCAGCTGACGTTCGACGCCGGGTAGTTCATTCCGGCGTTCGGGAACGTGATCGTGTTCGTGGTCGCATTCGACCCGCTATAGGTCAGCGAGAACGTGATCACCTGGCCAGCACCCGAGTACGACGCCGGTGAGGCGCCAGTGAAGCTCACCGTCTGCGCGAGTGCCGGCGCCGAAACACCGGCGGTCAGCAAAAGGGCGGCGAGCAGCCGCGTCGACAGGCGACGCGCGCGCGTCAAGGCCTGCCCGGCGAGGGCGGAAAAGGAATTCAACGTCTTCATGTGTGTCCCCACGGGTAAACAACACCGCGGGCGGGGGCCGACGGAACGATCGATCAGTGCATCGGGAAATGCACCCCACCACAGCAAAACACGACGACCACAGGTCAGGCGTCGATAATCAAAGGTTGATTCGGACTGCGCAGGCAGCCCTCCAAGCGCCGCCGATGTCAACCGATGGCTCGTTCGTCAAAGGAAAGAGGGCGGACGATGCGCGGCGGTGTCGCGGGCGTCGCACGTGGCGCGCCCAACGATACGGCGAATCGATCCTGCCACCCTGTCCCGTGCAGAGCGCGACCTTGCGGCCAACTTGTCACACGGTGCTGCATCGTCTCAATGCGGCATACCTCGACGCGCATTGTGCCGATGAAAGCGCGGTGTGTCGACAGGCAGGGTGTGATCGACGTTGTTGTTTTTGCTTCATTGAACGCGTTTGCCGTGCAAATGTCCCGAAACAAACGCGTTGGTTTGGCGAAAAGATCGCAGCTAACGCCGGGCCTACATGGCATCACCGATACCGCGCCTTGGTTTGTGCCATGTAGGCCCGGCGTCGGCCACGATCTCTCCCAACCGACGCGAGGTATCAGGTCCGCAACGACGCCAGATCGATTACGAACCGGTACTTCACGTCGCTCTTGAGCATGCGTTCGTACGCGGCATTGATGTCTTGGATCTTGATGACCTCGATATCCGAGGTGATGCCGTGCTTGCCGCAGAAATCGAGCATTTCCTGCGTCTCGGCGATGCCGCCAATGGCCGAACCGACCACGGATTTGCGGCCGCCAATTAGCAGCATTGAGTTGACCGGCGGGTCTAGCGGACCGAGGTAGCCGACCAGCACCATCGTGCCGTCCAGCGCCAGCGTCGGCAGATAGGGGTTGAGATCGTGCGCATAGGGCACGGTGTTGATGATCAAATCGAACTGGCGCGCACTGGCCTTCATCTGCGCCTTGTCGGTGGATAAGATGATGCGATGTGCACCCAGCGCCAGCGCATCGGCTTCTTTGTCGGGCGAGCGAGTGAACAAGGTCACATCCGCGCCCAATGCATTCGCAAGTTTTAATGCCATGTGGCCGAGGCCACCCAGGCCGACGACCGCCACCTTGCTGCCCTTGCCGACGTTCCAGTGCTTGAGCGGTGACCACGTCGTAATGCCCGCACACAGCAAGGGCGCAGCACCGGCGAGGTCGAGGCCAGCGGGAATCGTCAGCACGAATTTTTCGTTGACGACAATTTTTTCCGAATAGCCGCCAAAGGTCGGCATTTGATCGCGGCGATCAACGTCGTTGTAGGTTAGCGTGCTGCCGGTCTCGCAATACTGCTCCAGCCCGCGCGCGCAGGACGCGCAGGTCTGGCAGGAATCGACCATGCAGCCGACACCGACCGAATCGCCGGCCTTGAAGCGCGTGACCGCTGAACCCACCGCGCTCACGCGGCCGATGATCTCGTGACCGGGCACCATCGGGAACTTGCTATTGCCCCAATCGTTGCGCGCCTGATGCAAGTCGGAGTGACAGACACCGCAAAACACCACATCGATCACGACATCGTCGGGCCGCGGCTCACGGCGTTCGGCAACGAAAGGTGCAATGGGGCTGGTGGCGGACAACGCGGCGTAAGCGGCGAGTTTCATGGGCGGCTCCTAGAAAATTAAGTGCTAACGATATCGTGACGCCAGTATCTCACCTGTGAACCTTCGGCCCGCGGCGCACCCAATACGTAGGAGCGGCGT
>JBBSAA010000101.1:0-9693 GCA_038252715.1 Lysobacterales bacterium | reverse complement strand
CGCGGCGGATTTCGTTGGCCCGCAGGGCATGGATCGAAAGGCGTTCCGACAAACCTTAGCCCTTGTGTCGCTGCGAAATGAGAACATCGCCGTTGACCTCGGCCCGATGGACATTACCTTGTTCGGCGACCGGGCGACCGCCTCATTCACGGCCGCCACGCGGGGCGGCAGCGGTGGCCTGCTGCCCGATCACGCCCAGGTTTACCGGGTGGAAACCGGCTGGCGGCTGGACGGTGGCGACTGGAAGTTGATTTCGGCGAAGTGGGAACCGGTGCTTTGAGTGCTGGGGCTTTCGGGGCTGCGGGGTAGTTTGGCTCGATTGCTTGCTTTGAACATTGGCGGTGTGCGCCCAGAGCAGACAAGCAAGGCATTGGTTGCTCTTGGCAACGCACTAATCGTCAACATCTCGTCATCCCTCAGCATCTCGTCATCCCAGCGAACGCTGGGATCTATGGTTCCGTTTGCCGACCGAGCCGATAGCCGTGAAATGGCTAAAAGTTGGATCCCAACTTTCGCTGGAACGACGAGCTTTTATAGGACGTGGGTTCCACTAAGTTGCGCAGCGCCCTATCAACGCCGCATCGACCCGCAAAATCTCGTCATCCCCAACATCTCGCCAACCCCCAACATCTCGTCATTCCCCAACGTTTCGTCACCATCCAACATCTCGTCATCCCAGCGAAAGCTGGGATCCATGGTTGAGTTCGCCGACCGCGCCGATAGCGCATGAAATGCGCAAAAGCTGGATCCCAGCTTTCGCTGGGATGACGAATTTCTAGTTGGTTTGTATTCGTCTGAATCACTAGCGAAATGAAAATAGGCAAAAAGAAGGCGGCCGTAGCCGCCTTCTTTCATTGGCTCTTGACGGTGCTCAGGCGGCTTTCTTGCCCGCCAACTGACGCAGTACGTAGTGCAGGATGCCGCCGTGGTGGCTGAGGCGATGCGCTTGCGGGATGCGTTGAATCGCATCCCGCGCATCAGCTCAGGGGCGGGCGCTGGTCGCCCGACCCGGTCTTCCGCTCTTGCCGGTGCTCAGGCGGCTTTCTTGCCCGCCAACTGACGCAGTACGTAGTGCAGGATGCCGCCGTGGCGGAAGTACTCGACTTCCTTCGGCGTCAGCAGCAGCACCTTGGCCTGGAAGCGGATTTCCCCGCCGTCGGCTTTCTTCGCTACCACGTCGGCGGTCTTGCCAGCGCCGTCTTTCAAGCCGGTGATCGAGAACACCTCGTCGCCCTTCAGGCCCAGTGACGCCGCATTCTGGCCGTCCTCGAACTGCAGCGGCAGCACGCCCATGCCGACCAGGTTCGAGCGATGGATGCGCTCGAAGCTCTCTGCGATCACGGCTTTGACGCCCAATAGCAAGGTGCCCTTGGCCGCCCAGTCGCGCGACGAGCCGGTGCCATATTCCTTGCCGGCGATGACCACTAGCGGAACCTTCTCGGCCTTGTATTTGATTGCCGCGTCGTAGATCGAAAGCTTTTCGCCATCCGGGTAGTGCAGGGTGGTGCCGCCTTCTTCGCCGCCCAGCATCAGGTTCTTGATGCGGATGTTGGCAAAGGTGCCGCGAACCATGACGTCGTCGTTGCCGCGGCGCGAGCCGTAGCTATTGAAGTCGGTCGGGGCAACGCCGCGCGACTGCAGGAACTTGCCGGCCGGTGAGCTGGCCTTGATGTTGCCCGCCGGCGAGATGTGGTCGGTCGTGATCGAGTCACCGAACAAGCCGAGCAAACGCGCGCCGTGGATGTCTTCGATGGTGCCGACCGACATCGACATGCCGTCGAAATAGGGCGGATTCTTGACGTAGGTCGAGCCGCCGTCCCACTGGTAGCTTTCGCCGTCCGGCGAGGCAATCTGGTTCCAGCGCGAGTCGCCCTTGAACACGTCGGCATAGTTCTTGGTGAACATTTCCGGGCCGACCGTGCGCAGGATGAAATCGCTGATTTCCTTGTTCGACGGCCAAACGTCCTTGAGGAAAACCGGTTTGCCGTCGCTGCCCATTCCCAGCGGCTCGGTGGACAAGTCAATGTCGACGGTGCCAGCGATTGCATAGGCAACGACCAAGGGCGGCGACGCCAAGTAGTTCATCTTTACTTCGGCATGCACGCGGCCTTCGAAGTTGCGGTTGCCCGAGAGCACCGACGCGACGACCAAATCATTTTCAGCGATGCCCTTGGACACGACGTCCGGCAGCGGGCCTGAATTGCCGATGCAAGTGGTGCAGCCGTAACCCACGACGTAGAAGCCGAGTTTCTCAAGATCAGAGAGCACGCCGGCTTTCTTCAGGTAATCGGTCACCACCAGCGAGCCTGGGCCGAGCGAGGTTTTCACCCACGGTGCGGAGGTCAAGCCTTTGGCCACGGCGTTGCGCGCCAGCAGGCCGGCGGCGAGCATCACGGCCGGGTTCGAGGTATTGGTGCAGGAAGTGATCGCGGCGATTACGACCGAGCCATCGCCCAGTTCGCAGTCGGCGTCCTTGATCTTGATCTTCGATTTCGGCTTCGATGCGAGGTGCGTGGCTTGCGGCTGGTCGCCGCCTTCATCCTCAAAGCGTTCAATCGACTCGGGCTTTGGTTTGCGGTTGGCAACCAGGCCCTCGAGGCTCGCGTTGTAGTTCGACTTCATGTCGGTAAGCAGCACGCGGTCCTGGGGACGCTTCGGGCCAGCGAGCGACGGCAGCACCGTACCCATGTCCAGCGACACCACGGCGCTGTAGTCGGCTTCGGCTTCCGTGCGCCACAGGCCTTGGGCCTTGGCGTAGGCCTCAACGAGGGCGATGAGTTTTTCGTCGCGACCCGACAGGCGCAGGTAGTTCAGCGATTCATCATCGATCGGGAAAATGCCGCAGGTCGCGCCATATTCCGGCGCCATATTGGCAATCGTGGCGCGGTCGGCCAGCGGCAGGTGCTCGAGGCCGGTGCCGAAGAATTCGACGAACTTGCCGACGACGCCGTGCTTGCGCAGCATCTGGGTGACGGTCAGCACGAGGTCGGTGGCGGTGGCGCCTTCCGGCAGTTTGCCGGTCAACTTGAAGCCGACAACCTGTGGGATCAGCATGGAGCTGGGCTGGCCCAGCATCGCGGCCTCGGCTTCAATGCCGCCGACGCCCCAGCCGAGCACGCCAATGCCATTGATCATCGTGGTGTGCGAGTCGGTGCCGAACACAGTGTCCGGGAAGGCGTACTTGACGCCGTCAATATCACGCTCCATCACGACGCGGGCAAGGTTTTCTAGATTTACCTGGTGCACGATGCCGGTGTTCGGCGGCACGACCTTGAAGTTGTTAAATGCTTTCTGGCCCCAGCGCAGGAAACTGTAGCGCTCGCCATTGCGGGCGAATTCCATCGCACCATTTTCATCGAGCGCGCTGGGCTTGCCGTACACGTCCACCTGCACCGAGTGATCGATGACCAGTTCCGACGGAATCAAGGGATTGATGTTGGAGGCCGAGCCGCCGAGCTTGACCACGGCGTCGCGCATCGCGGCCAGGTCGACGATGCAGGGCACGCCGGTGAAATCTTGCAGCACCACGCGCGCCGGCATGAAGGCGATTTCCGTTACTGGCTCGCTTTTAGCCTGCCAAGAGGCAACCGCTTCAATCGAGGCCTTGGTGACCAGTACGCCGTCTTCGCAGCGCAGCAGGTTCTCAAGCAAGATTTTCATGGAGAACGGAAGGCGGGACAGATCGTACTTCTGGCCAAGTTTGGCAAGGCTGTAGATCGTGTAGGACGTCCCGTTGACGGTGAGTTGGTCGCGGGTCGCGAAGGAGTCGCTCATGGATGGCTCCTGTTACTGGCTGGGCACGGCCGAGAGGCAATGCGGGCTACGGCAAAAAGACGGCAAAACCGGGCGGGTTAAGCACGCCCGGTAGCCCATTATTATGCCTGAACATGGGTCGCTCTTGCAGGGATTTCCGCGCGAACCGGTCGCGCTTGCAAGCCTTGGGCTCGGCCTAACGCCCAGTTCGTAGACCTAGGCTAGGGCGTTCTTGGCGATTTCCACCATCTGCCGTCGAGAAAGCAGGAAATCCCAATAGCTGCCCCCGACTTGGCGCCACAGCACGGCAGCGCGCAGCGACGCGAGCAGGGCAGCCCGTACCTCGCCGACCACGCCGGGCTGGCCGAGGTACACGGGATTGCCTTGCACCAGCACGCGCGGGCCAAGTGGGCTGATGTGCTGGGCATAGAGTTCCCCGAGCCGGCTGAGTACCGCCGGGTGCGTTGGCCCCAGTTCGTCGCGTAACCGCTCTACTGCCGTTAAATCATTTTGAAGCGCAGCGACCACCGCGTCGTTGCCAATGAAACGACGCTCGAGGGCGAGCACGTTCATGCCCATTCGAGTTTGGGCCGGGTCACGACCGTCACCGTCGAGTTGCGCAATTAGCCGACGCAGGCCTGTTTCCAGCTCCCGCACGCTGCCAAATACCGCCTCGGTGCTGTCGGCGTCGAACCGGAACAAGCTGTCCACGCAGGTTGCGAGCGGCTTGGTCTCCGACTGGCCGTTATTGGCCATTTCCTGCACAAGCTTGATGGCTTGCAACATCCCGCTTAGGGCGAGTACGCGATCTTTCATGCCGCCGTTTGCCTGTGCTGTCGTTCGAGTGGAGCGTCAGTGCGCAGTATGACCGCCCCACCCAGGCAAACCTCGCCCGAGTAGAACACCACCGACTGACCCGGCGTCACGGCGCGCTGCGGCGTATGGAACAGGACCGAGACGCTTTCGTCCGTGTTCACGGTAACGGTGCAGGCTTGGTCGGACTGTCGGTAGCGAACCTTGGCGGTACATTCAAACGTTCGGCCGGGTGGTGTGCCGGCAATCCAATGGGCCGGTTCGCTATCGAGGCGGCGCGACATCAGCCAGTCGCTGTCGCCACCTTGGTCGACAAACAAGACGTTGGCCTCGACGTCCTTGCCGACCACGAACCAGGGCGCTTCGCGCCTGCCCTTGACCCCGCCAATCTGCAAACCTTCGCGCTGACCGAGCGTGTAGTAAAAAACGCCCTCGTGCTGGCCGACTGTCGCGCCGTCGACGCTGCGGATCTCGCCGCGCTTCGCCGGCAAGTAATGGCCTAGGAACTCGCGAAAATCCCGCTCACCAATAAAGCAGATGCCGGTGGAGTCCTTCTTTTGCGCAGTGGGCAGGTTTGCCTCGGCGGCCAAACGGCGAACTTCGGGCTTGGGCAGGTGCCCGATTGGAAACAAGGTCGCGGCCAATTGCTCCTGCCCGAGTTGATGCAGGAAATAGCTCTGGTCCTTGTCGCCGTCGGCTCCGCGCAGCAGTGCCCACTGGCCGTCGCGCTGGCCGATCTGGGCGTAGTGGCCGGTCGCGATCTTTTCCGCGCCCAGCGCGCGAGCTTCGTCCAAGAAGGTCTTGAATTTAATCTCGCGGTTGCACAGCACGTCGGGGTTGGGCGTACGTCCGGCGCGGTACTCGGCCAGGAAATGCTCGAAGACACCCGACCAATATTCGCCAGCGAAATTACGCGCATGGAACGGGATATCGAGCCGCCCGCAAATGCCCAAGGCGTCTCGACGGTCGTCTTCAGCGCGGCAGTCGCTCGAATCGGCCTCGTCGTCCCAGTTCTGCATGAACAGGCCGGCGATGGACTCGCCCTGGCGCTGAAGCAACAGTGCCGCCACCGAGGAGTCCACGCCGCCGGAGACGCCGACGATTACGCGCGGAACGGTTGACTGTCGCTCCCGGCTTCCTGCCTCCCGCGAGATTGGCACATCCGTGTGCGGCAGTCGCTCCCGGCTTCCTGCCTCCCGCGACATTGGCACATCCGTGTGCGGCAGTCGCTCCCGGCTTCCTGCCTCCCGCGACATTGGCACATCCATGTGCGGCATCATTGGAGTTGGGTTAGGACGTCCAGGGGGAAGCGGCGGCCGGCTAGGTAATCCTCGACCACTTTCCACACCAAGGGGCTGCGATGGCGGGCGGATTCAGCGGCGAGCTGCGCCGGGCTCATCCACAGTGCTTCGACAATGCCGGTATCCAGCGCGCGGCCGACTTCATGCCGTACCGGCTCCGCGCCAAACGCCAGACGCATGTAGTGCCGGCCCGTTTCCGGGGCCTTCCATTGGTAGGCGCCAATGAAGCAGGTAAGTTGGACATGCCAGGCGGTTTCCTCGAGGGTTTCGCGCAGGGCGGCCTCCAGTACCGACTCGTCCGGTTCCAAGTGGCCGGCGGGTTGGTTTAACACTCGCTGGCCGCGGACTTCCTCATCCACGACCAGCAGTTGGCCGTCGCGAACGACCACGGTGGCGACAGTGACGTCGGGTTGCCAGAAATGTCGGTCACGGTAGCTCAATCAGAAAGCGTCTTTGTCGCCAGAGAACGCCTTCTCGGTGCCGTCGGCAATCGCGGCGGCACCTTCAATCGCGGCGATCAGCTGGTCGGCGCTGGCGTCGGCCGGGATTTTCATGACCATCACCGCGATACCGCCCTGGTTTTCCCACGCGCCGAGTTTGAGTTCCGCATTCTGCTCTAGCAGGGAGTTCGCAACGTCGACCGGCAGCTTGCCATCCTCACTGCGGTAGGCCGGCGACCAGATTTCGCGCGCCTCCAAGCCACCGAAGCTAAAAGTGGGGCTGCGGACGAACACGGTCTGGGTTCGCTTGCTGTCGGCCATCTCGTAGATCATCTTGAAGTCACCGTCTTTGTCGACTTCATATTTCAGGCCCTTTGCATCCAACTGGGCTTTGATTGACGCGGCCGGCTCGGTCTTGGGCTTGGCCGCTTCCTCGGCCCGGACGGGCAGGACGACCACAAACAGGGCGACGATCACCAAGGGAAGGGCGGAAAGACGGCTCGTCATTAGCGCAGGTCCTTGGTGGGTAAGGCGCGGGTTAGGGAGCATTCTCGGATGAAACCGTCGATTCGTCCATGCTTGCAACTGCGCCCATCGCCCCGATCTATACTGGCACCATGGCCCAGAACACTCCCCCCGAACACGAATACGAACGCGGCGTCGCGGTCGAGGCCGCCAGGCCCGAAGTCGTCCGCCCACCGCTATACCAAGTGGTGATCTTGAATGATGACTTCACGCCGATGGATTTCGTCGTGGAGGTGCTGCAGGTGTTTTTCGCCCTGAATCGCGAAAAAGCCACCCAAGTGATGCTGCACGTTCACACCCGCGGCAAAGGCGTTTGCGGCACCTACACACGCGACGTGGCTGAATCGAAAGTAACGCAAGTGAACGAGTTTTCACGAGTTCACCAGCATCCCTTGTTGTGCACCATGGAAAAGGCCTAGGCTGGGCCTGCAACCGGTGCGTCGGCGGGGTCTGGAAAACGCGGTTGCCACCCCCATATTCGAGTAAACGTTCCGGAGAGCCACATGTTTAGCAAGGACCTCGAATACTCCATCGGCCAGTGCTACAAGCAGGCACGCGAAGCCCGTCATGAATTCATGACGGTAGAGCACCTGTTGCTGGCGCTGCTGGAGAACCCCGCCGCGATCGCGGTGCTCAAAGCCTGCGGCTTCGACCAAATCAAACTCACTGAAGGCCTGCAGCAGGTCATTACCGACTCGGTGCCGGTGCTTCCGGCCGATGACGCGCGCGACACCCAGCCCACGCTTGGATTCCAGCGCGTGCTGCAGCGCGCGGTGTACCACGTGCAATCCTCGGGCAAAAAAGAAGTCACGGGCGCCAACGTGCTGGTGGCCATCTTCGGCGAGAAGGACTCACACGCGGTGTACTTGCTGCAGCAGCAGGACATCACGCGCCTCGACGTCGTGAACTACATTTCCCATGGCATCGCCAAGATCGGTGACGCCTCGGAAGACAAATCCGCGGGTGCCGAGGTGCGCCAAGAAGGCGAGGGTGACGGTGAGCCGAAGGGCAACCCGCTGCAGGAATTCGCCAGCAACCTCAACGATCTCGCGCGCGAGGGCAAGATCGATCCGCTGATCGGTCGTGAGGACGAAGTGGAGCGGACCATCCAAGTGCTGTGCCGTCGCCGCAAGAACAATCCGCTTTACGTCGGAGAATCTGGCGTGGGCAAGACCGCGCTCGCTGAGGGCTTGGCCTGGCGCATCGTCGAGGGCAAGGTGCCGGAAGTGCTCAAGGACGCGATCATCTACTCGCTCGATTTGGGCGCGCTGGTGGCCGGTACCAAGTACCGTGGCGACTTCGAGAAGCGCCTCAAGGGCGTGCTTGCGCAAATGAAAAAGGAACCGCGCGCGATCCTGTTCATTGATGAAATCCACACCATCATCGGCGCCGGTTCCGCGTCCGGTGGCACGATGGATGCGTCCAACCTGATCAAGCCCGTCCTACAAAATGGCGACTTGCGCTGCATCGGTTCGACCACGTTCCAAGAATACCGTTCTGTGTTCGAGAAGGATCGCGCACTGGCGCGCCGCTTCCAGAAAATTGATGTCGTCGAGCCGTCCATCAGTGAAGCGGTGGCGATCCTGCACGGCCTCAAGCCGCGTTTCGAGGCCCATCACGAAGTCGAATACACCAACGAGGCGATCCAAGCCGCGGTTGACCTGTCGGTCAAGCACATTGGCGACCGACTGTTGCCCGATAAGGCCATCGACGTGATTGATGAAGCCGGCGCTCGCCAACGCCTGCGCAGCGATGCCGATCGCAAGAACATCATTGACGTCGAGGAAGTCGAGCTGATCGTCGCCAAAATGGCGCGCATTCCGACCAAGCAGGTCAGCGCGTCGGACAAGGACGTGCTCAAGAACCTCGAGCGCAACCTGAAGATGGTGATCTTCGGCCAAGACGCCGGCATTGAAAGCCTGGTGTCGGCCATCAAGCTCGCCCGCTCAGGTTTGGCCAGCCCAGACAAGCCGATCGGCAACTTCCTGTTCGCCGGGCCAACCGGTGTCGGCAAGACCGAAGTGACCAAGCAGCTCGCGATGCAGTTGGGTATCGAGCTGGTTCGCTTCGATATGTCCGAGTACATGGAGTCGCATTCAGTCAGCCGTTTGATCGGTGCACCCCCGGGCTATGTCGGCTTTGACCAAGGCGGCTTGTTGACCGAGAAAATCGTCAAGACGCCGCACTGCGTGCTGCTGCTGGACGAAATCGAGAAAGCGCATCCGGACGTGTTCAACATCCTGCTGCAGATCATGGACCGCGGCATCCTGACCGATACCAACGGTCGCGAAGCCAACTTCCGAAATGTCGTGTTGGTGATGACCACCAATGCCGGCGCCCAGCAGGCGGCGCGCCGCACGATGGGCTTTGTCGCGCAAAACCACGCGACCGATGCCATGGAAGTCATTCGCAAGGGCTTTACCCCGGAGTTCCGCAATCGCCTCGATGCGATCGTGCAGTTCCAGGGCTTGGGCTTCGAGCACATCCTGCGCGTGGTCGACAAGTTCTTGATTGAGCTTGAGGCCCAGCTGCACGAGAAGCATGTCAGCCTCTCGGCAACGCCGGAAGCGCGCCAGTGGTTGGCCGAGCACGGTTTCGACCCGCTGATGGGTGCGCGTCCGATGGCGCGCCTGCTGCAGGACAAGATCAAGCGTCCACTTGCCGACGAGCTGTTGTTTGGCAAGCTGATCGAAGGCGGCCGGGTCAGTGTCGACGTGCGCGACGGCGAACTCGTCGTCGAGTCGCAGGCCGAGCCTGAGAAGCTGCTGCCCGCTACTGTCTAACCGTTAACTGATTGGCTTTAAAACAATGCCCGCCCCTCAAGGCGGGCATTGTCATTGAAGCGTAGCGTGCGGCTTGCG
>JBBSAA010000100.1:0-9696 GCA_038252715.1 Lysobacterales bacterium | reverse complement strand
TGTTAGACCTTGATGCTGTAACCGAGATTGCGATGGGTCTGTATTGGGTCACGGCTCGCATCCACGGCGCGCAGTTTCGCGCGCAGGGTCTTGATGTGGGTGTCCACGGTGCGGTCCACGGTCTCCAGCGCGTCCTGCCAGACGTCGGTCATCAAGCGCTCGCGACTGAGGATAGCGCCTGGCCGCGCCAACAGCGCGGCTAACAGCAGGGTTTCGTAACGTGTCAGCAGCAGTTCCTGACCGGCGAATCGAAATCGTTGGCCGGCATCATCGCGTTCAAACGCTCCAACGGCCTGCCAGCCAATGGAAGGAGGGACCGCTGGCGCGCTGCGGCGAAGCCGGGCGCGCACGCGCGCCACCAATTCGCGCGGCGAGAACGGTTTGACCATGTAGTCATCTGCGCCCAGCTCCAAGCCCAAGATCTTGTCGATTTCGCCATCGCGCGCGGTCAAGAAGATCACGGGCAGTTGGGAGAACGTGCGGATTTCGCGGCAAGCGTCGAGGCCGGTGATATCGGGCAGTCCGATATCGAGGATCACGACATCGATGTCGCCGCTGCGCACGCGTTCCACCCCGGCGCGACCGAGCAGGCAATGTTCGACTGCGTAACCTTCGCCTTTCAGCGCATACAGCGCCGCGTCGGCGATAGCGAGTTCGTCCTCGACCAGCAGGATGCGTGCCATGGTTCAGTCCAAGCCTTCGAGTCGCGCGCGCAGTAGGCTAGGCGCCAACTGACCCGCCCAATCGCGATCATTGGCCACCTGCGCGGCGGCGCGGCTGGCATCAAGCGCATCGAAATCAAGCTCAGCGATTGCCCAGACTTGCGTGTCCTGCGTCCTTGCGAGCACGCCGTCATCCGGAAACCCGTGATCCATCGGCGCGTAAATAGCCGCTTCGCCGGTATTGGTATCGAGCGCTGGACTCCAATCGACGGTCCCTGCCGTCACCGACTGCGCGACAAAACAGCGGTTCTCCAGCGCACGCGCGAGACAACCGGTACGAACGCGGGTGGCTCCGGCGGCAGTATCGGTGCAGCTGGGCACGACCAGGAGCCGAGCCCCGGCTTCCGTCTGCGCACGCACCGGCAGCGGAAACTCAGCGTCGTAACAGACCGCAACGCCCGCGCGATGACCGCCAACGGCGAACACTTTCAGCGCGTCTCCCGGGTCGATCACGCCCGTGTTCTTTTCAAACCCGGTCAGCTGCAGCTTGTCTTGGAAACCCACCTGGCCCTGCGGGCTAAACCAGTAGGCACGATTGCGATAGCGACCCTCGCCGTGCTCAACCAAGAACGTTCCCGCAAGGATTTGCAGTTTCAGGCGCTTGGCCAGCTGCGCAAAGAGCTCGCACCAGGCCGCCTGCAACGGCTGCAGCGCTGCCAGCGAGGCATGAAGATCGCTGCGCACGGCGGGAGCGAAACTGGCAGCCAATTCCAGCGCAAGGTATTCGGGCAATACCGCGAACTCCGCGCCCTGCCCGCGCGCCGTTTCCAGCAAGTGCGCCTGCTTGTCGGCAAATGCAGCGAAGTCCGCCGGCGCCTCGACTGGATATTTCGCGACGGCGACTCGCATCAGGCGGGCTCCCAACGCCGCAGCCAGAAGGTCAGGTCGTTGCCGGTTTCACGATCACTGCCGACCTTGCGCCAGGCTAGACGCATCGTCATGCCAGGCTGACGCGCATAGCCGCGTTTGCGCCAAAATGCGTCGTTAGGCTGGTACTCGGCGGGACGGCGGGGATCATCCTCGGCACGGTCCACCGCGCAGAAAGCAGTCATCTTGAAGCCGAGTTCGCGTGCGTGCTTTTCGCGCGCATCAAAAAATGCATGCCCCAGTCCGCGTCCGCGATAGCTCGGCAAGACCACGGATTCGCCGAAATAAAAGACGTCACCCACGGGCAAACCCCGCTGACGGAACGGCGCTTGGAAGGCCGCCCCATCCTGCGCCAGCGGAATGCCCGTGGCAGCGCCCACGACGGCCTCGTCCTCAAAGGCGAGCACGAAGACACTGTCGGCAGAGTCGGCATAGGCGGCCAAGTAGTTGCGCTCGTACTCGGCATCACCGTCGTAAAGATAGGGAAAATCGCGAAATACTTGCATCCGCAGCGCGGCGACCGCGGCCAAGTGCGGCGCCACCTCGGCGCCGCGGAACACGCGGATGGGTGCAGTGTCGGTGGTCATGGCTGCCAGCTCAGGCCGAGACCTGGTCGAGCCAGTCTTGCAGGTTGTAGTAGTTGCTAACCCGCGTGATCTTGCCGTCGCACAAAGTGAAAAAGGCGCCGCCCGGCAACACGTACTGCTGGCCCTTGGCCGGTGGCAGACCCTCATCATCGAACTGGTAGGTGCCATGCACCTCATACTCAGCGGCGGCACGGTTGCCGTCTGCGT
This sequence comes from Lysobacterales bacterium, assembly GCA_038252715.1. Lineage (GTDB taxonomy): Bacteria > Pseudomonadota > Gammaproteobacteria > Xanthomonadales > Xanthomonadaceae > Arenimonas. Next base: position 7,313 of record JBBSAA010000100.1, on the reverse strand, counting down.
GCGTCATCACCACGATTTTGAGCAGCTGCTCGGAATAGCTGCGCTCCATGCGCGCAAGAAAGGCGCGGAAGGCATCGCGCCCGGCCTCGCGAGCGCCTTGGTTGAGGTCGTGCACGACGTCCTCAGCCAGGCAGGTGAGCATGGCGTCCCAATCGCCGCGATTAAACGCTGCGTAATAGGCCTGAATCAGGGCCACGCTCGCGGCGGGCGTCGAAGCGGTGCTATCGGTCATACCATTCTCGGTGTCTAGTGGGCCGCACGGGCGCTGTCAGGGCGCGTGGCAGCGAAAATCATGAAATCCCAGCGCCAAGTCTATATCCTCGCGACATGAACTACCGCCATGCCTTCCACGCCGGCAACCACGCCGATGTGCTTAAACACATCGTCCTGATCGCCCTGCTTGAGGCCTTCAAGCGCAAAGATGCCCCGTTTTTCGTGCTCGACACGCATGCCGGTCGCGGCCAGTACCTGCTGCAGGGGGAACAGGCCAGTAAGACTGCTGAGGCGCGTAGCGGCATTTTCAAGCTATTCGTGCTCAAGGGCCTGCCGGCCTTGGTGCAGCGCTACCTCAAGCGAATTCAAGCCGATAACCCGGTCGGAGCCCTGGTCAACTACCCCGGCTCGCCCCTGATCATTGCCCAGACCCTGCGTGACCAGGATCGCCTCGCGGCCTGCGAGTTACAGCCTGACGAAGCGAAGGCGCTCGGCACGCTGTTCAAGAACGACACCCGCGTCGGCGTGCACGCCCGCGATGGTTATGCGGCAATGAAAGCCCTGCTGCCGCCGAAGGAAAAGCGCGGCTTGGTCTTGATCGACCCACCCTACGAATCGCAGGACGCCGAATACCTGCACATCCTCGCCGCCCTGCGGGATGCGATGCAGCGTTGGCCGACCGGCACGTATGCGGTCTGGTATCCGATCAAGCAACGCAAAAGCCTCAACCAGTTCTTCCGCAAGGCTGCCAATCTAGGCTGCAAGTCCTCGCTCTACCTCGAGCTGTTGGTGCGACCGGATGACACGCCGCTGCGGCTCAATGGCAGCGGTCTGCTGATCCTCAACCCGCCCTACCAGCTCGACACGGAATTGGCGCCGGTATTGCCAGTGCTCGCGCGCCTTCTCGGCGAAGAAAACGCCAGCTTCAGCCTGGAATGGCTAAAAGCAGAATCCAACTAGAGCGATGGCGTGCGCTGTAGGAGCGGCGTAAGCCGCGAGCTTTAATTCGACACCCAACTAAGAACCTATCGCGACTTACGCCGCGCCTACAGCGCGACCATCGGAGCCGACAATGAGCCAGACGATCGCCGCAATCACCTTGGTCGTTCGCGACTACGATGAAGCGATTGCTTGGTACGTCGACGTTCTCGGATTTCACTTGCTGGAGGACACGCCGCGCGGCGGCGGCAAGCGCTGGGTACGCGTCGCGCCGGAGGGCACGGCCGGCACCTGCCTGCTGCTGGCGAAAGCCGTGAACGACGACCAGGCCGCACGAATCGGAAACCAGACCGGCGGCAGAGTGTTCTTGTTCCTGAACACCGACGATTTTTACCGCGACCACGCCGCGATGCTGGCGCGAGGCGTGACGTTTCGCGAAAATCCTCGCGAAGAATCCTACGCCACCGTGGCGGTGTTTGAAGATCTTTACGGCAATGGCTGGGACCTGCTGCAACCGAAAGAATTGCAGTAGCCGTTGCGCGCGGAAAAAAGAGAGGGTGGAATGAAAACTAACTACGTACTGGTCGACTTTGAGAACGTGCAGCCACGCAACTTGGGCCTGCTGTTCGGCGGCGCGTTTGTAATCAAGATCTTCCTCGGTGCAAGCCAGACCCGTTTGATCCGGGACGTGGTGATGGCGGTCCAGCCATTCGGTGCCGACGCCGAATACATCCAGATCACCGGCAACGGCAGCAATGCGCTCGACTTCCACATTGCGTACTACATTGGCGAACTGGCGGCAAAGAATCCTGACTCCGTGTTTCATGTCATTTCCAGGGACACCGGCTTCGACCCGCTGCTAAAGCACCTCAAGGCGCGCGGAATTGAATGCAAGCGTTCAGCGGCAATTACCGATATCCCGCAGGTGAAAGCCCTAGCGCCCATCGCTGCCCCGAAAACAGCGCCCGCTGCAAAGGCGGCCCCGGCGAAAAAATCCTCGCTGGCCACAAAGACGGCGTTGCCGGCGCCCAAGAATGTGCAGGCAAAACCTGCAGCGGCAAAGAAGCCAGCGACCGCGGCAACCACTCCCGATAGCACCCTCCTCGCGCGCTATGAGGCCGTGCTTAAGCATTTGATCAAGCAACACAAGGCGCGACCGCGAACGGTCAAGACGCTCGGGGGCACGATCCAGAATCTGCACAAACCACCGCTGCCCACACCGCAGCTACAGGCCATCATCGATTTGCTGGTAGAGCGCGGGAAACTCCGAATCGACGGTACCAAGGTCAGCTACAGCTTGGGCTGATGGGCTCCTCGACTATCAGCGAAGGCAAGCGTTAGTCAGGTCAAAGCGACGCACCACGCGTCACCTAACTCACGCAATCAAGGCTAGAAACGATCCAATGGCGTGACTAGCGCGGACTCGCCGGCACGTCTTCTCCGCGGGACAGACGTGCCAGCCGCTGCGCGCGGGCCTCTGTTGCAGCGAAGTCCTGCGGATCAATGGCCAGTGCTGCAAACGTATTTTTAGCAAAAGCACCTCGCACCAACTGGGCCTGTGTCGGATCGGAAAATAGCGACTCGGCCACCGCCAATACGCCCAGCTGCCGCTCCTGCGCAGGCGTGGCCACGGCAAGGCCGTACCACGCCTCCGACAAATTTGGATTGGCCCACACGGCTTGGGTGAAATACTTTTTCGCCGAAGCGGCGTCACCATCAATTAGATACCACCAGCCTAGTTGATAGGCGACCGCAGCGGACGCGGGATCCGTGGCCAGCAAGCTCAGCAGAGCTTGCCTGAATTTCTCGCGCCGGCTCGGCAGGCTCATCTGCCCATCGCGTGAAAACTGCTGCAGCAGTGTGAAGTACACGCTGTCGGTATCGACACGGGGCATGCGATGCCGATTGACGTCGGCACGCAGCCTATTCATCGACGTTGACACCAAGACGAAGGACTCGGACGTCATCGCCGCCGCCGCTGCATCAATTTCAATTGCCGCATACGAGGTGTCGACCGGGGCCGCAATCGACATCGACGGCATCGTGACTCCTGCGCCAGGGGTCGTTGACGGCTGTTCATAGCTGGGGGCCGGTTGCTCATAACTTCGGGCACCGTCGTTGGCGTTGTCACCCAGCCCTGCAACCCATCTGACGGCGAACGCGGCCAGCATCAAGGAGATAATCACGATGTTGCTTTTCGCTTTGAAGCTACTCCGCGTCCAGAAAATATAGACCAGCTGAGCAACCCAACCGACCGGCGCAGGTGCTGGCGTGGGATACAGCAGTCGCGGCGGCAGGGCTGCCGTTCTGAAACCTTGACCGGTGCGCGCCGTCGCGCGGCCCCGGGGAAGCGGCGGCGGCGTCGGCAACGCCCACTGCGGCACCTTCCGCGGCGGCGGTACCCGCGGCCCGCGCGCCGCCGCTTTTTTTGCCGTTGCCGTCAACAAGGCCACGCGCGCGCACGCGCCGCAGGCTTGGCCGGCAAAATGCTGGTGGCTCCGATCACGTCCGCACGCCAGCAGCCGTTGACTGGACCGCTGCGCGAAGCCTTTGAGCAACTCGGCCCACTCCGCAGCCGAAGGACGCGAGGCGCCAGGATTGTCGAAGGCACGGTCGAACAGCTGCCGTAATTCGGTGGGCATCGCTTGGTGGGCGCTGACCGGACTAGGCGCGATCGACGCATTGGGTTTGAGACCATAGGCATACCAGCGCCCCGCAATTCGACCGGGAATATCAGTAGGCACGCGATCTGAAGCGGGCTTGCCGGAAAACGGGTGGATCCCGAAGTTCATCAACTGGAAGACCACGACCGCCAGCGCGAATCGGTCTTGCGCCTGCTCACCGCTGGCAGTGACGCCGCGCGCGTGGAATTCTGGTGCGAGATAGTCGGGCGTGAACTGCGGCGCAAGGAACCGCTCACCCCTGCCTTGAATGCTGAAGCCATCGCAGTCGAGCATCGCCATGTACAAGGTATCGCGATAAAAGCGCAGGTTGACCGGCTTTAGATCGACCAAGTAATGATGCTGCGCGTGTAGGGCGGCAATGACCGCCGCTAGGTTTGCCGCTAGCGTTACTTTCGCGCCCAGCCCGGTTGGCAAGCCTGCCGCGCGCGCCTGTCGCTCTTGCAAGATGACTTCCAACTCGCTGGTGGCATCGACATTCACGGCCGGCATCAGGAAGCCGAGGAACCGCCCCGATGCATCACGCAGCAGCGCCTGTGGCCACGCAATTTGAACAAAGCCTCGACCGCCATCGACTAAATCTGGCAGGTCGGGCGTGAGCTCGAGCATGGCCTCGACTTTGCGTTCGTAGGCGCGAACCTCGTCACCGGCGTGATAAATCTTCGCGACTTGGGTCGGCGCCTGCGGCAGCAAATAGACCGCGCCCGCGCCGCCGCTTTTAATCAGCTTGCCTAGGACCAAGCTGCGGCCGTCACTGCTGCGAACCGAGGTGCCGGTTTGACTGCTCACGCGCCGCGCAGGCTCATGACCACAGGGCGAGCAGCAGGGCCTTGTCGTCGCCGGTAATCAGGTACGTACGCGGATCGGCCAAAGTTCCCGCCAATGCTTGGCTGCCCTCGTCTTGGGCCACACTGGCGAGGTAACGCGTGACTGGGTCAATGAACGGGCGATGGAAGCCGGTGTGGTTTTTTGCCATCACGAACGGCATCGCGCCGTCGGACATCAGGGCCAGTGTCGTTATCGGGGCCGGAAAGTTGGTGAGACGCAGGTGCTCGCGCCAGAGTTCACCCGTAAAGAAATACGTTTCATTGGCGTACTCGCCATTCTCCGGCAGCGAAACCACGGGCGCCGCCTCGGCATCGGCAGCTTGCGCTACGCCTAGCCCGTCGCCGATGTGGAAGAAGCAGCCGCCCTGCCCGTTTGCAATCACACCAACCATCGTCGCCGAATAATCGGAGAAACTGCCGCCTTGCGTCACGGCTTCGGCTTCGAAACGCGCACGCACGGCGGCGACTGCGCCAGCCACGGCCTCAAACACGACGGCGTTCGGCATCGCCGGCGACAGCGTGCCGGCCTCAACACCCTGCGCTAGTCGGTCGGAAACCTCGGTCGAGAGCGCCGCGGCGCCGATATGGCTCAGCGCGCAGGAACCCGCGCCGTCGCAGACCACAGCCACTAGCACGTCACCCACGCAGCGATGTGCCAGCGCATCCTGGCACGGCAGTTCGCCATCAATATGGGATTTCCCAATGGCGGTTGCGGCAAAAACTTTCCAAGTCATGGTCAGGTCGGCGCGCTGGACCAACTATCGGCGGCCGGCAACTGCGCCTGGCCACCCGGCCGCGCCTGCGATACCACTTTCATGCTCGCGCTTAGCCACAGGAACAGCTCTTGGAACTTCAGTCCGTCGAGTTTTTTTACCGCTGCCGCACCCTTGCTGCTGAATTCGCCGAGCACGTCGGTGCGGGCACCTTCGCCGACGGCCAGCGGAAACACAGCGACCTTGTTGGCAAGTTCCGCCTGTCGGCAGCGCTCGGCAACCGCGCGGTAGTCATCGGTCGGCTGGCCGTCGGACATGATGAACATCCACGGCCGCGTGTAGGCAATACCGGCGGCTTTGAAATTTCGTTTCTCTTCCTCCAGCCGCGCCAGCGCCAAATCCACCGCCTGACCGGTAGGCGTTGTGCCCGAAGCGAAAAGCTCGGGCGCGCTGAAGTCCATCGCGTCGGTCCAATCACCCTCGACTTCGGCCAAATCCAGGCTGCCGTATTTGATCAGCAGCAGGCGCACTCGCTTGGAGGCGATGGCGTCGTCCTTGAGTTCGCGCTCGAGGATGCGCAGGCCCTCATTGAGCTGGTCCATCGGCGCACCGGACATGCTGCCCGAACAGTCGAGGACCAAGACCAGCGGCGTGCGCTGTTCAGTGTTGTCGACAAGGGCAACGTCGGGGATCACGGGCTGGTTCATGGCGTTCCGGTAGCGGGTCTGGTGCCGCATTGTGACGTAAGACCCGACGCTTGCCGAGAGCTATCCGATAGCGCGTGGCCGCAACACCAACAGCGCGAGCACCCCGGCTGCCAATCCCCAGAAGGCGGGGCCAATGCCGGCCAAGGTCACGCCCGAGGCGGTGACGAGGAAAGTGATGACCGCCGGCTCGCGATCAACCTCATCCCGAACCGCGGTCGCCAAGCCGCTACCAATCGTGCCTAGCAGGGCCAAACCGGCCAGTACTGCCACCAAGGCCGGCGGAAAGGCAGAGAACACGCCGGCCACGGTGGCGCCAAAAATACCGACGACGCAGTAAAAGGCGCCGGCACAGACAGCCGCGACATAGCGCCGCGCGGGCTCTTCGTGCGCTTCCCGACCCATGCAAATGGCCGCGGTAATGGCGGCCAAATTGAGCGCGTACGCGCCGAAAGGCGCCAACAGCACATTGGTAACGCCGGTCCAGCCGAGCACGGGAGAAATAGGAGCTTGCACGCCCGAGGCGCGCATCACCGCAACACCCGGCAGGTTCTGCGAGGTCATCGTGACAATGAATAGTGGGATGGCGATGCTGACCAGGCCGGCAATCGAGAGCACCGGCGTTGTCCACACTGGTCGTGCCAGGGTCAGCTGCAGTGCGTCGAGGCTAACGAGGCCACGCATGCCAGCAATCGCGGTACCCAGCAGCAAGGTCACGACGACCGCGTAGCGCGGCTTGAGCCGCCGCATTAGCAAGTACGCCAAGAACATCGCCAGCGCGAGGGTGAATTCGCTGCGCAAGGCCACGAACGCATCCAGCCCGAACCGCAGCAGCACGCCGGCCAGCATGCCTGCGCCAATTGAGGCCGGAATACGATCCATCAGGCGCTCGAACACGCCGGAAAACCCGGCGAGCATCAGCAGGATGGCCGACACGACGAAGGCGCCGATGGCCTCGGGCAAGGCTACTTGCGCCGCGCCAGCGGTCAACATCGCCGCGCCGGGGGTCGACCACGCCGTCACCACCGGCAAGCGGTAGCGCAGGGACAGGACGATGCAGGTCAGGCCCATGCCCCAGCCCAACGCCCACATCCACGACGCGATTTCCGCGGGGTTCGCACCCACCGCGCGCGCGCCTTGGAAAACGATGATCGCGGAACTACTGAAGCCCACCAAGACGGTCACGAAACCGGCGACGAGGGCGGAAACCGAGAAATCCTTGATGAATCGCATTGC
>JBBSAA010000099.1:0-9743 GCA_038252715.1 Lysobacterales bacterium | reverse complement strand
TAGTAGGCATGCGCCTGCCGCCGAATTTCGGACCCGATTACACGCGCGGTTTCGAAAGCAACTACGTCGAACTGTCGAAGCTGCGGCAGACGACGCTGTTGCCGTTCTTGCTGGCCCCGATCGCCGCCGACCGCAACAACTTCCAAGCCGACAACATGCATCCGGTCGCTGCAGCGCAGCCGACGTTACGCGATCATGTGTGGACTAAGCTGGCGCCAATGCTGAAGTGACGCGTATTTTGTGACGGAAAAGATCGCGGCTTACGCCGCTCCTACGTCGCCGCCATGTAGGCGCGGCGTAAGCCGCGATCTTTAGAACGTCGCCTAAGCAGGTCCGGCCAAGACGACAATCTCATCGTGCTCGTGCACGAACTGGCCTGGCTCGGTGGTTTCGGTCAATCGCACAATCGCTTTCGCAACGTCCGACGCCGCAATCGAGCGGTAACGACGCAGCTTGGCACCGAGCAGCAAGGGGTTGTAAAGCGGAGACAGCGCCTGCGCGATCGCCTCGCCGGTGCGTTGCTCACCGCGCGCTCCCAGCAGCAGGCCGGGCTGCATGATGTCAAGGCGCTCAAAACCGATCTTGGCAATCTCGTCCTCGACCTCGCCCTTCACCCGCAGGTAAAAATTCGCCGACTGCCGGCTGGCGCCGACCGACGACACCAAGATGGCGTGTCGCGCACCCAGATCGTGTGACATCTTCGCCAGTCGCAGCACGAGCTCGCGATCTACCGCGATAAATCCCTCTCGAGATCCGGCGGTCTTGAGCGTCGTGCCCAAGCAGCACAGGTAGGCACCAATCGCCGCACCGCCCAATCGGTCACTGACTTGCGCGACTAGCTCGCTGTCGAACTGCGCGTCGGGCAAGGGCGCGATGATCGGGATCACGCGAGGGTCGGCCACCGGCAAGGCGCGCCTGACCGGGGCGATGATTCGCCCCTGCCAGTGCCGATCCGCCAGGCGTTCGCGCAACACCGCGCCACCAACTAACCCGGTTGCGCCAGCCAGCAGCAGCGGCGCGCCGACGCCGGTCGGGCTCACGTCCAATCACTCAAGCCTTCGCGTGCGTAGGTTTCCTTGAACGCCGGCCGTGCTTTCATCGTGGCGGCATGTGCGGCAAGCGCAGGCAAAGAATGCGCGGGCTTGGGCATGTTTCGCGACCAGCGCATCAGCATTGTCATCATGAAATCACCGGCTGACAGCTTTTCGCCGAGTAAAAACGGACCATTTTTCGCTAAATGGTCATTGACTCGTGACCAAGCGGCTTCAATAACTTCGCGCGCTTTGTCCTTGGCGGCGTCGGCATTGTCTGCGCCCGCGGGTTCGGCCGGGTAAAACCAGGTGCGGTAGGCCGGCTGCAGAGTATTGGCCATGAAAAACAGCCACTGGTAATAGGAGGCTCGCTTCAGGCTGCCGACCGCAGGGGCCAATCCGCTCGCCGGGTACAAATCAGCCAGGTGCAAGACAATGGCGGCCGCTTCATTGATCGGCTGGCCGTCAATGACCAGGGTCGGTACGACGCCGGCTGGATTGAGCAACAGGTACTCGGCCGACTTCTGGTCTCGTTTGTCGAAATCGAGCTTATGCAGCGTGTGCGGCACCTCCAACTCGATCAACAACCAATGCACGACGAAGCTGGCGCTACTGGGGGAATAGTAAAGAGTGGTCATGGGTGCTCCTGCAGTGACCACAGCATACGGTCCCTGGCGTTGGAAAGTCGAAATATGCAGCTGCGCGCCTTGGCAATCCGGTTATTCAACGACGACCGGAATGCCTGCGATGCGCGCCTGCCACTCCTTGGGCCCGGTTTGGTGCACCGAGGTGCCTTGGCTATCCACGGCGACCGTCACCGGCATGTCCTGCACGGTAAATTCGTAAATCGCCTCCATGCCGAGGTCTTCGAATGCCAGCACGCGCGAGGCCTTGATGGCCTTGGAGACCAAGTAAGCCGCACCGCCAACCGCCATCAGGTAGACCGACCGGTTGTCGCGGATGGCATCGATCGCCAGTGGGCCGCGTTCGGCCTTGCCAACCATGCCGAGCAAACCGGTGGTCTCGATGATCTGGCGCGTGAACTTGTCCATGCGCGTCGCCGTGGTCGGACCGGCGGGGCCAACGACTTCGTCGCGAACTGGATCGACCGGGCCAACGTAATAAATGAATCGACCCTTGAAATCGACCGGCAGTTTCTCGCCCTTGTTGAGCATGTCGACGATACGTTTGTGCGCGGCGTCGCGGCCGGTAAGCAGCTTGCCGTTAAGCAAGATCACTTCGCCCGGCTTCCAGCTGGCGACCTCTGCAGGCGTGACGGTGTCGAGGTCGACGCGTCGGCCCTTCGAAGCGTCATAGGTGAGTTTCGGCCAATCTTCCAGCGAAGGCGGGTCAAGCATCACCGGCCCATTGCCGTCGAGCGTGAAATGCGCGTGGCGCGTGGCGGCGCAGTTAGGGATCAAGGCCACCGGCAAGTTGGCCGCATGGGTGGGGAAGTCCTTGACCTTGATATCAAGCACCGTGGTGAGGCCACCTAGGCCCTGGGCGCCAATTCCAAGCGCATTGACCTTGTCATAGAGCTCCAGCCTTAATTCCTCGGCCCGATTGCTGGCGCCGCGCGCCTGCAGGTCCGTGATATCGATGGGCTCCATTAGCGCTTCCTTGGCCAGCAACATCGCCTTCTCGGCGGTGCCACCAATGCCGATGCCCAGCATTCCCGGCGGACACCAACCGGCGCCCATGGTCGGCACGGTCTTGAGCACCCAATCCACGATCGAGTCGGAGGGGTTGAGCATGGCGAACTTTGATTTCGCTTCGGAGCCGCCGCCTTTCGCCGCAACGATCACATCGACCGCGCCTCCGCGAACAATCTTGACGTTGACCACCGCCGGCGTGTTGTCCTTGGTATTGGTGCGCTTACCAGCGGGATCGGCCAAGACGCTGGCGCGCAATTTATTGTCGGGGTGGTTATAGGCGCGGCGCACGCCTTCATTGGCCATGTCCTCCACGCCCATCGTCGCGTCGTCCCAGCGCACGTCCATGCCGATCTCGAGGAACACGGTGACGATGCCGGTATCTTGGCAAATCGGGCGGTGGCCCTCGGCGCACAGGCGCGAATTGATCAGTATCTGCGCGATCGCATCCTTCGCCGCCGGCGACTGTTCGCGCTCGTACGCGGCCGCCAAATTCTTGATGTAATCCACCGGGTGGTAGTACGAAATGTACTGCAGCGCGTCGGCGACCGACTGGATGAAGTCTTCTTGTTTGATGCTGGCCATGGCAGGGTCCGGACTGGGCTAAACAGGGGTTCTATCGACAACGCTGGATCGTGGGAGCGGGCATGACCGCGATGCAGGTGCGTTCGGTCAACCTCGATCGCGGTCATGCCCGCCCACGATGCTGGTGCTATTCGAGGTCGTTCCAGCGGCCATAGGCGATGTCCAGTTGCGCCTGCAAGGACGACAGCGCTTGGCTTTTTGCGGCCATGCCGGCGCTGCCCTGTTTGTAGAAATCAGGCGAGTGCAGTTCAGCGGTCGCTTCAGCGACCTGCGCTTCGAGAGTTTCAATCAGGGCGGGCAATTGTTCGAGCTCGCGTTGATCCTTGAAGCTGAGCTTGCGTTTGGCCGGCGCCGGCGGCGCGGGCGTCGGCGCGGCGGATTTTTCCGGCACCTGCGGCGTCAATTTTGGCGACGAAGTGCCCAACTTGGGCGCCGACGGGCGCTGGCGCACCCAGTCGCTATAGCCACCGACGTATTCTCCGACGCGGCCATTGCCCTCCATCACCAGCGAACTGGTCACCACGTTGTCGAGGAACTCGCGATCATGCGAGACCAAGATCAAGGTGCCGGGATAGTCGATCAGCATTTCTTCGAGCAGCTCCAGCGTTTCGACGTCCAAATCGTTGGTCGGTTCGTCCATTACCAGCAGGTTGGACGGCCGGGCAAACAGCTTGGCCAGCAGCAGGCGATTGCGCTCGCCACCCGAGAGCTTGGTGATCGGCGCCAAGGCGCGGTCGGGACTAAACAGGAAGTCCTGCAGGTAGCCCATCACGTGCTTGCGGCTGCCGTTGATTTCAATGAACTCCCGCCCCTCGGACACGTTATCGAGTGCGTTCCAGTCTTCGCGCAGCGCGCCGCGCAACTGGTCGAAGAACGCCACTTCCAAGTTCGTGCCGATCTTCATTTCGCCGGACTGTGGCTGCAGGTCGCCGAGCAGCAGCTTGAGCAAGGTGGTCTTGCCCGAGCCATTGGGCCCGATCAGGCCCAGCTTGTCGCCACGCTGGATAACGGTGCTGAAATCACGCACCAGCACACGGTCGCCGAAGGCGAAATTGACGTGTTTGGCCTCAAACACCCGCTTTCCGGACTTTTCTGCCCCGGCGGCCGCAAGCTTGACGTTGCCCGATTGTTCCCGCCGCTCGGAGCGCTCGCGACGCATCGCTTTGAGAGCAGTGACGCGGCCTTCGTTGCGGGTGCGGCGCGCCTTGATGCCCTGGCGAATCCAGACTTCTTCTTGCGCCAGTTTTTTGTCGAACAAGATGTTGGCCTGCGACTCGGCATGCAGCCGCTCTTCGCGTCGGCGCAGGTAGTTTTCGTAGTTGCCCGGCCAGCTGGTGACCTGACCACGGTCGACTTCGATGATCCGCGTGGCCAAGCTGCGAAGGAATTCGCGGTCATGGGTCACGAAGACCACGCTGCCGCCGAAGTTCTTCAGGAACTCCTCGAGCCAGGCAATCGATTCAATATCCAAGTGGTTGGTTGGCTCGTCGAGCAGCAGCAGGTCTGGTGCGGCGACCAAGGCTTGGGCCAGCAGCACTCGGCGCTTCATGCCGCCCGATAGCGCGGCGAACTGCGTGTCCTCGGGCAGATCGAGCTTGCTGATGACCTGTTCGACACGTTGTTCAATCAGCCAGCCGTTGCCCTCCTCGATGCGCGCCTGCACGGCGCCGAGCGCGTCCATGTCGATATCGGCACCATCGTGCAGTAGGTGGTGGTAGTGAGCGAGGTCAGCACCGAGCGCACCGAGCCCCATTGCCACGACGTCAAACACCGTGCCCTCGAGCGCTTTCGGCACTTCCTGCGACAGTCCGGCAATGCGGCTGCCAAAAGTTCGGATCTCGCCATCGTCGGGTCGGGCTTCGCCACCCATGAGTCGCAACAGGGTGGATTTTCCGGCGCCATTGCGGCCAACGATGCAAACGCGTTCGTTGGGTTCAATGGACAGAGTGACCTGCTCGAGCAGGCGCGGGCCGCCGACACTGAAGTCGACGTTTTGGAAGGAGAGAAGAGACATCCCGCTATTTTACAGGCACAGCGTCCCGACGGGACTCTAATCACGGCCATTGGCTTGGCAATTTGCCAACCCCAGCCGATTCCCTGGCTGTGCAAACGGCTAAACTGGCAGCATGGAACATCGCCTGCAAAAGCTGTGGCACCGTGGACTGGCCTATTTCCGGGCCGGCAGCCTAGAGGCGGCCCAAGCGTGTTTTGACAGCATCCTGGCGCGCGATCCCAAGCATGGGCCAGCCCGACTCAGGCTCTCCATGATCGCCGCTCGGCGCGGTCGGGCCGCCGAGGCCGTGACGCTAGCGGAATTGGCCTTGGCCAGTGATCCCGATCGCCCCGAGATCCATTCGCACTTGGCGCGCTGCCAACTGCTAGCAGGCAGCCCAACACTGGCGCGGCAATCGGCCGAGCACGCCCTTGCCCATTCCGATCTTGATCCGGTCGTGCTGGACTCGCTCGGCATCGTTCTGAGCCAGATTGGCGACACCACGCGAGCCATTAGCTTATTTGACCGTGCGATTACCAAACAGCCGCAGCAGGCCTCGCTTTACTACAATCGAGCGTTGGCGCTGCGAACTTGCCAGCGACTGGACGAGGCCGAGCGCGATTTTGAAGCCTGCTTGGCGCTCAGTCCCGACCATGCAAAAGCCCATTGGGCGCTAGCGACCCTGCGACGCCCCGGGCAGCGCGACGATCGAAACCGCCGCGCAATCCGGCTTCAGCAATCACTTGTGCGGCAGCCTGCAAACGACGAGTCGGTCGCCCTGGCACTGTTCACGGAACTCGACGCCAGCGGCCAGCACGCGGACGCGTGGCCGGTGTTGGACTCGGTGCTGCGTAAACGTCGACAAATGGCGCCGGCCGAGACCACACGCGAACTTTTCGAGCGGCTTGCCCGACCGCTACCCGCGACCGAGACCTTGGAACTCACGGTCCAGGGCGCCATTACCCCGGTGTTCTTGATTGGAATGCCGCGCACCGGCGCCGCTCTGCTCGGGAAACTGCTCGACCGGCACTCCGAAGCCAGCGCGATCAAGCCCCTCGCCGGCAAACGGATTCGCAAAGCCCTTGCCATTGGCAGCACCCGCGCACTTGACCTGCGCCTGCTCGATCAGGCTTTGCAGCTTGATCGTCGGGAGTTGGCGAACGCGTGTCGCGAAGGACTTGCCACCGTCGAGCCGGAAAAGCGCTTTGCCTGCGACCACCAGCCGATGGATTTCCTGCTGTTTGAACTGCTGGCCAGCGCCTTGCCGGAGGCCAAGTTCTTGCACGTCTCGCGCGACCCGCTCGACACCCTGCTGTCAAACTTGGCGCAGCCCAACAACGACAACGGTTTGCCGGTGCACGACCTCACTGCCCTGGCGGACTATTTGGGCGCGCAAGCGAAAGTGATTGAACGTTGGCAGGCACAGTGGCCTGGCCGCATTCTCGACGTACGCTACGAAAGCCTGGTCGAAAAACCGGAGATGGTTTTGCGGGTGGTCTGCGCTTTTCTCGGCGTGCGCTATGAGCCGGCGATGCGCACCGCTGTGCCCTTGGACACGTTAAGTGAAGGCCGCTGGCTGCACTACGCGACACCGCTTGAGCCGGCGCGGCTGCGGCTTGAGGCCCTGGGTGTATCGGGCTGATCGGCTCGACGCGAGCGGCTCAGGCCAGTCGAACCTGATTTCTCCCGGTTCGTTTCGCCTCGAACAAGGCGCGGTCGGCACGACGCACCAGGTCGACCGGCGTCCCTTCGCCGACGCCGTCCTCGCAAGCCAAACCAATACTGATGGTCACCCGCAAGCGCGCCTCGTCGGTGCCGATGTCGCGGCCACCGATTTCAGCCAGCAGCTGCTCGGCCCGCCGTTGGGCCGACGCGGCGTCCGCTCCCGGCATCACAATCGCAAATTCCTCGCCGCCGTAGCGTGCGACGAAATCTTCTTCGTTGCGAACGGCAGCCAATAGGCGGCCGGCCACTTCGCGCAGGCAGTCGTCGCCAGCGGCATGGCCGTACTGGTCGTTGACCGCCTTGAAATGGTCAATGTCGATCATCAGGACCGTGATCGGAAGCTGCCGTGCAACACAATCGGCAAAACGCGAGGGCAGCGACTGATCGAGATAGCGGCGGTTGAACACGCCGGTCAGGCCGTCGCGCAGGCTGGCTTCGGCCAATCGCTGGTTCGCCTGCCCAAGTCTCTCGGCGGTTTCCGACAACGCCTGTGTTCGTTCACGCACGCGCTGCTCCAGCGTCTCGCGCGCGTCGCGCTCAACTGCAATGCGTTCATTGCGCAGCAGGGTGATTCGATACGCCAAGGAGAATGACAGCAGCACCATTTCGGCCGCCGAACCAAACTGCAGTCCGTATTCGGTCAGCAGGGTCCGAGGCAGCAAACCAAACGACGACAGTGGCAGCGCCACCCCGCCGGTGATCAACAGGCCCCAAGCAAGCAAGAAATAGTAGGCCGGACGAAAACCCGTTCGAGCGCTCAGGACGGCGCCTACCGTTACTAGCAGGCTGAATAAGACGATGGCTGCGTTCAGCGCCATCGTCATTGACAGCAAAAGCGCCGGCACGAGCGCCAGCAACCCCATCAAGCAGGCCAGGGGCACACTCAAGCGCGCCAGTTTGGATACGCGCGGTGCGGTGCGGTCAAGCTCGAGGAAACTGCGCGCGAACGCCACTGAACTGCCCAACACCGCCGCAATTGCCAGCGGCAACGAAACGTTTTGGAACCATGGCGACCTCGGCCACAGGTACTCGAAGCCGTAACCACCAAAGCTCAACATCAAGGCACCGAACGACAGCACGTACATCACGTAATGGAAATAGCTGGTCTCGCGGATCGATACCATCACCGCGAAGTTGTAAAGCAATAGCGCCAGTAGGATGCCGAAGTACAGGCCCTGCCCGGCCTGTTCCTCGTGAGTCAGCCGCAATAGGCTAGCCTCGGAGTGCAGCCACAATGGCAGCTGTACCGAACTGCTCGATTGCACGCGTAAAAACACTCGCAAGGGCTGGCCCGCGGGGCGTTCAATTAATTGATTTAAAAATCGGTGCGGCAATGATCGGTCAGCAAACGGCCGGTTGTCGCCGAAATGCAAGACCTCGGCCGGTCGCTGGTCGGAGAAAACATAGGCATCGATTTGGTCGAGCCGGGGCTGTTCAAATACCAATAGCGATTCGCAGGCAGTGTCCGGCGCCGGCAGGTCGAACAGCGCCCAAAGCGCGCCTGATCGGAAGCCGAAGCTGGGAGACGCGGCTCCCACCGGCACAAATCGGCCGGCAGACGCCAGGGCGCGCGCTGCCTCGAGGCTGATCGTGGCATCGCCGCCGGGAAGCACCGACAGCGAACTCGACAAGGGAACGCCGCGCGCAGGCACCGGGCATTCGCTAGCCTGCGCGAGCACCGGCAGCAACAGCGCCAGGCCGAGCAAGCATCGCCGACTTAGGGCACCTATTCCCCGCATCCTTGCCGCCCCTGACGTTGGCACCGTGATGACGCTAGCACAGGCGTCTAGGATCCGCCGCGAGGGCGGCTCATTGACCTAGACTGTGGGCAGCCCACTGCAAGGCCTCACCATGTCCCGGACCTCCCATTTTCGCGCCTGTCCACTTTGCGAGGCCATTTGCGGCCTTGCATTGCAGGTTGAAGGTGAGGAACTCGTTGCGATCCGCGGCGACGATTCCGACCCGTTCAGCCGCGGCCATATCTGCCCAAAAGGCAATGCAATCCTCGACCTAGAAGCGGACCCTGATCGCCTGCGCCAGCCAATGCGCCGCCAAGGCGACACGTGGACCGCGATTGGCTGGGACGAGGCGTTCGCGTTGGCGGGTGAAAAACTCGTCGGCATCCAAAAGGCGCACGGGCCGTCGGCGGTAGCGAGCTACCTCGGCAACCCCAACGTGCACCACTTCGGCCACATCGCCTACCTGCCTTTTTTACTTAAAGCCCTACGTAGCCCCAACGTATTCAGTGCTTCGTCGGTTGACCAATGGCCGCACCAACTGGTCAACGCGCTGATGTACGGGCACCAGTTCCTGCTGCCCATCCCCGACATCGACCACACCGATTATTTTCTGATGCTTGGCGCCAACCCGATGGTCTCCAACGGTAGCCTGATGACCGTGCCTGACGTCGCCAAACGCATCAAAGCGCTGACCACGCGCGGCAAGTTGGTCGTGCTTGACCCACGTCGCACCGAGTCGGCGGCCGTCGCCAGTGAGCACCACTTCATTCGTCCGGCGAGCGACGCCTGGTTCTTGCTAGCCCTGCTGCAGGCGATGTTGGCGCAGACGCCCCCGCGTGTGGAAGCGTATGACGGGAAGCTGGTTGGTCTCGATGAAGCACTCGCAGCGATCGCCGCCGTGGACACCCACGATGTTGCTGCGCGCACGGGCATCGCTGCGACGGACATTGCCCGGATCGCCGCTGAGTTCCTTGCTGCACCGCGGGCAGTGGCGTACGGGCGTATGGGCGTCAGCACG
>JBBSAA010000098.1:0-9839 GCA_038252715.1 Lysobacterales bacterium | reverse complement strand
GGCTGGGCCGATGTCGCCCGCAACCTCGGCGGCATCTGCTTCATCGATCTGCGCGACCACGAGGGCATCGTCCAGGTGGTTGCCGAGCCGGACAATCCGGCCTATCCGACCGCGGCGGAAGTGGGCTACGAATATTGCCTGCGCATTACTGGCACCGTGCGCGCGCGCCACAGCGTCAACGACAAGATCAAGACCGGCCAAGTTGAAGTGCTGGCCGAGACCATCGAGATCCTCAACAAATCCGATCCGCTGCCGTTCTACAACCACGAGAACCCCGGCGAGGACATCCGCCTGCGTTATCGCTACCTCGACCTGCGCCGCCCGGAAATGCAGAAGACGATGCGCAAGCGCATCGCGCTGGTGCAGGCCCTGCGTCGCCACCTCGACGCCGCCGGTTTCCAAGATATTGAAACACCGATCCTGACCAAGGCCACGCCGGAAGGTGCGCGCGATTACCTCGTGCCCAGCCGCGTTCACCCAGGTGAGTTCTTCGCCCTGCCGCAGTCGCCGCAGCTGTTCAAGCAGCTGCTGATGATGGCCGGCATGGATCGCTATTATCAGATCGCGCGCTGCTTCCGCGACGAGGACCTGCGCGCCGACCGTCAGCCTGAATTCACCCAGCTCGACATGGAGTTCGCGTTCATCACCGAGCGCGATATCCAGGACTTCGTTGAGTCGATGATTCGTGGCGTATTCAAGGACGTCCAAGACGTCGAGCTGGCCACTCCGTTCCCGCGCATGACCTATGCCGAGGCGATGCGTCGCTACGGTTCCGACAAGCCCGACCTGCGCATCGCGCTGGAGTTAACCGATATCGCCGAGCTGGTGAAAACCAGCGAATTCAAGGTGTTTACTGACTGGGCGTCGAACCCGGACGGCCGCGTCGCCGCGCTGCGCGTACCGGCGGGCGCCACCATGAGTCGCAAGCAGATCGACGACAACGGTGCCTATGCGGCGCGTTACGGCGCGAAAGGCCTCGCGTGGCTGAAAGTGGAAGATCTTGGCAAGGGTCGCGAGGGTGTCAATTCGCCGATCGCGAAATTCCTCGACGATGCCACCTTGGCTGCCGTCATCGCCGCTACCGGCGCACAAACCGGCGACCTGATTTTGTTCGGTGCCGGCCCGTGGAAAACCGTGACTGACTTCATGGGTGCACTGCGCATCAAGGTCGCCAAGGATGCCGGCCTTGTCGCCGACGTCTGGGCGCCGCTGTGGGTTACCGATTTTCCAATGTTCGAGTGGGACGAGGAAGAAAGCCGTTTCGTCGCGCTGCATCATCCCTTCACCGCGCCCAAGGTCGACGACGTCGCCGACTTGGTCGCCAACGCCAAGATTGCCGTCAGCCGCGGTTACGACATGGTGCTCAACGGCAACGAAATCGGCGGCGGCTCGGTGCGTATCCATCGCTCCGACATGCAAAGCACGGTGTTTGACCTGCTCGGCATCAGCAAGGACGAAGCACAGGCGAAATTTGGCTTCCTGCTCGAAGCCCTCAAGTACGGCGCGCCGCCCCACGGCGGTATCGCATTCGGCATTGATCGCATCGCCGCGCTGATGGCCGGCACCGAATCAATCCGCGACGTCATCGCCTTCCCGAAAACCGCCAGCGCCCAGTGCCTGCTGACCTCGGCGCCGTCGCCGGTGCCGGATAAGCAGCTAGCCGAGCTGCACATCCGCGTGCGTGAAAAGATAGCGCCTGACGCCGGCTGATTCCCTGGCGGGCCGATCAGGCCGATGAACGGGGAGCATCGCGCACTGTGCCCGTGCCGCTGCTCCCGCATACTGCGCACGTCCTCCGTCATTTGCCGCCTGCAGGCTCCATGCCCGAACACGTCTTGCTCCTGCACGGTCTGATGATGCGAAGCCCCGCGATGGTGCCGATGGCCCGTCGATTGCGGCAGCGCGGCTTCATTGTGACGATTTTCAGCTACTCGACGATCTTTCAGCGTCCAGCCCGGGCGATGGAACGCTTGGCGATGCGGCTGTACGCGCACGGCGAGGGTCCGGTCCATATTGTCGCCCACAGCTTGGGCGGGCTGGTGGCGGTGGAAACGCTCAATCGCTACCAAGGTCTTCCGAGCGGGCGCCTGGTCTGTTTGGGCGCGCCGCTGGCCGGAAGCACCGCGGCCCGCGGCTTAAAGGATCGCGGCTTGGGCTTCTTCGCTGGCCGCAGCGGTGCACTCTTGCGTGGCGGTTTGATTGAATTGCCGGCCGGGCGGTCCGTGGCCATGATCGCCGGCTCCAGTTCACGCGGGCTGGGCCGCTTCTTTGGGCGGCTGGAGGGCGCCAACGACGGCACGGTTGCGGTCTGGGAAACCCGCCTTCCCGGCATTGCCGAGCATATCGTGGTCCCGGCCAGCCACAGCGGCCTGGCATTTTCGCCGCTGGTGGCAACCTTGACCGCGAACTACCTAGAGACCGGCCATTTCCAGCCCTGAGAGCTGCCCCGCAGCTATAATTCGCGGCATCTGGGGACAAGGGCGAACACCATGGGTAGGTTGATGGCCATCGAAGGCCGGAAGAACGCGCAGGATGCCAAGCGCGGCAAGGTCTTCACCAAGTTGATCCGCGAATTAAGCGTTGCCGCGCGCGCCGGCGGCGGTGACCCGAAAGTCAATCCGCGCCTGCGCATGGCGATGGATCGCGCCCTCGGCGTCAACATGGCCAAGGACGTGATCGAACGCGCCATCAAGAAGGCTACTGGCGAACTCGAAGGCGTTAGCTACGAAGAAATCCGTTACGAGGGTTACGCCCCGGGTGGCATCGCCGTCATCGTCGATTGCATGACCGACAACAAGGTCCGCACCGTTGCCGACGTGCGCCACGCCTTCAGCAAATGCGGTGGCAACTTGGGTACCGACGGCTCGGTCGCCTTCATGTTCCACAAGCGCGGTGTGCTCGGTTATGCCGCCGGTGCGAACGAAGATGCAATTACCGAAGCGGCGATCAATGCCGGTGCCGATGACATTGTCGTGTATCCGGAAGACGGCGCCATCGACGTCATTACCGCGCCCGAGGCGTTCGAAGCCGTCAAGGCGGCCATGGTCGCCGCGGGTTTCGTGCCTGATGAAGCGGCGGTTACCTATCGCGCCGACAACGACGTGGCCGTAGTCGGCGAGACCGCGGAGCATGTGGTGAAGATGATCGATATGCTCGAAGATCTCGACGACGTGCAGAACGTGTATCACAACGCCGAGCTGGGCGAAGACGCCTACAAGTGACCCGCATTCTAGGCATCGACCCGGGCTCGCAGCGGACCGGCGTGGGCATCATCGATTGCGATGCCGCTGGACGCGTCACGCACGTATTCCACACGCCCATCGTCTTGCTGGAGGCGGAGAGCTTCCCGCTGCGGCTGAAGCTTCTGCTCGACGGCATGTTCGCGATCATCGAGACCTACCGGCCCGAGGAAGTAGCGATAGAGAAAGTCTTCATGGCCAAGAATCCTGATTCTGCGCTCAAGCTGGGTCAGGCGCGCGGCGCAGCGATGTGTGCGGCGGTGATGCGCGACTTGGTGGTGCACGAATATGCCGCGAAGGAAATCAAGCTGGCCACCGTCGGCAAAGGCAGCGCCGACAAGGTGCAGGTCCAGCACATGATCGGCGTCATGCTCAACCTGACCGGCAAGATCCAGGCCGATGCCGCGGACGCGCTGGCCGTCGCGATTACCCACGCGCACGTGCGCACGACCGCAGCGCGCATTGGCGTCAGCGCGCGACAGGTCTGGAGCCGAAAATGATCGGTGAGAACCCACGTTTGCGCACCATGGGCTCGCGCGTCGACGAACGCACGCGGGCGATGCCCGCGCGCCGGCTGCTTAGGTCAATGAAGAAGGATTCAGCGTGATTGGTCGGTTGAAAGGTACCTTGGTCTACAAATCCCCGCCGCACTTGATGATCGACGTCAACGGCGTGGGTTACGAGCTCGATGCGCCAATGTCGACGTTCTACGACTTGCCCGAGGTCGGTCGCGAAGTCACCTTGTTCACGCACTACACGCAGAAGGAAGATTCGGTCGCGCTGTATGGGTTCTTCCATGAGTCCGAGCGTCGGTTGTTTCGCGACGTGCAGAAAGTAACCGGCATCGGTGCGAAGATCGCGCTGGCGGTGCTGTCGGGCGCCAGCGTGGATGAGTTCGCCCGCTTGGTGCAAACCGGCGACGTAACGGCGCTGACCCGCATTCCCGGCGTTGGCAAGAAGACCGCCGAGCGTATCGTCGTCGAGCTGCGGGACCGCGCGGCGGATTTCGTTGGCGGCCCATCAACATTGGGCGGCAAAGGCATTCCGGCCGATCCGGTCACCGAAGCAGGCATTGCCCTGCAGCAGCTGGGCTACAAACCGGCCGAGATCACCCGGATGCTGAAGGAAGCGGCACCTGGCGACAGTGCCGAAGACATTATTCGAAAAGCGCTAAAATCCGTTCTTCGCAGCGGCTAGTCGGTCAAGGAAGCCATCGCCATGTCGAGTAAAGCCCACGGGGAAGGCAATCAGCGCATCCTGCCGCTGGTAGTCGGGGCCATTGGTGTCGTCTTCGGCGACATCGGCACCAGCCCGCTATACACGCTGAAAGAGGCCTTCGGCCACCAATATGGCCTCGGTCCCGATGAGGCTAACGTGCTTGGCGTGCTATCGCTCGTCGTTTGGGCCATGTTGTTGATCGTGACGATCAAATACGTGCTGGTCGTGATGCGCGCTGACAACCGCGGTGAAGGCGGCATCTTGGCGCTGATGGCGGTCGTCCAACGTAGCCTGCCGATCGCGTCGCCGCTTGCCTATACGGTCGGCATTCTCGGCATCCTCGGCACAGCCTTGTTTTTCGGCGATGCGGTGATCACGCCTGCGATGTCGGTGTTATCTGCAGTGGAGGGGCTCGAAGTAGCCGCACCGAGACTGCACAAGTTCGTCGTGCCGGCGACCTTGGTGGTCTTGCTGATGCTGTTCCTGGTTCAGCGCAAAGGCACCGAACGGGTAGGGCGGATCTTTGGCCCGGTGATGATCATTTGGTTCGTGGCGATTGCCATCCTGGGCTCGATACAGATCGTGAAGAACCCGACCATCCTGCACGCGCTTAACCCGTGGTGGGCGGTGCAGTTTTTCATCCATCACGGCGTCACCGCGTGGTTGGCGCTCGGCGCGGTCGTGCTGGCAGTTACCGGTGGTGAGGCCTTGTACGCCGACATGGGCCATTTCGGCCGCGTGCCAATCAGCAAGGCGTGGTGGTTTTTCGTGATGCCGGCCTTGATCCTGAACTATTTCGGACAGGGTGCACTGGTGCTTGCCGCCCCCAGTTCGGTAAAGAATCCGTTCTACAGCCTCGTGCCAGAGCCGCTGCTATTTCCAATGATCTTGCTGGCGACGCTGGCGACCGTCATTGCGTCCCAAGCGGTCATTTCCGGCGCGTTCTCGCTGGCGCGGCAAGCCATCCAGCTCGGCTACCTGCCGCGCTTCAAATTGATCCACACCTCGGATGAAACCATCGGCCAGGTTTACTTGCCGTGGATCAACCGCATCCTGCTAGTGGGCGTGATGCTGCTGGTGGTGGCGTTCGGCAGCTCCAGCAACCTCGCGTCTGCCTACGGCGTGTCGGTGACTGGCGCGATGTTGATCGACACCTTGCTACTGATGATGCTGGCGTCCTCGCGCTGGCGCTGGCCGGGCTGGGCCATTGCCGTGGTCGGCATCTTCTACCTGATCATCGATGGCGCGCTGTTCTCAGCCAATGCAATCAAGTTCTTCCACGGTGCTTGGGTGCCGGTGGCCATCGCGGTGGCGGTATTCACCCTGATGCGTACGTGGCGTCGCGGCCGCGACCTCGTGCGCGAGCAGGTCAATCGCGACAGCTTGCGCATCGAGCATTTCGTGCAAAGCGTGATGTGCGATGCGCCAGTGCGCGTGGCCGGTACGGCGATTTTCATGACGCCGTCCAACGAGTACATGCCTCCAGCGCTGCTGCACAACCTCAAGCACAACAAGGTGCTGCACGAACGAAACGTGTTGCTTAGCGTTGAGACTGTCAGCCTGCCGCGCGCCGAAGAACATGAGCGTGTCGGCTACACCGACCTGGGCCACGGTTTCGCGCGCTTGACCCTGCGTTTTGGCTACATGGAAGACCCCGACGTGCCTAAGGCGCTGAAACGCTGGTCGATTCCCGGGCCGGCGTTTGATCCGATGGACACCACCTTCTTCGCCAGCCGCGAGGCGCTCAGTGCCAAGGCCGACCAAGGCATGGCCCTGTGGCGCGACAAGCTGTTCCTAGTGATGTCGCGCAACGCCACGCCGGCAACGGAGTTCTTCGGTATCCCGGGCAATCGCTTGGTGGAGCTCGGAACGCAGGTGGTTATCTAGCGGTTTCAAATTTGTAACGGTTAGTTCGGCGCAGCCGATGTCTTTCTCGGCAGCCAACACCCTTGGGGGCGCACGCTTGCCGTGACGGCTGGACTAGGGGGCGCGGGCGATAGCCTGACGGTCCTCGGTATTCGTTCCTCGAAAGACCGTCATCCCGGCGAAGGCCGGGACCCACCGCCTTTCAACCCCTGGGGTCCCTGCCTCCGCCCGGATGGCAGCGGCAATTTCGTCGGGATGGCCACGAGATTGATGAGGAATGGCGAGTGTTTCGGCGGTTTCGCCGCCCATGTGCTGACATAATCACGGCATGGAAGAAGACCGCGTAATTGCCAACGCTGCCACGCGCGAAGACGAGGCCATCGAGGCCAGCATCCGGCCCAAGACGCTCGATGAGTACCTCGGGCAGGAAGCGGTTCGCGAGCAGCTCAAGATTTACATCGAAGCGGCCAAGGGCCGACGCGAGGCGCTCGATCACGTCCTGATCTTTGGTCCGCCCGGTTTGGGCAAAACCACGCTGTCCCATGTGATCGCCAACGAGCTGGGCGTCAACTTGCGCCAGACCTCGGGCCCGGTAATCGAACGTGCTGGCGACCTCGCCGCGCTGCTGACTAACTTGCAGCCGCACGACGTACTGTTTATCGATGAAATCCATCGGCTGTCGCCGGTTGTCGAGGAAGTGCTGTACCCGGCGATGGAAGATTTCCAGATCGACATCATGATCGGTGAGGGCCCAGCGGCCCGCTCGATCAAGCTAGATCTGCCGCCGTTCACCCTCATTGGCGCGACCACGCGCGCTGGCCTGCTGACTGGCCCCCTGCGCGATCGGTTTGGAATCGTGCAGCGGCTCGAATTCTATTCGGCCGAAGAATTGACGCGCATCGTGCGGCGCTCGGCCAACATCTTGGGGATTGCCTGCGATCCCGGCGGCGCCGGCGAAATCGCCCGCCGCTCGCGCGGCACCCCGCGTATCGCCAATCGCCTGCTGCGCCGCGCCCGCGATTTCGCCCAGGTGCGCGCCGGCGGCGAAATCACCCATGACGTTGCCAATGCCGCCATGGCCATGCTCAAGGTGGACCCGATGGGCTTCGACGATACCGACCGTCGTTTGCTGCGCATGATCATGGAAAACTTCGATGGTGGTCCGGTTGGCGTGGAATCACTCGCGGCCGCTCTTTCGGAGGAGCGGGGCACGCTGGAGGACGTCATCGAACCGTATCTAATCCAGCAGGGCTACATCGTGCGCAGCGCGCGCGGCCGCATGGCGACCAACAAGGCCTATCAACACATGGGTCTGAAAGCGCCAAAACGCCCTTCCGACGCTGATTTGTTCGATGGTTGATCCCACGTTCAGCTTCCCGATAAGGGTGTATTGGGAAGATACCGATGCCGGTGGGGTCGTCTATCACGCCAGCTACCTGCGGTTCCTCGAACGCGCGCGCACCGAATGGTTGCGAGCGCAGGGCATCGAACAGCAGGCAGTCAAGGACTCGGACGACCTAGTGATGGTGGTGCGTGAAATGCGCATCGACTTCCTGAAACCAGCGCGGTTGGACGATCTGCTGGCAGCCACCTCGGTGCTCGCCGAGCGCCGGCGCGCTAGCTTCTTGGTCACGCAGGAACTCTTTCGCGGGGACGACTGTCTCCTGCGTGCTGAGGTTCGCGTGGCCTGTGTGACTGCTTCCCAATTCCGTCCGCGTGCCCTGCCAGAGTGGCTGGTGCCGGAAACTCGCCCAGGAGAACCTTGATGACGCCGATGTTCCTGCTCTACACCGCCGCGACCGCCGTACAGGCGCCGGCGGCGACCGGCCATCTCGATTATTGGCAGCTGCTCAAGGGCGCCTCGCTGCCGGTCTGGATCGTAATGATCTTGCTGGTCATTGGTTCGCTGCTGAGCTGGTTCATCATCTTCCGAAAATACAGCGTGTTCAGCCGCGCCTATCGCGATGCCGACGAGTTCGAGGCAAAGTTCTGGTCGGGCGCCGATCTCAACCAGCTGTACCGTAACGCGACCGACCGCAACCGCGGTGTCGGCGGTCTGGAAGCGATCTTCGAAGCGGGTTTCCGCGAGTTCACCCGACTACGCCAGCAGAAAAAGACCATCGATTCGCGCGCCCAGCTCGAAGGCGCGCAGCGTGCGATGCGGGCCACCTTGGCGCGCGAGATTGACGGTCTGGAACACAACCTCGAACTGCTGGCCAATGTGGGTTCCACCGCGCCGTATGTTGGCTTGGTCGGTACCGTGTTCGGCATCATGGTTACCTTTAGCGAGCTGTCGACGACCACCCAGGCCACGATCCAGAACGTTGCGCCGGGTATTTCCGAGGCGCTGATCGCAACGGCCATGGGCCTGTTCACTGCGATCCCGGCGGTCTGGGCCTATAACCGCTACGCCACGCGCATCGAACGCATTTCCGTGCGTTACGAAAGCTTTGCCGAAGAATTGTCCTCGATCCTGCAGCGCCAAACCGGCGACGACCAATGAGCGGCGTGACCCCGCCAGTGCGCCTGACGCGTTGAGGAAACAGCCATGTCCATGACCGCCACATTTTCCCGCCACCGGCGCAAGCGCAAGCTCAAGGCCGAAATCAACGTCGTGCCCTATATCGACGTGATGCTGGTACTGCTGATCATTTTCATGGTCACCGCGCCCTTGCTTAACCTCGGCGTCGATATTGACCTGCCCAAGTCGAACGCGCGATCGGTGGACACCAAGAAGCAACCGATCACGGTGACAGTCGATAGCGCCGGCAATTTCAAGCTCAAGATCGATGAAAAGTCCAAAGATCAGTCGGTGTCGGCTGCGGAGCTAACGGCGAAGGTCGGAGCGATCGTTGCCACCAATCCCGACGTGGCGGTCTTCATCGCCGGCGATGGTAAGGCCAGCTATGACAAGGTTTACGGCGCCATGGTGCTGCTGCAAACCGCGGGCGTGCAGAAGGTCGGCTTGATGAGCAAACCGACGGACGGCCGCTGAGCAAGACATGATTGAGACTCGCAAAGACAATACGCTGGCGATCATCCTGACCGTGGGTTTGCACGTCGGTCTGATCGTGATGCTGTTGTTGACGAGCTTGGTCTCGTGCCAGCGCACCGAGATTTCGGCCGCCGGCGAACCCATTCAAGCCACGCTGGCTTTTTCAAATGCCGACCTTCGCGCCGCGCAGCAAGCGATCAAGGCGTCGCCGCCGGCCAAGCCAGAGCTGGTTGAACAGGCGCCTGCGCCGCAACCGGTACCGTCCCCGGCGCCGCAGGACAGCGACATCCCGATCCAGAACAAGCCGCAGAAGCCGCAGGACCAGCCTGACACGGTGGACCAGGAAGATATCAATCGCAACGCCTTGTTGAAAGCCGAGGCCGAGCGCAAGGAGCAGGAAGAGCGCACGCGCCAGGCCCAAGTCGATCTCACGGAAGATATCGAGCGGCAGCAAGAAGCCGAGCGCAAGCAGCGGCTGCGCGAGCAGTACGAAGCGATCAAGCAAGAACGCGTGAATGCCG